>CADEGR010000063.1:20582-23101 GCA_902826935.1 uncultured Alphaproteobacteria bacterium | reverse complement strand
ACGCACCGACGAACCGCTCAGGCCCAACCGCCATGCTGCGCGTTCATCGCTTCGATCGCATATGGCGCGAGCACGGTATCGAGCATCGCCGGACCAAGCCCGATCACCGGTGAACCAACGGCCAGGCCCTGCGCATGAACCGTACCTTCGAGGATGCGACAGTCACGGGACGCACCTGCAGCGCTTCCCGGATGCCAACAACCACGCCCGCCGGCTCAAGACCTTCAAAGGTTCACACCCAACGAGTTCGTCTGCCAGGCCTGGACCAAAGACGTCGCTCGTCCGGGCTCGGAACATCACATCCCGCAACCGTACAGCTGGAGGACTGGAGTGCGCGATGCCCTGGGCGTGTGAGCCAGCGGGCTCGAGCGCCGGCCGGCCGGCGCGGCTGGCGCAGACGCCTGGCACCGCCGCGCCGAGTCTGGTGAAACCTTGCCAAACGTCCGACGATTGCCGACAGGGGCATCACCATCGCTGCCACAGGCATCGAGTGGCCCAAGCGCGGATCAAGCTGAAGCCCGAAACCCCGAGCAATGCCTGCAGCTGACCGGCAGCCCACCCGCCGCCATCGGCGCACTGCTCGAAGCTGCCAACCGTTTCCTCACGTCTTGGGCCGAAGCTGGCGCAGCGTTCCTGGTCCATGCGACCCTGGACATCTGCCCCGTCAACAAGTCGGTTGCTCGACGCGCGGATTCCCAGGATCGCATGGACCGTGGGCAGAATCGCTCAAAAAGCTGAAGATCGGATTAATCAGCCCAAGCGTGGTTCGCCTGACCGGGTCTTGATCCTAGCGCATTGAGCCAACCTATCATCTTGGGTCGGAAAGGCTGATGCATGGCCAATCAGCCCACCAGATTGTGACCGAGACGATGGCAGCGAGGAGTTGCTGGCGAGCTGGTCGTTGCTGGTGGCGATACGCCGGCAGTGCTTCAGCCGGCCGAACGGGCGTTCGATCTCGCGATGAGCGCTGCGATCGAACGGGACCGGCGCCTGGCGTGACGCCGCACTCGGCATGACCGCCTCGGTGCCGCGCCTGTAGGACGATTGCGCCCTCGATCCGCAAAACCAGCTGCGCGCCCGCTGCGGGACGATCGGCGCGTGATCAGCGACAGCGTTGATGGGCTGCGGAGCCGTTGTCGCCGACAGGATTGCCCCCTTGATCCATGGGCCGCGACCACGATCGAAGATCGCCGCAACCGCTGGGGCCAATGCAGCTCTGACAGAAGGTCCTTGCAACGCAGGTGGCGCAGGCTGCCTTGTTCGACCGCACGGCGGTCGAGGCGAACCGTTCGGCGAGCAGCCTGAAAAGGCCGTAAGCTCCGGCCATTGGGCGGGAGGCACAGCGACCGCACGACCAAGATCCACGGGCTGACAGAGGGTTGTCGCCCGTCCATGCTGCTGGCCCTGACGCCCGGTACCACGGCCGGCACCCAAGTCGCCGCCAAGCTACTGGTCGCCGACGCTCCGCGCCGGCGTGAGGCGATCGCTGCCGGCACCTCGCCCGCTGATCGCGCCTATCACCGCGACCCGGCCCTTGTTGCCGATCTCCGGCCCGCGGCGGGCAAGATCGCGCGGCAGGCGGCCCGACGGCTGCTCCGATGGCGCGCTGCGGCGCCGCCGCTGCCGTTGGGTCGGCCGGTGCTTGCCGGTCACCCGCACGGGCGAGGCGTCGCTGCTCGTGTCGTGCCGCCGAAGGCGCGCGGCGCTGCGCCGCTGGATCAAGCCGGGCGCAGCTGCTATCAGAGATCCGGCCGCGCCGGCGTGACCGGAGGTTGCGGTCGGCGGCGGGGCGACCGCCAGCCGGGGCGCGGCTGCTGCGCGAGATGCGGCGACTTGCGCGTCACCAGGCGCCGATGGCGCCGCAGCAGGAGCACATGCATGGCCGAATGGATCATCGGCACCTTGGACCAGATGGGCTATCTCGGCATCGCCTTCCTGATGATCCTCGAGAATGTGTTCCCGCCGATTCCGTCCGAGCTGATCATGTCGGCCGCCGGCTTTGCCGCGGCGCGCGGCGATCTCGATTTATGGGCGGTGATCGCGGTCGGCACCCTTGGCTCGATCATCGGCAACACGCCGTGGTATTACGCCGGCCGCGTGCTCGGCAAAGAGCGGCTGAAAGCCCTGGCGCAGCGGCACGGCCGGTGGCTCACGGTGTCGCCGGACGACATCGAGAAGGCGGATGCCTGGTTCGACCGGCACAATGCGCTGGCGGTCCTGGTCTGCCGGTTCGTGCCGACGGTGCGCACGTTGATCTCGGTGCCGGCTGGCCTGTCCGGCATGCCGCTCCTGCCCTTCCTGGCCTATTCGACCCTCGGCACCATGGTCTGGGTGGGCTGGCTGGCCGCCGCCGGCTACTGGCTCGGCGACAATTACGCCCTGGTCGAGGACTACATCGATCCGGTGGCCAAGCTGGTCGTGGCCGTGATCGTCCTGGGCTATCTCTATCGGGTCGTCACCTATCGGCACAAAACCTACGATCCGGCCGAATAAGCCGCCGCCGGCAGCGCCGCGACGCC
>CADEGR010000063.1:13350-20482 GCA_902826935.1 uncultured Alphaproteobacteria bacterium | reverse complement strand
AGCGTCTGGTCTTGCGCCGTGAAGCGCCGGCTCAGCGTGCCCGACCAGCCGCCGCCTGGCAGCAGCGCCGGCAAGCCGTAGCGCTCCCAGCCATAGCGCGCCAAGGCAGCCAGCTGGCGCGCGGTCAGCCGCGAGTTCTCGTCCAGGCCGGAGCCGTTGCCGAGCGTGGCACCGCACCAATTCACCTCCGGCAGCAGCCGGCGCAGCTGCTGCAGCAGCAGCTGGCCGGAGCCCGCGGCCACGCCAGGCTCGCTGCCTACTCGCTGGACCGCCGACCAGCCGATCATCTCGGCCATCATGTTGTCGCTGTGCACCAGCATGTCGCGCAGCAGCAAGGTGAGCGGGGCGCTCTGATGGGTCGCGACCGCCCGCGCCGGCACCGGTGCCACGCCCCGTTGCGCCGCCGGCAGCTGGATCCCCTGGGCACGCGCCAGCCAATGGAACATCTGGCCGGCATGCAGGCCCGGATCGAGGACCGGCCGGGGCTGCGCCGCGGGCCGCTTGGCCTTCTTGCGCTTGCCGCGGCGATTACCGACCTCGAGGACCGCGTCGTCCAGCTCGGCGAGCGCAAGCTCGGGCGTGGCCGCCGCGATCTTGAGAGCGCCGATGCCCTGGTTGTAGCGGGCATTGGGCGGCTGGTTGGGGTTGATCGCGGTCGACCATGGAAATGCGGTATCGTCGATCAGAAAGCGGCCCTCGACCTTGGTCACGCCGGCCGCCCGCAGGCGCACTGCCAGGCCCAGGAGATCGGCCAGATTGAGCGCCGGATCGCCGCTCCCCTTGAGCACCAGATCGCCCTGCAGCCGACCATGGTCGAGCTTGGCCGCGCTCAGCAGCTCGGTGCGGTAGCGATGGTCCGGGCCCAGCAGGTCGAGCGCGACCAGCGCGGTGACCAGCTTGGTGGTCGAAGCCGGGATCAGCGGCAGATCGGGATTGAGCTCGGCACGGGTCTGGCCATTGGTCAGGTCGAGCACCAGATAGCCGACCTCGGTGCCGGGCCGGTGCCGCGGCGCCGGCGGGCAGGCTGCCGCCGGGGCCGGCGGCAGCTCGGGCCGGAGCGCCGGCTTGGGCTGGCCAGCCGGGGGTGCTGGCACGATCTGGCCCGGCCCGGCCGCGAGCCGCAGCTGGCCCTCGGCTGGCAGCGACGGCGGCCCGGCCGGCGTCGCGCCGCTGCCGGCAGCGCAAGCACCAAGCAGGATCAGGCTGCCAAGCAGCAGCACCGGCAAGCCGGCCAGAGCACGCATCACGCCCGTCTACCTCATTCGGTCTACGGCCGATGCTCGCGCAAATTTCCCAAGGTTTGGTTAACGCCGCCATTCACCATGCCGCGGCCCGACTGCTGCCGGCCGCCGGCACCGGCTGCCCAATGACCGCCTGGCTGCGCCGGCTATGGCGGGGCGAGCTGCCGCTCGTGCGCGCCTTTTGGGACTACGCCGTGCTCTATGGCGGCGCCCTCAACCTCCTGGTCGGCGTCGGCCATCTCGCGGTGCTGACCCAGGACCCGCCGGGCTGGCTGGCGGTCGGCATGGTCTTCCTGCCATGGCCGTACAATTTCCTGGTGTTCGTGGCGGTCTGGCGGAGCGCCGATGCCTATGCCGGGCCGCGCTTATGGGCGAACCTGGCCCAGGTCGCGATGGTGCCCTGGCTGATCGCGACCTGCGCGCTCTAGCGTGCCGGCCCCTGCGGCGGGGGCTGGCGGGCGAGCAGCTCGAGCGCCGCCGCGCGCTGCGGGTCGCGGCCGGCGGCGTAGGGGAGCTCGAACGGCACGGCGACATCCGGCAGCACGCCCTGGCCCTCCAGCCGCACGCCCTCGACCCGGACATCGGCGACCGCCAGCTCGAGCAGGCTGCCGTCGCTCAGCAGATAGCCCCGGCCGGCCAGGAGCGCGCCCGCGGTCCGGCTGCCGACCAGCGGGATGCCGTGGCGCTGCAGGGCATAGGCGATCACCTCCTTGCCGCTGCGGGTGCCGCCGTCGACCAGCGCCACGACCGGCCGCCGCCAGCGGAAATTGGCGTAGTCGACGCGGCCGTCGCGGCCGGCATAGGTCATGATCGGGGCGCCGCCCACGAACAGCTCGGCATAGTCCGCCTGGGCGCCGCCCCAGCCGCCGCGCAGATCGAGCACCAGCCCGTCGACCGCCGCGAGCGGGCCATCGGCCAGCGCCTCGATCAGCGCCCGCTGATAGGCGCGCCGCGCATAGGACCAGATCCGGACATAGCCGAACCGCCGGCCGTCCCGCTCGATCACCTGGATGCTGGCCTTGAGCGCATCGAGAAAGAACGCATTCGGCCGGATGCGCTCGGGCTCGACCGCCAGCTGCAACGGGGCGGCATTGGCGCCGCGGCGCAGGCCGAGCGTCACCTTGCGCCCGGCCTTGCCTTCGAACGAGGCGATCGGATCGAACGGCGCGCCATCCGCCGTCAGCAGCTCGTCGCCGACCAGGATGCCGGCCTGCGCGGCCGGCCCGCCGTCATAGACGCCGGCGACGAAGCTGCGCCCCCCGATCGCGCGCGGCACCAGACCGATGCCGGTATAGGCGATCTCGCCGGCCGGAAAGATCGTATCCAGCTGGCCGGCCCAGTCGTCCCGGGCGAAGATGTCCATCAGCTCGTAATAGGCCAGCTCGCCGGGCCGGAAATAGCCGGTGTGGGACACGCCCAGCCGGGCCAGCATGGCGGCCAGGGCGGCATCGGTCCGAGCCTCGCTCGCCGGACCGCGCAGCTCGGCGCGCGCTCCGGCGAGCGCGTCGTCCCAGACCTCGGCCACGATCGCCGGGTCATAAAAATGCCGCTCGACCAGCCGGGTCACCTCGCCGATCAGCGGCGGCAGCCCGCGCAGCTCGAACGGCGTCGCGGCCGCCGGCCCCGGCAGTCCGACCAACGCCAGGCTGCCCGCCAGGGCGAGCCGACCGACGCAGCGGCGCATGCGGCCGATCAGCATCCCGTCTCCCCTCCCCATGCAGCACCAAGCGGCGCAGAAAGGATCTAGCGCAACCGCGGGCGAAAGCGATGGGCGCCGCGACGGCCGCTGGCTGCATGACATGAGGCCGCTTGCGTTCGCCTGGAAGTTACGGCTGATAGGGCCGGTTCCTTTGTCTTGCGCTGGGGTGATCGACGCTCATGACACTATCGATGTACCAGGCGGCCGTGCCGGCCTTCGTCCGCATGCTGACCAATCTCGCCGCGATCGTGGAGCAAGCCGACCGCTTTGCGGCCGAGCGCCGGATCGAGCCGGCGGTGCTGCTGGCCTATCGTCTGGCGCCCGATATGTTCCCGCTAGTCCGCCAGGTCCAGATCGCGACCGATTTCGCCAAGGGCGCGACCGCGCGCCTGGCTGGCGTGACGGTGCCGAGCCATCCCGACGACGAGCAGAACTTCGTCGACCTCAAGAACCGGATCACGCGCACGCTGACCTTCGTCCGGGACTTCCAGCCGGCCGACATCGACGGCTCGGAGCAGCGCCCGATCACGCTCTCGGTCGGCGGCAAGACCCTGCATTTCGCCGGCCAGGCCTATCTGATCGACTACGTTCTGCCGAACTTCTACTTCCACGCCAGCATGACCTACGCGATCCTGCGCCATTGCGGCCTGCCGCTCGGCAAGCGCGACTTCATCGGCACCATCTGAGCGCGCGCTGCCGCCTCAGGCGGCGCTGGCATCGGCCGGCGGCACCGCCACCGGCTGCCGGCGCGGCGTCAGCGTGAACAAGGGCGGCGGGTCGGGGTGGGTCGTGACCACCGCGACCGGCCGGATCTCGTCGGCCGGATCCAGGCTCAGCCGGAAATGCCGGCAAAGCTCGCCCAGCACCACGACCGCCTCGGTCAGGGCGAACTGGGCGCCGATGCAGGTGCGCGGACCGGCGCCGAACGGCAGATAGGTGCCCTTCTTGGGTGCCGGCGCGCCCGGCAGGAAGCGGCGTGGGTCGAACCGCCCGGGTGCCTGCCAATGGGCCTCGTGGCGATGCAGGATCCAGGGCACGATGCTGACCAGGTCGCCCGCCTGCAGCCGGATCCCCTGCACCTGATCGGCCGCCTTGGCGGCGCGGATGATCAGGAAGGCCGGCGGGAACAGGCGCAAGGTCTCCATGACCACGGCCTGGGTCAGGGGCATCGCCTTGACGATGTCGCCATCCGGCCGTCCTGCCGGCAGCACCGCCGCGGCCTCGGCCGCGACCGCTTCCTGGACCGCCGGCGCCTGCGCCAGCAGCACCAGCGCCCAGGTCATGGTCAAGGCGGTCGTCTCATGGCCGGCCAGGATCATGGTCGCGAACTGGTCGCGCAGCTCGGCGAAGGTGAACTGGCGCCCGGAGCCCGCCTCGCGCGCCTCGGTCAGGAGATCGAACAGATCGCGCGCGTCCGGCTCGCGCGCCATGCGGGCCCGTTGCTCGACCATGGCCGCGATGAAGTGCAGCCAGCGGCGGCCATAGACGCGCCTGGCCAGATCAGCCGGGCTCGGCCAGCTGGGCGGCAGCAGGATGTCGAGCGGATAGGGCCGGCCGAGCCAGCGGCTGTAGCGCTCCAGGATCTGCCGGAGCTGGCCGGCGCGCTGGTCCATGGTGGTCGAGAACAGCGTGCGCGCCGCGATCTCCAGCGACAGGCTCTGCATATGACGCAGCAGATCGACCCGACCGCCGTCGCCGGCCGCGACCTGCAGCTCGGCCAGCTTGGCCGCCGCCTGCTCGGCGCTGACCCGGGCCACGATGCTCATTGCCCGGGGCGTGAAGGCCGGCGCCAGCGTGCGCCGCTGGAAGCGCCAGTCCTCGCCGTCGCTCAGCAGCAGCCCGTCGCCGATCACTGGCCGCAAGATCCGGAAGGTCGCGGGCGTGCGCGTGTAGTTGGTGGGATTGCTGACCAGGACATGCTGGATCGCCTCGGGGTCGCTGGTCAGCAGGCTGCGCCGCCCGAAGAACGGCCCGACCGAGGAGAGGCGCCGATAGGCGTCCGCGGCATAGGCGGTCAGGACATTGGTGCGCAGCGCGCGCAGCACCTCCAGGCGCGAGAGCGGCTGCTCCGGCGGCGGGACGCTGGGCGCCAGGATGGGCTCGTAGCCCGCCAGTGCCAGATCGATCGCCATCCTGTCCTCTCCCGCTGATGCGCGCCGAGCCGCCACCAGCCTACCACGGCCACCCGCTTCCTGGGACGTAGCGGCCTCGGGGCGATCGGCAAGGCCGGCTTTGTGCTAAAGCTGGCGCTTGCGGCAGGCTCACGCCAGGGAGCGCTTAGCCCGATGCCGGCAGCAATCGTCCAACGCCGCGCGCGGGGCCAGGAGTGATCGACCTCTCGGCCGTCCCGCCCGCGACCGCGCGCCAGCTCGCCTATGGGCTGCAGCTGCTGCTGCATGGCATCACCCTTGGCACGATCTATGGCCTGCTGGCGCTGGGCTACAGCCTGGTCTATCTGCTGATCGACCGCATCAACCTGGCCTTTGGCCAGATCAGCATGATCGGCGCCTATGTCACCTTCCTCGCCAGCACCCTGTTCTTCGCCTTCGGCGTGAGCCAGGGGCCGGCCGGCTGGCTGGCGCTGCTCGCCGCCAGCCTGGTGGTCGGCGCCGCCTATGGCATCGCCAGCGACCGGCTGGTGTTCCGCCCGCTCGAGCATGCCCGCTCGCAAGCGCCGCTCGCCGCCAGCATCGGCCTCGCGGTGGTGCTCGAGGAGCTGGTCCGCCTCGGCCAGGGCGCGAGCGAGCGCTGGCTGCAGCCGCTGGCGGGGCCGGAGCTGACCGTGGCGGAGGCGGCCGGCGGCACGGTCACGATCAGCGCCCTGCAGCTTTGGCTGATCGGCCTTGCCCTTCTCCTCTACCTCCTGGTCTGGCTGCTGCTCGCGCGGACCGCCTTCGGCCGGGCGGTCCGCGCCTGCGCCGATGATCTCGACATGGCGAGCTTGTGCGGCGTGCCCGTCGGGCGCACGGTCGGGCTGACCTTCGCGCTGGGCGGCGGCCTGGCTGGCGCCGCCGGCTTCGTTCTGCTGCTGCGCTATGGCGGCATCGGCTTCTATGATGGCTTCATGTTCGGCTTCAAGGCGCTGACCGCCGCCGTGCTGGGCGGCATCGGATCGCTGCCGGGGGCGATGCTGGGCGGCCTGCTGATCGGCCTCGTCGAGGTGTTCTGGGCAGGCTATCTGACGCTCGGCTATCGCGACGTCGCGATCTTCAGCCTGCTCGGCCTGATCCTGGTCCTGCGGCCGGGCGGCCTGCTCGGCCAGCCGGCCCGGCTGCGCAACGACCAGTTCTGGCGCCCGACCAGCCATGGCCAACGATGGTGAGACCAGCCATGCGTTCGCTTCCCAAGATCCCGACCCTCGGCCTGATCCTCGGCCTGGCCCTGCTCGCCGCCTGCTCGGACGAGCCTGGGCCCGAGCAGCCCTATCTGCAATTCATCGGCGGCGGCTTCATCTTCAACTACCGCCTGGCCGAAGCGAAATACGGCTTCGTCGCCAAGGTCCTGCACGAGCCACCCGCGGGCACCATCCTGCAGGCGAGCTTCGAGAACCCGGCCGGCGGCCCGCCCTTGCTGGTCGAGAAGAAGGCCAGGCCCGGCTTCTTCCAATACAGCTTCGAGACGCCGCCGCTGCAGGGCGTCAAGGCCGAGCGCGACTACCGGGTCGAGCTCAGCCTGCTCGACCCCGCCGACCGTCATCAGCTGGCCAGCTACGGCAAGACCTTCCGCTCGACCCTCGACCAGAGCGTCCTGCCGGAGCAGCCGCTCACCGTCGGCCCCGGCTACCAGCGCAACCCGGCGGATGCGGCTGGCGCGCCGCCGCGCTGAGCGCCGCTATTTCTCGATCACGGCCGCGGTGGCGATCTTGCCCATCAACGGATCGGCGTGCCGGAGGATCATCTTCCAGCCGTCGTCTTGCTTGCGGAACACGTGGGTCACGCGCAACGCCATGGGCTTCGCCTGCTCCTGGCCGGCCAGCAGCACGGTCGCCCGCTCGATCGAGGCGACATAGGCGAGATCGCCGCTCACCGCCGAGGCCAGATACTCGATCTCGAGCTTGGCGCTGCTGTCCTTGAACCTGGCCGCGGCCCAGTCGTAGCGCGCCGACGCGGCCGGCCAGCCGAGCTCATAGGCGCCCCAGGCACCCATGATCAGCGCGTCGTCGGTCTGGGCGGCATTCGCCTTCCACAAGGCG
>CADEGR010000063.1:0-13250 GCA_902826935.1 uncultured Alphaproteobacteria bacterium | reverse complement strand
GACGCGTCCCTAGCCCTTCGGCGGATGCGCCCGGATCGCCGCCTCGTTCACCTCGACACCCCAGCCCGGCCCGCTCGGCAGGACCAGGTGGCCTGCCTCGATCAGCGGCGGGCTCACCACCTCGTCCTTCCAGGGCACGTCGTCGATGTCGATCTCCATGATCCGGAAATTGGCGATCGCGGCGCAAAAATGGGCGCTCATCATGGTCGAGAGGTTGCCGTAGAAATTATGCGGCGCGCAGTTGACCTCGTAGGCCTCGGCCATGGCGGCGATCTTCATGCCCTCCAGGATACCGTTCCAGGGCACGTCGATGATCGCGACATCGACCGCCTGGGCGTCCAGGAACGGCCGGAACTGGCGCCGCCCGAACAGGGATTCGCAGGATGCCACCGGCATCGGCGCCCGCGCCCGGATCAGCGCCAGCGCCGCCGGATCGTAGCTGTCGATCTCCAGCCACATCAGGCCATAGGGCTCGAGGACGCGCGCGACCTCCAGGTAGCCCTCGGTCTTGAAGTTGAAGTTCAGATCGAGCAGCAGATCCATGCCATCGCCCGCCCCCGCCCGGAACGCCGCCATCTGGTCATCGATCAGCCGGAGCAGCGTGCGGTCGACGTTCAGCTCCGGCCAGCCGGCGCAGGCGGCGAAGCCCGGCTGGTACATGAAGGCCGGGCCGCGATCGAACGGGAAGATGTTGGTCTTGAGCGCCGTGAAGCCCCGCTCGCGGACCTCCGCCCCCAGCGCCTCGATGTCGGCCAGCGAGCGCAAGGGGGCGGTGCCCATCAGCTCGGCGTGGTGCAGCCGATAGGAGCCGCAATGGGACCAGTAGAGCCGCAAGCGCTCGCGCACCGGCCCGCCCAGGAGCTCGGCGACCGGAATGCCGAGCGCGCGCGCCTTGACGTCGACCAGGGCGTTCTCGAGCGCCGCGATCGCCTGCTGGATCAGGCCGCCCGGCGCCTGGCGGGTCATGGCGTAGAGCATCGCCGAGATCCGCTCCACGGGCCGCGGATCGAGCCCGATCAAGGGCTCGGCCAGCTTCCGGATGACCGCGCTCAGCCCCTTGCTGCCGTAGCTCTCGTTGTATTCCGACCAGCCGATCACGCCCTGATCGGTGGTCACCTTCAAGAACGACCAGACCCGCCAGCCGGCATCGCAATGCAAATCCTCGATCGCCACGATCCGCATCGACGGCCTCCCCTTGCCGCGCCCGACCGGCGGCTTGGCTACTTGCCGTAGGTCGGCAGCATGCCCTCGATCGGCACCTGGCTGATGCCGGAAACCGGCGGGCTGGCCTGGCTGGCGAGCGCGAACACCCAGAGCATGCCACCCTTCGGCGACTTGTAATAGAAGCTCGGATCGCCGCCCAAGCCGGACAGGATCGCGACGTACTGGGTGCCGTCCAGCTCGTAGCTGATCGGCGAGGCGTTGATGCCGGAGCCGGTCTGGAACTGCCACAAGCTTTCGCCGGTCTTGGCATCGAGCGCCAGGACATGGCCCAGCTGGTCGCCGGTGAACACCAGCCCGCCCTTGGTCGCCAGCAGGCCGGCGAACAGCGGCAAGGCGCTCGGCCGGTCCCAGACGAACTGCTTCTTGGCCACGTCGAACGCTTTGAGATGGCCGATCTCGTCGCCCTGCCGGTACATCTGATAATCGACGCCCATATAGGTCTGGCCGGCCTCGTACACGACCTCCTCGGGCTTCTTCGCGGTCAGCGCCATGGCCCATTGGTTGGTCGCGAAATAGACGTAGCCGAGGTCCGGATCGTAGGCCATCGGGAACCAGTTGGTGCCGCCCTCCAGGCCCGGCACGATCGGCTCGATCTTGGCCCCGCCGCTCTTCGGCCGCATCGCCTCGTCGACCTCCGGCCGGCCGGTCTCGGGATCGAGGCCCTTGGTCCAGTTGATGCCCTCCACGGTGGGCACGGCGTAGATGAACTCGCCGGTGGTCCGGTCCAAGACATAGAAGAAGCCGTTGCGGTTCGACTGGACCGCCGCCTTGACCGGCTGGCCGTCGATCGTGACGTCGATCAGGATCGGCGCGTTGTTGCCGTCATAATCCCAGGCGTCGTTGGGCGTGTACTGGTAGCCCCACTTGATCTGGCCGGTCGCCGGATCGAGCGCGAGCAGCGACGAGCTCCACAAATTGTCGCCCTTGCGCATGTCCGAGTTCCACGGACCCGGATTGCCGGTGCCCCAGAACAGCGTCTTGGTCTCGGCATCGTAAGCGCCGGTCTGCCAGGTGGTGGCGCCGCCATGCTGGTAGGTGTCGCCCGGCCAGCTGTCGCCGCCCGGCTCGCCGGGCGCCGGCACGGTGTAGGTCTTCCAGGCCGGCTTGCCGGTCTTGGCATCGAAGGCGCTGAGATAGCCGCGCACGCCATATTCCGCGCCCGCGATCCCGGCGATCACCAGATCGCCGACCACCAGGGGCGCCCCGGTCGAGGCGACCGCCTCCTTCCAGTCGCCCAAGGTCTGCTGCCAGGCGACCGCGCCAGTCTTGCGATCGAGCGCCACCAGCTTGGCATCGAGCGTGCCGACGAAGATCAGATCGTCCTTGATCGCCAGGCCGCGATTGACCGGGCCGCAGCACAAGATCGCCTCCAGCCCCTCCTCGTAGGTCGGCTCGAAATCCCACAGCCGGGTGCCGGTCCGGGCGTCGATCGCGAATACCCGGGCATAGTCGGCCGAGACGTAGAGCACGCCGTCCCGGATCAAGGGCGTGCCCTCCAGCCCGGCGAACTGGCCGCCGGTCGAGAACGCCCAGACCGGGCGCAGCTCCTTGACGTTGGCCGGCGTGATCTGCGCCAGCGGGCTGAAGCGCTGGTTGCGGTAGTCGCGGCCATACATCAGCCAGTCGCTGGTGTTGCCAGCGGCGTTGAGCAGATCGTCGCTGCTGACCGGGCCCGCCTGCAGCGGCGCCGCCAAGGCAGCCGCCGCCAGCGCCGCCAAGCATCCCAAGCGCATCGTCACGCCTACGGACATGCGCGTCCCTCCCCAGGGTTTCGGCCCGGCTTATTGCGGCCGGTGTTGCCGTGTGTTCCCGATAGTGTGGCAGTTTCCACCCGGGAACAAGCATCGCCTGCTCAGGCCGGGCTGGCGCCGGGCGGCTGGTTGGCGGCCAGAAGGTTGGCTCGCACCGAGGCCAGATGCTGGCCCATCGCGGCGGCGGCACCGGGGCCGTCGCGCTGCCCGATCGCCGCCACGATCGCGGCATGCTCGGCAAAGCTGTGGTGGTCGGCGGCCGGCCGCTGCGGGCCGGGCCGCAGCCGGCCCCAGGTGACCGCGCGCCGGATCGTGTTCAGGCTGTCGAACAGCGCGAGCAGGACCCGGTTGCCGCTCGCCTGGGCGATGCTGCGATGCAGCTGGTTGTCCCAGAACTCGTAGGCGCGCCAGTCGGCGGCCGCCTGGCTGGCCGCGACGCAGGCCGCCAGCTCGTCGAGATCGGCATCGGTCGCGTGCAGCGCCGCCAGGCGCGCCAGCTCCGGCTCGAAGCTCAAGCGCGCCGCCATCACCATGGCCGGGCTGGTCTGGCGCAGGACCTCGGTCAGATCATGCAGCGGCTCCACCGGCCGGTCGCCCAGGAAGGTGCCGCGACCGACATGGCGCCAGATCACGCCCTCGGCCTCCAGCTCCGCCAGCGCCCGGCGCAAGGTGCCGCGGCTGACCCCCAGGCTCTCGGCCAGCTGGCGCTCAGGCGGCAGGCGGGCATCGCCATTTTGGCTGTGATTGGCCAGAAAGGCGCGCAGCTGGGTGAGCGTGCCGTGGGTTTCGCCGGTGGTCATGGACCAATCTCGCTTTGGTTCTTCTACATCCCGGATCTGTGCCGGGTTTGAAGGGTCGGCTCGGGCCAAGCCATGTTGACACAGCGGACCAATAGCACAATGGTATAAATCCAATCGAGCATTGGGAGCAGGCAACGACCTGCCGCGCCGCGGCTCCGCGGCGTGCGCCATGCATCAACGGAGGCTACCATGGCTGCGACGTCGATCGGACCCTGCCGCTGGCTGTGCGGCGCCCTGCTGGCGCTGGGCCTGGCCCAGCCGGCCACCGCCGCCGATACCGTCCAGGTGGCGCTGGGCGACGTGCTCTCGGTCGAGACCCTGGCCTTCGCGGTCGCCATGGAGCGGGCCAAGGCGCGCGGCATCGACTACGAGATCACCGCCTTCAGCAAGGAGGAGCTGGGCATCCAGGCGCTGGTCGGCGGCCAGGCGCAGCTGGGCGTGGGCACGCCCTATTCGGTCATCCAGAAGACCAAGGTGCCGCTCAGGATCGTGTTCCAGCTGAGCCGCCTGGTGTTCTTCCCCGTGGTCTCCAAGGAATATGCGAGCTGGCAGGATCTGAACGGCCAGCCGTTCGCCTTCCATGCGCGCGGCACCGGCACTGAGGCGATCGGCGACCTGATCGCGGCGCGCGAAGGCATCACCTTCGGCGAGCGCAGCTACGTGCCCGGCTCCGAGAACCGGATCGTCGCCATGATCAACGGCCAGATCAAGGGGACCATCGTCGATCTCGCCAACAAGAACCTCCTGATGTCTAAGGCCGGCGATCGCTTCCACGTCCTGCCGGGCGTCGAGGATCCGGCCAGCGACGAGGTCCTGTTCGCGAGCCAGGAATGGCTGCAGAGCAACCCCGAGACGGTCGCGATCGTGCTCGAGGAGCTCCTGGGCGTGTGGCGCGACATGAACAAGGATCCCGGCATCATCGAGCAGGAGCGGGTCAAATATGGCCTGCTCGCGGACCTGCCGCAGGAGGTGCTGGCCGAGGTCACGCCGTTCTACCAGGAAGGCGTCGAGGCGGGCTTGTGGGCGGCCGATGGCGGCAGCGCCGAGGCGGCCAAGCGCGATCTGGTCTTCTACACCGCCGCGGGCCAGCTGGATGGGCCGGCCGAGAGCCTGAAGGTCGAGGACTTCTGGTACTTGGCGCCGCTTGAGCAGGCGCAAGCCAAGCAGGGCGGCTGAGCCAGACGCCAGCCACATCGCCGGCAGCCAGGCAGCGCAGCATGTCGACCCTGATCACCGAGCAGCCGATCGCGGTGGCGCCCAGGCCCTGGACGGACCATGCGCTGCTCCATCCCTGGCTGCTGCGCGGCCTGTCGCTGGCCCTGGTGCTGGCGGCTTGGGAATATGCCGGGCGGGTGCCGATCAGCCCGGCCTTCCCGACCTTCGCCGACACCGCCGCTGCCTGGCTCGCCATGCTCCAGGACGGCTCGCTGCTGCGGGCCTTGTGGATCACGTTGCAGCCTTTGGCGATCGGCCTCCTGATCTCGGGCCTGCTCGGCGTGGCGATCGGCGTCGCCATGGGCCTGAACCGGCTGACCGAATGGTTCGGCGCGCCGATCTTCATCGTCCTGCAATCAGCGCCGCTGGCCGCCCTGATCCCGCTCTTGACCTTCGCCTATGGCATCGGCCTGACCTCGAAGGTGCTCACGGTCTGCATCATGGCGATGCCGGTGATCGTCCTGAATGCGTTCAACGCGGTCCGCCACACGCCGGGCTCGCTGCTCGAGATGGGCAAGTCCTTCCTCGGCAGCAAGCGCCAGCTGATCCTCGCCATCGTGCTGCCGGCCGCCAGCCCGGTGATCTTCGCCGGCCTGCGCTTAGGCGCTGCCGCCGGCTTCATCGGCGCGATCCTGGCCGAGCTTCTGATCACCCCCACCGGCATCGGCGACATCATCACCTACAGCCAGTCGATCGCCGACTATCCCGCGATGTACGCCGCGATCGCGACCGTGATCCTGTTCTCGGTCTTGTTCATCGAGCTGCTGGAATGGCTGGAGATCCGGCTGTTCCGGCCGGACCAGCGGGTGCCGCGATGACCCCGGCCAGCCATGCGTCGCAAGCCGCGCCGGCCGCCCCGCCGCCGCGCCCGATCGTCCAGGTGGAGCGGATCGGCAAGGTCTATCCGGGCGGCGTCGAAGCCCTGAGCGACTTGTCCCTCGACTTCCCCGAAGGCCAGCTGACCACGCTGCTCGGCCCCTCCGGCTGCGGCAAGACCACGCTGCTCAAGATCATCGCCGGGCTGATCGAGCCGACCCGCGGCCAGGTCCTGGTCGACGGCCAGCCGGTCAGCGGCCCCGGCCCGGAGCGCGCCTTCGTGTTCCAGGACTTCGCGCTGCTGCCCTGGGCGAGCGTGCTGCGCAACGTCGCCTTCGGCCTGGAGCTGCGTGGGCTGGCCAAGGGCGAGCGCGAGGCGATCGCCGAGCAGCAGATCCAAGAAGTCGGCCTCAAGGGCTTCGAGCAGCATTTCCCGCACCAGCTCTCCGGCGGCATGCGCCAGCGGGTCGGGCTCGCCCGGGCGCTCGCGGTCGATGCCAAGGTGCTGCTCATGGACGAGCCGTTCTCGGCGGTCGACGAGCAGACCCGGCGCAAGTTCCAGGAAGACCTCCTGGCCCTGGTCGCGCACCAGAAGAAAACCTTCCTGTTCGTCACCCACAGCATCGAGGAGGCGGTCTACGTCTCGGACCGGATCGTGCTGCTCTCCCGCCGGCCGAGCCAGGTCACCCGGATCATCGAGCCCGCGGTCCCGCGCGGCGGCGACCCGGACGCGATCCGCCGCCATGCCAGCTATCTCGACACTGTCGAGACCATCTGGCGCGGCCTCAAGCACTATGTCGACTGAGCGCCGCTGATGCAGATCGGCCGGTTCCGCGTGCCCATGATGGCCTCCTTGCTGATCTGGGCGCTGCTGTGGGAGATCGTCGGCCGCCTTGGCCTCACCATCCTCCTGCCGCCCTTGTCCGCGATTGCCGGACGCATGGCCGAGATCGTGCCGACGCCCACCTTCCTGGCCGCCGCCTGGATCACGCTGCAGGCCTTCCTGGCCGGCAACCTGATCGCGATCGCGCTGGGCGTGCCGCTGGGCGTGCTGATGGGCCGCTCGGTGATCGCCGATCGCATGCTGCTGCCCTGGGTCAACCTGTTCCTGAGCGCGCCGCTCACCGCCCTGGTGCCGGTGATCATGATCCTGTTCGGCTACGGCCAGACCACGATCATCCTGACGGTCGTGATGTTCGCCTTGTGGATCATCGTGCTGGATGCCCGGGCCGGCGTGCGCAACATCGCGCCGTCCCTGATCGAGATGGCGCGGGTCTATGGCGCCACGCCGCTCCAGGCCTTCCTCAAGATCCACCTGCTGGCGGCCCTGCCGGAGATTCTGGCCGGCATCCGCCTGGGCGCCATCCGCGCGGTCAAGGGCGTCATCATCGGCCAGCTCCTGGTCTCGATCGTGGGCTTCGGGCGGCTGTTCGAGCTCTACTCCTCGAACTTCCTGATGGAGCATTTCTGGGCGCTGATCCTGGTCCTGTTCGCGGTCGCCTTCGCGCTTGCCGAAGGCCTGGGCTACCTGGAGCGCCGGGTCGAGTACTACGCCGCCGCCCGCCATTGAATGAACCTGGAGAACGCCTGATGAGCTTCGTGATCACGCCGCCGCCCCAGGCCGCCTTGCCGGTCCAGGGCGACGAGCGGCGCTTTCCGGTGCACCGGATCTACTGCGTCGGCCGCAACTATGCCGCCCATGCGGTCGAGATGGGCCACGATCCGGACAAGGAGCCGCCGTTCTTCTTCCAGAAGAACCCGGACAACCTGGTGAGCGACGGCCGCTTCCCCTACCCGCCGATGAGCCAGGACGTGCATCACGAGATCGAGCTGGCAGTGGCGCTCCAGGCCGGCGGCCGCGATATCCCGCTCGAGCAGGCCCTCGCCTGCGTCTACGGCTACGGCGTCGCCCTCGACATGACCCGGCGCGACCTGCAGGACCAGATGAAGAAGGCGAGCCGGCCCTGGGAGATCGCCAAGGCGTTCGAGGCCTCGGCACCCTGCTCGCCGTTGGTCCCGGCCGCCGCGATCGGCCACCCCGACCATGGCGCCATCTGGCTCGACGTCAACGGCGCGCGCCGCCAGTCGGGCGACCTCAACCAGATGATCTGGAAAGTGCCCGAGATGATCGCCTACCTCTCCCAGCTGTTCACGCTGGCACCGGGCGACGTCATCCTGTCCGGGACGCCATCAGGCGTCGGCGCCATCCAGCGCGGCGACCGGCTGCACGGCCATGTCGAGGGCGTGGGCGAGCTTCAGGTCCAGGTGATCTAGCGCAGGCGCGGCGCCCGCCGCCCGCCGCGCCTTCCTCTCTACTCCTGACGGCAACGCCCGGCGCCAGGGCCTGCCGGCTGGTCCGCGCGACCCTTGCCCGGGCCAACTCCCCCCTCATTCCCGGAAACGGCAGTGGCACCCCAGGATAGTCAACCTGGACGTGCTGTACCCCCTTGCGTGCTCAATTGAAAATAGTTAAATCTATCGAAGAATTTGTCGTGAAAGGTGATCGTCCGTGGCCGCCGGCCCGGATGCCGCCGCGAGTCGGACAATTGTAGGCATGATCGAGCCGCAGTCGCTCAACGAGATGACCGTCGCCAGCGGCGGGCGGCGGGCGCCGTGACCGGCACGGCGTCCTGCGCCGATCAGCCGACGCCGGGGCCTGCCTGGCCGGCCGGGCGGAGCATGAGCGCCCATGCCTGGCTCGCCCATCTGCGGCGCGGCGTGCCGGCGGCTTTCGGCATCGGCCTGTTCAACACCGGCGTCATGTTCCTGGCAGCGGCGCTCCTCGCCCGCTGGCTGGGCGTCCACGACTACGGCCACTACGTCTTCGTCACCTCCAACCTCGCCTTGCTCGGCACGCTGGCGACCAGCGGCCACGCTCAGCTCCTGCAGCGCCAGATCGCGGCGCTGGCCCAGCCGGCCAAGGCCCCCGTCCAGGCGGCCTGGCGCCAGGCGCTCCGCCAGGCGCTCGCCGCCACCGTCCTGCTGCTGGGCCTGGCCTGGCTGGTCCTGCAGCTGCTGCCGCACGCGCCCGTGCCGTTCAGCCCTGCCCTGCTGCTGGCGGTGCTGGCCTTGCCGGTGATCAGCGGCCTGACCACCCTTGCCCAATCGGTCCAGCTCGGCCTGCACCGGGTCCTGCCGGCGCAGCTGCCGGCGCTGGTGCTGCAGCCGCTGCTGTTCGTGCTGCTGCTGGTGGCCCTGCACTTCCTGGCCGCGGACTCGGCCAGCGCGGCGCTGGCGCTGTGCGCCTACGCCAGCGCCGGCGGCATCGCCATGGTGGTGGCCCTGCACCAGCTGCGCCGGCATCTGCGCGGCTTGTCGGACGCGTCGGCGACCGCCGTCGACGCGGTTGCCACCGCCACCGGCGGCGGCGTGCTCTGGCTGGCGCTCAATCAGCTGATCGTCAACGCCAACACCCAGATCGACGTGCTGATGCTCGGCTGGCTCGGCAGCCCGGCCGAGGTCGGCCTCTACCATGTCGCCAATCGCGGCGCCTATCTCACGACCTTCCTGTTCGCGGCGCTCAATCTGCTCCTGAAGCCGATGATCGCGACCCTGCATGGCGCGGGCGAGCTGGCCAAGCTCGCCATGGTCCTGCGCCGGGCCGCCTTCGCCTGCTTCCTGGTCACGGCCCTGGGCTCGGCCCTGATCGCGCTGCTCAGCGACCTCTATCTCGGCCTGTTCGGCCCGGCCTTCCATGCCGCCCGGCTGCCCTTGCTGATCCTGCTCGCCGGCTGGCTCTATGCCGTGCTGATGGGGCCGGGCCAGTCACTCTTGATGATGTGCGGCAAGGAGAAGACCGCGAGCCTGCTCCTGATCGCCGCCTGCCTGATCAATGTCGCCCTGAACCTGCTCCTGATTCCACGCCTGGGCGCCGCCGGTGCCGCGCTCGCCACGACCGTCAGCATCATGCTGCTGACCACCGGCTTTGCGCTGGCCGGCTACCGCCAGCTCGGCATCAGCAGCCTGTTCCTTCTGCCGTCGCGCCTATCCAAGGGGCCCGTTCCATGAACCCGCTCACGGCCTTGCGCCGACCGGAATACTTCTTCCGGCCGACCCAGATCCTGCGCAGCCTGCGCTTCCATCTGGCCCCCCACACCTTCGCCGACCGCCTGGTCGACCTGCCCTGGGGCCTGTCGGTCAAGGTCCAGACGGGCGATCTGCTCGGCCGCGCGATCTGCACGGTCGGCCTCGACGATCTGCCGGTCTGCGAGACCATCCTGCGGCTGCTCGATCCGGGCGACCTGGCGGTCGATGTCGGCGCCAATCTCGGCCAGATGACCGGGCTGATGGCCTGCGCCGTGCGCCCGGGCGGCCGGGTGCTGGCGCTCGAGCCCCATCCGGTCATGTTCGCCGAGCTGGCGGCCAATATCCGCCGCTGGGCGGCCGTGCACGAGCTGGTGCCGGTGACCGCGGTGCCCTATGCCGCGAGCGCCGCGGCCGGCCCCGCGCGCCTCCAGGTGCCGACCAATTTCGCCGCCAATCGCGGCACGGCGCGGCTCGATCCGGCAGCGGCCGAGGGTCTGCCCTGCCGCAGCCTGCGCCTGGCCGATCTGCTGGCCGACGAGCCCATGATCGCGCTGATCAAGATCGACGTCGAAGGCCATGAGGAGGCGGTCCTGACCGGCGCCCGGCCGTTGCTCGAGGAGCGGCGGATCCGCGATCTGGTGTTCGAGTGCCACGGCCCCTTGCCGCCGTCGCTGACCGGCCTGCTGGCCGGCTGCGGCTATCATCTGCTGGCGCTTGGCCGCAGCTTCCTGCGCCCGGTCCTGCTGCCGGCCGACCGGCCGGCCCAGTTCGGCCACGCGCCCAGCTACCTGGCCAGCCTGGCGCCGGACCGCGCCCGCAGCCGGCTGCGCTGGCCGGGCTGGCGCGCCTTGCGGCCGCAGACCGGCGCGCTTGGCCAGCCGGGCCGGCGCCGCTCGAGCCGCGGGGCGACCAGCCCCGCCACTGCCGGCGGCTAAGGGCGAGCGCCATGGACGTCCTCGACCCTTGCCGCTTCTGGCTGCCCGCGGGTGGCCGCCGGATTCCGCTTGTCCTCAGCCTGGGGAGCTTGTCACGACCATGACCGTGCATCACATCGCACCCGGCCGCCGGCCGGCCGGCCTCGGCGAGACCGCCGAACGGCCGGCCACCGGCCAACCCTCCGGCGACTTCGGCCAGGGCGCCGCCGGCGCCTCCGGCCAGGTGGTCGCGATCGACCATGGCCTGCCGCCCGAGCGCTTGGCGCTGATCCAGCGCCGGCCCTGCGCCGACCGGCCGCTCCGGCTGATCGCGCTCGGCCAGCGCGGCGCCCTGGCCAGCGGGGTCGGCGCGCTGCCCGCCCTGCTCGGCCTCCTGGATGATCTGCCCTTGAGCATGACGATCGCGGCCGAAGGGCCGGGCCAGGCCGATCTCGCCCGCCGGATCGCGCCGTTTTGCCGGCGGGTCCGGCTGCTCGAGCCGGTCGCCCCGCCGGCCGCCGCCCGGCTGTTCGCGAGCCATGACGTGTTCGTCCTGACATCGGCCTTCCCCGGCTTCGGGCTCAGCCTGGTCGAGGCCATGGCGACCGGCTGCGTGCCGGTGGCCGCCCGGATCCAGCGGGTCAGCGAGCTGCTGGTCGAGCCGGGCGCCACCGGCCAGCTGTTCGAGCTGGGCGATCTGGCCAGCGCCGCGGCGGCGATCCGGGCTTTGGCCGGCGATCGCGCGACGCTTGCCCAGCAGGCCGCGACCGCGGCCGCCGCCGCCAAGGCGCGCTTCGTCCAGGCTGGCCTGGCGCCGCAATATGCCGCCCTGATCGACCGCCTGACCCAGCCTGCCGCCGCCGACGCGCCGACGGCCGCGCCGGGCGCGGAGGACGCCAAGCCGCGCCGGGCGCGCGCCGGCTGGCGCGCCTGGCGGCCCCTGGTCAGCGCTGGCAGCGTGCCGTGAAGCTTGCTTATTGCGGCGTGCCGCATTTCGGCGGCACCTACACCGTGTTCCGCTCGCTGCGCGCCGGCCTGGCCGGCCACGGCATCGAGCTGCGCTGGCTCGGCACCGGCCGGCCGGAGGTGCTGGCAGCACCCGAATTCGCCGCCGACTTCGCCTGGGGCGAAAATATCGGCGGCCGGGCCGGGCCGGGCGGCGATGCGGCGCTGGCCCGCGCCACCGCCAGCCACCTGGCCGCCACCGGCTACCAGGGCGTGATCGTCAACACCCTTGCCTGCCGGATCCAGACCAACCTCGCCCGCTATCTGCCGCAAGGCTGCCTGCGCCTCCTGATCGCCCACGGCATCTCCGAGGCGACCTACCAGGCGAGCGCCGCGATCCGCGACCATGTCCATGCCACGGTCGCCGTCGCCCCCCGGGTGCGGACCGACCTGATCCGCCGCTTCGCCTTCGATCCGACCCGGATCGTCACCATCCCGAACGCGGTCGAGCTTGCCCCCTACCTCGCCGCCCCCCGCGCCGCGCCGCCGCCCGGGCCCTTGCGCATCCTGTCCTTCGGCCGGATCGACGAGGCCGCCAAGGGCGTGTTCTGGCTGCCCCGGATCATGGCCGCCCTGCCGCCTGGCCTCGCCCGCCTGACCATCGCCGGCGCCGGCCCCGATCTCGCCCGCCTGCAGGCCCTGGCAGCGCCATTGGCCGACCGGATCAGCTTCCTCGGCCGGATCCCGCTCGGCCAGGAGGCCGCCCTCTATGCCGGGCACGACGTGTTCCTGATGCCGTCCCGCCTGGAGGGCTTCGGCCAGACCATCGTCGAGGCCATGGCGGCCGGCTGCGTGCCGGTGGTCTCGCGCATCCGCGGCGTGACCGACACGATCATCGCCGAGGGCGTCGACGGCTGCCTGTTCCCGATGGGCGACGTCGCCGCCGCCGCGACCGAGCTGCAGGCCCTGGCCCTCAACCGCGCCCGCCTGCAGACCATGGCCGCGGCCGCCCGCCGCAACGTGGTCGAGCCCTACGGCCTCGCCCGCCAGGCCGCCGCCTATGCCGGCCTGCTCCAGCGCCTGGCCGCCGCCCCACCGCCGATCGCCCGGCCCCTGCCGCTCGCCAGCTGGCGCTACCCGCCCGGCCTCCGCCCCAGCCTGCGCAGCTACCTGCCAGGCGGCCTCAAGAACCTGCTCCGAGTCGCGCGCGAGCGCCTCCAGCCCGCGTGAGCGTGATCGTCGCTCGACGGCAGTCAAAGCGAGGTCTGCTCGCTGAGTTCATGACGCAGTAGGACCTGAAGTGGATATCTGACAGTGGTGCATGGAGAGAGGCGCGCGGACGTCAGCGCGCTCGTGGTTCAGTACGGTGCGCGCCACCAGTACGCGGTCGCGGCCGCATTTGCGCGCACCCGCACGCTTGCGGCGGTCTACACCGATGCTTGCGCGACAAGCGGCCTAGGCCGATGGGCGGGGCTGGCGGCGCGCATGACCGGGGTCAAGGGGCTGGAGAAGCTCGCGTCGCGTCGCGCGCCGAAGGATGTCGTGCCGCATGGGGGCAC
>CADEGR010000062.1:15324-23113 GCA_902826935.1 uncultured Alphaproteobacteria bacterium | reverse complement strand
ACGGCGGCGACGGTGGCGGTGATGGCGGCTGCTGAGGCTTGCCGGGTAGGGTCCGGCGCACCGCCGCGGCCTCGCAAGCCGGGCGAGCCTCGTCAACCAGGCGCGCTGTCGTCACCACCCGGCAGCAAGAACGGATTGGGCACCGCGCGGTCCCAGCCGGCCTCGCTCACCAGCACGTCCAACGCCAGGCTGGCGAGGTCGTCGGCCGGCGGGTCGAGGGCGGGGTCCTGAGTGAGGTAGAAGATCTTGGTGTAGGTCCGGCACTCGTCGCAGGTCTCGGCCTTGATGCCGGCACCCAGCTCGGCGACGTGGTGGTAGGCGATGCCCTTGGTGCTGGCGCAGTGCGCGCATTTGATCCGGACATGGTGCCATTCGGTGGCGCAGAGCGCGCAGGCGAGCGAGCGGGTGTTGTGCAGGCCGGAAGCGGCGTGGACGAGGCTCCAGGCGGCGGCGGCGGCGCAAGCCGGGCAGGCGCAGGGATCGGCCAGCGGGCGCAGATCGGCGGGGTCCAGCAGCGCCGCCATGCGGGTCCAGTGGACTTGCAGAGCGGCCCAGACGAAGCAGCTGGCGGCGGCGTCGAGAGCGCTGGTCTGGCCGCGCAGGACGCGGTCGGCAAGGGCTTCCCTATGCCTCTGCTCCAGGCCCGCGAGCTGAGCCAGGGCGGCCTGGGCCGGCGCCGGCAGCTCAGCCTCGCCCATCCTGGCCAGCAGCTGGTCCAGGGCGGCCAGCCAGGCCGCATCCCGGCGCCAGTGCCTGGGATCGAGCGGGGCCTGCCGCGCGGCCTGGGCGCTGGCGATCTCGGCGGGCCCGGGCAGGCTGCCCGGCGGCATGGCGCGCAAGGCCGCGTCCTGGGCCCGCGCCAGCTGGCCGATGAAGCTCAGATAGTCGGCCAGCGGATGGCCGCTCGCCAACGCCTCCAGGCGCGCGGCCCGGCTCTGGAAGACGGCGGCGAGGTCGGGCAGCCGGACGAAGGGCGGCTTGGCGACCGCGCCGATCTCGATCGCGGCGCTACCGGCCTGCGGACCGCTCATCGCTGAACCTTGGCCGCCTCCTCGCGCAGCCATTTGCGATGGTGCTTCCAGGCCCAGCCGCCGGTGACCCGGCCCTTGGTCATGGCGCTGGTCGTGCCCTTGACCCAGAAGGCGGCATACATGTGCACGATCCAGACGCCGATGATCGAGACCGCGGCGAGGGCGTGGACGACCGCGCCGACCCGCTTCTGGCCGATCGTGAAGTAGCTGCCGAGCTGCTCCTCCCAAAGGGTCAGGCCGCTCACGAACAGGATCAGGATCAGCCAGGTCATCAGCCAGAAGACCAGCTTCTGGCCGGCATTGTAGCGGCCGACCTCGGGCAGGTTCTCGTCGCGCGCCGCCAGCACGTCGCGGATCCGGTTGAGCCACTGGGTGTCGGTGCGGTCCCAGATGTTGTAGCGCCAGAAGCGGAAGAACAGGCCGGCGAAGGTCACGATCAGGGCGACGCCGAACCAGGGATGGAGCACGCGGGTCAGGATGCCGCCGCCGAACAGGCCGGTCAGGAAGAACAGCGAGGGGTGGAACAGAGCGAGGCCGCTCAGCGCCAGGAGGACCAGGACCAGGCCGTTGACCCAGTGATTGACGCGGGCCCCGACCGTGTAGCGGGCCAGCGTGCCGGATGGCTGCTTCATCGGACCGCCCTTTTCAGCTCTTGGGGTTCTCGAGCGTGCGCCTGGCCTGCTCCTCGTCCTCGGGCGCCACCTCGTTCGGGCCGGTCCGGACATAATGGACGATGCCGAGCAAGGCCATCAGGCCGATCCCGGCCAAGGCGAACGGCTTGGTGACGCCCTTCCAGAGATCGACCAGCGGGCTGATCTGCGGATCCTTGGGCAGGTTGGAATAGATCTCCGGCTGATCGGCGTGCTTCAGCACATACATGACATGGGTGCCGCCGACGCCCGGCGGATCGTAGAGGCCGGCATTCTGGTAGCCGCGCTCCTTCAGATCCTCGATCCGCTGCCCGGCCCAGTCGGTCATCTCGGCCTTGGTGCCGAACATGATGGCGTGGGTCGGGCAGGCCTTGGCGCAGGCCGGCCCCTGCCCGACCGCGACCCGGTCGGAGCAGAGCGTGCACTTGTAGACCTTCTGGTCGGCCTGGGAGAGGCGCGGGATGTCGAACGGGCAGCCCTTGATGCAATAGCCGCAGCCGATGCAGTTCTCGGAGATGAAGTCGACCAGGCCGTTGGTGTACTGCACGATGGCGCCGGGCGCCGGGCAGGCCTTGAGGCAGCCGGGATCCGCGCAATGCATGCAGCCGTCCTTGCGGATCAGCCATTCGAGGTCGCCATTGTCCTGCTCGACCTCGGCATAGCGCATCAAGGTCCAGGTGTTCTCGGTGAGGTCGTGCGGGTTCTCGTAGTAGCCGGTATTGACGCCGACCTCCTCGCGCCGCTCGTTCCACTCAAGGCAGGCCGACTGGCAAGCCTTGCAGCCGATGCAGCGCGAGATGTCGATCAGCTTGGCGACCGCGACCGCCTCGCCGGCCGGCGCCATGCCGCTGGTGGCCGAGCTCTGCTTCAGATCGAGCGCATGCTGGAGCACCGACATGGTCCCTCTCCTCAGCTCACGGCCGCGGCGACTTTGGTGACATCGACCAGGAACGCCTTGAACTCTGGCGTCTCGATGTTGGCGTCACCGACATAAGGCGTCAGCCGGTTTGCGCCGTAGCCTTTCCTGGCCTCGCCCTTGAAGCCCCAGTGGATCGGGATGCCGACGGTATGGATGGTCTTGCCGTCGACGGTGAGCGGCCGGATCCGCTTGGTCACGACCGCCACCGCCTCGACCGTGCCGCGGTTGCTGTGGACCTGGATGCGATCGCCGGTCTTGACCCCCTTCTCCGCCGCCAGCGCCTCGCCGATCTCGACGAACTCCTCCGGCTGGAGGATCGCGTTGATCAGCGCGTGCTTGGTCCAGAAGTGGAAATGCTCGGTCAGCCGGTAGGTGGTGGCGACATAGGGGAACTCGTCCGGCTTGCCGAACACCTCGAGATCGCCCTTGAACACCCGGGCGACCGGGTTGGGTCCGACCTTCGGATGCAGCACGTTCTCGACCGGCGCCTCGAACGGCTCGTAATGCTCCGGGAACGGCCCGTCCTTCATCATGCCGCGGGTGAACAGCCGCGCCGTGCCTTCCGCGTTCATGATGAACGGTCCGGCCCCGGCCTCGGGCGCGCTGGTCGCGACGAAGTCCGGGATGTCGACGCCCGCCCACTTCTCGCCGTTCCATTCGATCAGGGCATGCTTGGGATTGTAGGGCTTGCCTTCGAGATCGCAGGAGGCGCGGTTGTAGAGCACGCGGCGATTGGCGGGCCAGGACCAGGCCCAGTTCGGGGCGAGGCCGCTGTCAGACGGATCGGCGTTGTCGCGCCTGGCCATCTGATTGCCCTTCTTGGTGTAGCAGCCGGAATAGATCCAGCAGCCGGACGTGGTCGAGCCGTCGTCGCGCAGCTGCGCGAAGCCGTCCAGCTGCTGGCCGGCACGGGCCAGGATCTTGGCCGGATCCTTCAGATCGCGCACATCGGCGAGCGCCTTGCCGTTGATCTCCTGGGCGATCTCGTCGGTGGTCGGATCGTCAGGTGTGGAATAAGGCCAAGACAGGTTGAGGATCGGCTCGGGCAGCTTGCCGCCTTCGGCCGCGTAGAGCTCGCGCAGCTTGCGGTAGAGCTGCGTCATGATCCAGACGTCGGTCTTGGCCTCGCCGGGCGGCGTGGCGCCGGCCCAGTGCCATTGCAGCCAGCGGCCGCTATTGGTGAGCGAGCCGGCCTCCTCGGCAAAGCAGGTGGTCGGCAGCCGGAACACCTCGGTCTGGACCTGGCCGGGATCGACGTCGTTGTGGACCCCGTGATTCTCCCAGAAGCTCGCGGTCTCGGTCGCGAGCGGATCCATGACCACCAGATATTTCAAGGACGCCAGCGCCGCCTGGATCTTGCCCCGGTTCGGGAAGGACAACAGCGGGTTGAAGCCCTGGCAGAAATAGCCGTTGATCTTGCCCTGGTGCATCAGCTCGAACGCGCGCAGCACGTCGTAGGTCACGTCGAGCTTGGGCAGCCAGTCATAGCCGAAGGCGTTGTCCTTGGTCGCGGCAGTGCCGTACATCGACTTCAGGAAGCTGACGAAGAACTTCGGGTAGTTCTGCCAGTAGCTGGTCTGCCCGGGCCGCAGCGGCTTGAACTGCCGGGTCGACATGTAGGTGGGGTAATCCTGCTCCTTGTCCAGCGGCAAGGTCAGGTAGCCCGGGATCAGGTTGCTCATGAGCCCGAGGTCGGTCAGGCCCTGGATGTTGGAATGGCCGCGCAGCGCGTTCATGCCGCCGCCGGCCACGCCGATATTGCCGAGCAGCAGCTGCACGATCGCCATGCCGCGGATGTTCTGGGAGCCCTTCGAGTGCTGGGTCCAGCCAAGCGCGTACATGCTGGTCATCGCCTTGTCGGGCGCTGCCGTCTCGGCGATCCACTCGCAGGCCTTGGTGAACTTGTCGACCGGCGTGCCGGTGATCCGCGAGACCATCTCCGGCGTGTAGCGGGCGTAGTGCGCCTTCATCAGCTGGTAGACGCAGCGCGGATCCTGCAGGCTCGGATCGACCTTGACGAAGCCGTCCTCGCCCAGCTCGTAGTCCCAGCTCTTGCGGTCGTAGTCCCGCTTCTCGGCGTTGTAGCCGGTGAACAGGCCGTCCTCGAAGCCGTACTCCGCTTTCACGATGTAGGCGGCGTTGGTGTAGTTGAGGACGTAGTCCTTGTGGATCTTGTCGTTCGAAACCAGGTAGTTGATCACGCCGCCGAGGAAGGCGATGTCGCTGCCCGGCCGGATCGGCATGTAGAGGTCGGACATCGCGGCCGAGCGCGTGAAGCGCGGATCGACCACGATCAGCTTCGCTTTGTTGTAGTGCTTGGCTTCGGTGACCCATTTGAAGCCGCACGGATGGGCTTCGGCGGCATTGCCGCCCATGATCACCACCAGGTCGGCATTCTTGATGTCCGCCCAGGTGTTCGTCATCGCGCCGCGGCCGAAGGTTGGGGCCAGACTGGCCACCGTTGGGCCGTGTCAGACTCTTGCTTGGTTGTCGAAGACCACCATCCCGAGGCTGCGCACCACCTTGTAGGTCAGGAACGCGGTCTCGTTGGTCGTGGCCGAGGCCGCCAGGAAGCCGGTCGAGGTCCAGCGGTTGACCAGCTGGCCGTCCTGGTTGCGCTCGATGAAGTTCTGGTCGCGATCGGCCTTCATCAGCCGGGCGATCTTGTCGATCGCGTCGTCCCAGGACAGCTGCTCCCAGCGATCGCTGCCAGGGGCGCGATATTCGGGCTGCTGCAGCCGGGTCTTGGCATGCACGAAGTCGAGCAGGCCGGCACCCTTCGGGCAGAGCGTGCCGCGATTGACCGGATGGTCGGCATCGCCCTCGATATGGACGATGGTCGCCTGCTCCTGCTTCGCCAGATCGCCCTTGCCGTACATGATCACGCCGCAGGCGACCGAGCAGTACGGGCAGGTGTTGCGCGTCTCGGTGGTGCGCTCGAGCTTGAAGGGCCGCGCCGCCGTCACCGCGGCCGCCGGCGAGAAGCCCAGCGCCGTGATGGTCGAGGCACCCAGCGCCGTGCCGCTGTAGCGGAACAGCTGCCGGCGCGTGACGTTCATCATGTTCATGCTGCCTGCCCTCCTCGATGTCGACGCAACGCGACCGCAGAGCGCACGCCGGCGACACGAATTGCTAGAGGACTCATACCTCTCCCGATTGGCATTACTCTCGTTCCAATGTCCCCCAACGTCAAGGCTGGCAGTCGCTCATCGTGAGCTTCAGGTCGGCAATCGGTCAGCGCCCGATTTGCGCACCGGAACCGCAGATGCCAGCGTGCCGATTGCCAAGCTGGGGCGCCGGACGCCGCTCACCGCTTGCCATAAGCCGTGAAGACGTAGTCGGTCGCCTCCGCAGCCTGATGACATGCGGCGCCGCACCTGGCGTCGTTTTCCTGGACGGAAGTATTGGGCTTGAACGTGTCGGACGCCAGGTCAAAATCAAATTCATGCGTACTATTCGCGATTACTTGAAGTATTTCACTTGCCTGCATTACCGTCAATCTGAGTTTGGCCAAAGATTTGGTGCCGGCGGGCCGCGTGCCCGTCGGCTCCGCCGGCACCGTTGTGGCCTATGGCTTCGTGCTCGGGTCCTGGTCCCGGAACGCCCCCTCGCCGGCGTCCGGCAGCTGGACCTACTTCTGGTCCGGGGCGGGCTTGGCGCCGTAGCTGTCGTGCCATTTCCACCATTCGTAGGGCGGCGTCTGCGGATAGCCCTCGGGCGAATCCTCCCAGACCTCCTGCCGGCCGAGCGGCGTGATGTCGAGGAAGCTCCAGGTGCCCCCCATCTGCTCGTCGCCGCGATTGTTGAGGAAGTAGGTGCGGAACACTTGGGTGCCGTCGCGGAAGAACACATTGGTGCCGTGCCACTCGTCGACGCCGAAGTCGGCATCGAAGCTGTCCGTGATGGTGAACCACGGCATGGTCCAGCCCATCGCCGCCTTCAGGCGCTGGATGTCGGCCTGCGGTGCCCGCGAGGCGAACACGAGGGTGGTGTCGCGGGCGTTCAGGTGGGCGAGGTGGGCGATCTGATCGGCGACCAAGGAGCAGCCCCGGCAGGCACGCTCGGGCCAGCCATGCACGCCCGGCTCGTAGAAGGCGCGGTAGACGATCAGCTGGCGCCGGCCGTCGAACAGGTCGAGCAGGCTCTGCTTGCCCGTAGGTCCCTCGAATGCATACGCCTGCTCGACCGCCAGCCACGGCATGCGCCGGCGCGCCGCGGCCAGGGCGTCGCGGGCGCGGGTCTGGGCCTTTTCCTTCACGAGCAGCTCCGCGCGGGCCGCCTCCCACGCTTGTGGCGATACGACGGGTGGTGTCTGCATGGCAGGATCTCCGCGTTTGCGTCCGTTCTCGGCTGATGTGGTCATGGCGTTTGAACCTCCTATTCTGGGGAGAGTTCCCGCACCTGGAGCGTGCAGCGCGGTTTGTGAGATAGATCTGGCGCCCACAACCGAATGGTGGGAGTAACAAGTGTGGCGGTATTCGGAGCCACGGCTGACTGGCCGGAAAAGATACAACTATAAGATTTGGGGAGCTGGACTTATGTATACTTGCAATCCATCCAGCCTCGCGGCCGCCCTGCTGGCGCTGACCCTGCTTGGCGGCTGCGCCAAGACCGCCGTGCAGCATCGATCCGAAGTCGCTAATGCCGGCATTGCCAGGCCGACCCAGGTCAACGTCTATGCGTTCGCCGTCGACCCGGCCACCGTGCTCCTGAACGCCGGCCCGCTCGCGCGCCTGCCAGCGAACGCGGACGCCGACCCGACCGCCGAGAAGCTCGAGATCGGCCGCGAGGTCGCCGATGCGCTTGCCATCGAGCTGACCGCCCGGATCACCGCGCTCGGGTTCAATGCCGTCCGCGCCGAGCCGGAGACGCCGGTCGCGGCGACGACGCTGCTGGTGACCGGGGCCTTCGCCAAGATCGACGAGGGCAACCGCGCGCGGCGCACGGTCATCGGCCTGGGCGCGGGACAATCGTCCTTGGCCACGAGCGTGCGCGTGCTGGCACCGCCTGGCCCGGCCTATCGGGAGCTGCTCGCCTTCGAGGCCCGCACCGACAGCGGCCAGCTGCCGGGCGCGCTGGTCCTGGGACCAGCCGGCGCGGCGGCCGGCGCCGGCACCGCGGCGGTCGTCACCTCGAACGCGGCGCTGGGCGCGGTCAAGAGCTACCGCTCGGCAGCCGCCCAGCAGGCC
>CADEGR010000062.1:10865-15224 GCA_902826935.1 uncultured Alphaproteobacteria bacterium | reverse complement strand
CAGCAGGCCGATCACATCGCGTCAGAGCTGGCGACCTATTTCGCGCGCCAAGGCTGGATCGCGCCCGCGCGGCGCCCTTGAGGCCAGCCATAAGCAAGGGATCCTGCGCCCAGGCCTTTCCAAGGTCGGGCGGCCGGGCCTAGTGTTGATTGGCAATGCGGATGATCAGGCACCAGCCGGCATCAATGGCGAAAGGAATGGGCGGATGAATCGCATGGTTGCTGCGCTCGCCATCGTGCTCGGCGCCACCGGCTTGGCGCGCGCGCAGGATGAGGAGCGCACGATGGCGCCCGACGACGCCATGGCCTACATCGTCGCGCCGGCCGACGGCGCCACCGTCAGCAACCCGGTCACCGTGATCTTCGGCCTGCGCGGCATGGGCGTCGCCCCGGCCGGCGTCGAACGGCTGGACACCGGCCATCATCATCTCCTGATCGACACCGAGCTGCCGCCGCTGGACGAGCCCATCCCGTTCAGCCAGAACCTCATGCATTTCGGCAGCGGCCAGACCGAGGTCGAGCTCGAGCTGCCGCCCGGCCAGCACAAGCTGCAGCTGCTGCTGGGCGACCTCAACCACACCCCCCACGACCCGCCCATCGTGTCGGAGCCGATCACGATCACGGTCGAGTAAGCTGCTGCGCCCACGGCTTTGATCATCGTCGCTGTGGCCATGGCGATCTCGCTTACCCACGCGCTCGAGCTGCCGGGCAAGATGCGCCTCGACCAGAAAATTTATGTCGCTGTGCAAAAGATCTACTATCCGGTTTCACCACTGGCAGGGTCGCCGAACCTGCCAGAATCCTCGCCCTGCTTGGCCTGTTCTGGATTGCGCCAGCGGGCGCGCGCTTCTGGGGGCGCTTGCCGCGCTGGTCGTGGCCCACGCCACTTACTAGTTAGTCACCCATCCGGTGAACAACTTCATTACCAAGGACAGTCACTTGACTGGTTCGGCGCAGCCTTCTTTACGGCATTCGCTGGCGAGATTTTGGGCGACTGGTCGCGGGTGCGCGACATAGAGGAATACTCGCACGTCATTAGGCTCCTGGCGGCAACGCTCTGAACCTTCGGCAACGTGATGTCCAAAGGCTGCCCTCCTGGGTGTGATGCACCTCACACCGAAACTCTCGTGATCGGTTAAAATCGACCTGGCGTGGTCCCTTGCGAATCCTCACTGGAGGATGCCCGGCATGGCCATCCAGCCGCACCATCGAAAGCCGCGGCGACTTGGGGCTCGGGCGGCGAGCTACGACCGGTTGGCGGAATTGAAGAGACGCTCAGTCGATTTCATGGGGAGGCATTTCGATGACGAAATTGCTGCTCAGTCTCGCTGCCGGCCTGTGGCTCACGAGCGCCGCCAGCGCCGAGGAGATCTGGCAGACGCTGCCGCGCCCGCCGGCGATGCCGGCACCGGTCGAGAGCGGCATGGCGCCGGTGGGCGACATCCAGATGTATTATGCGAGCTACGGCCGGGGCGAGCCGGTGCTGCTGATCCATGGCGCGCTCGGCAATGCCGACGACTTCGGCTTCCAGGTGCCGGCGCTGGCCGAGAGCCACCGGGTGATCGTTGCCGACGCCCGGGGCCGCGGCCGCAGCACGACCTCCGATCAGCCCTACAGCTACGCCTTGATGGCCGACGACTACGTGGCGCTGCTCGACCACCTGAAGATCGACAAGGTGGCGCTGGTCGGCTGGAGCGACGGCGCCGTTATCGGCCTCGACCTGGCGGTCCGCCATCCCGAGCGGCTGAGCCGGTTGTTCGCCTATGGCGCCAACTATAACCTTGCGGGCGTGAAGCCGATCAGCCCCGACGACCCGGTCGTCAATGCCGGCGTCGCGCGCGCCGCCGAGGACTACGCCCGCCTGTCGCCCGCTCCCGCCGGGTTCGACGCCTTGCAGGCGCAGCTGGGCCTGATGTGGACGACCCTGCCCAACTACAGCCAAGATCAGCTGCGCGCCATAGCAGTGCCGACGGTGATCTTCGTCGGCGACCATGACGAGTTCGTCCAGCCCGCGCACTCCGCCGAAATGGCGCAGCTGATTCCCGGCGCCAAGCTGGTGGTCATGCCGGACGCCAGCCACTTTGCCATGTGGCAAAAGCCCGAGGAGTTCAACGCGACCGTGCTGGAGTTCCTCGCGGGCAAATAGCTCGTCGCCTCGATCGCCTCGCCTGCCCGCCCATGCGGCGCCGTGCGGCGAGGCTGGATGCCCGAACCAGGCGTCTCGGGAACAATCAACCCGCCAACCACGCCGGCGATCTCGCTTGACCGGCCGCTCATAAGCAGCGATCGCTCGATCAGCAGCTTGGCGGGACCGATGGGCAAGCGCGAGGATCGGCCGGCGGGCTGGCGGGATCTGCGGCAGGCGGGCCAGGTTGGCCAGCTGGTGCTGCTGTGCTTCGGCGTCTGGCTGCATGCGGCCGACGGTCTGATGGTCGCAACCCTGATCCCCAGCATCATCGGCGACATCGGTGGCGCCGGCTTCATCGCCTGGACCTTCGCGCTCTACGAGCTGGGCTCGATCGTCGCCGGCGCATCGAGCGCTCTGCTCGCGCAGCGCCTGGGGCTCCGGGCGGCGATGACCGGCGGCGCCCTGGTCTACCTGGTCGGCTGCGTCCTGAGCGCCCTGGCGCCCGAGATCTACACGATGCTGCTCGGCCGCTTGTGCCAGGGTCTGGGCGGCGGCGGCCTGGTCGCCCTGTCGTTCGTGACGCTCAACGTCTCGTTCCCGCGCGCTTTGCTGGCGCGCGCGATGGCCGCGATCTCGGCGGTCTGGGGGCTGTCCGCCTTCACCGGCCCCCTGGTCGGCGGGGTGTTCGCCGATCTCGATCTATGGCGCGGCGGCTTTTGGTTCTTCGCTCTTCAGGCCGGGCTGCTCGCGCTTTGGATTTTCCTCGGCCTGCGCGGGCGGATCGCCGGGCCGGCCGAGCAGCGCCAGCACCACCTGCCGCTCGGGCGCCTGAGCGTGCTGTCGCTGGGCGTCATCATGATCGCCGCCGCCGGGATCGAGGTCACGCCCTACCGCTCGCCGCTCCTGGTGCTTGCGGGCCTCTGCCTCATCACGCTGTTCCTGGTGCTGGACGGCCGGCGCGGTGCCGCCCGGCTGCTGCCGGCGCGCCCCTTCGATCCGCGCCATCCGGTCGGCGCCGCCCTCCTGCTGATCCTGTGCTTCAGCGCCGCCACGGTCGCGATCGGCGCCTATGGGCCGGCGCTCATGGCCAGGCTCTTCGGCGCCTCGGCGCTGACGGCCGGCTACATCGTGGCGCTCACCTCCATCGGCTGGTCGACCATGGCGGTCGTGGCATCGGGCGCGGCGGAACGCCATGACGGCCGGCTGATTCTCGCCGGCAGCGCGCTGATCACCGTCAGCCTGCTCGGCTTCGCCCTGGCCATGCCACGCGGCCCGCTGGCCCTGATCGCCTTGTGCTCCTTCCTCGAGGGGGCCGGCTTCGGCACCGCATGGACCTTCGTGCTGCGGCGCACGACCGCGCTGGCGCAGCCCGAGGACGCCAGCCGCTTTGCCGCCGCCCTGCCGACCGTGCAACGGCTGGGCTACGCGATCGGCGCGGCCCTTGCCGGGATCATCGCCAACGCCGCCGGCTTCGCCGCGTCGCTCGAGCCCGCGACCGCGCGCGCGGTCGGCTTTTGGATCTTCGCTGCGCTCCTGCCCGTGGCCGGGATCGGCCTCGCTGGCGCCTGGCGCTTGGTCAGCTTTCCGCTGGCCGCGCCTCAGCATTGCTCGCGGTCGTAGTAGTCGACCGTGGTCTCGGCCCGGAACATCTTCCGCAGGCCCGGCTCGCCGCGCTGGCCCGTCACGATGGAGACCTTCTGCGAGTCCGGATACTCGCACGCATCGAGCTCGACCAGCGTCGAGAGCGCCAGATAGCGCATGGCGGTCGCACCCGTGTTGATGATCTGGTGCGCCACCTCCGGACCGCCGGGCGGACATGCGATCACGTCGTGCTGGCGGATCGGATAGCGCTGGTCGCCAAACCGCAATTCGCCCTCGCCCTCCAGGATCAGGAACATCTCCTCCTCGCCATGGTGGCTATGGAACGGGCACTGGACCTTGCCGGGCGGCACCACCGTCAGATTGTAGCCGAGCTTCCTGGCGCCGATATGATCGCTGATCTGGCCACGGCTGGAGGTATAGACGCCATTCTCTTCGACATCGTCGAACACGACCTCGTCAAGGTTCATGAAGGGCTTCGCCATTTTGGACCTCCTAGCATCTGGTTGCGGGATGGCGGGTTGTGGTGGCTGGGTCGGACGCTGACGCCGTGCTTCAATAGTCCACTACGGATCGATGCCTATGACCATGGCCGCCATCGTGCCACGTCTGGCGGAGCAGAGCTGTCGGACC
>CADEGR010000062.1:0-10765 GCA_902826935.1 uncultured Alphaproteobacteria bacterium | reverse complement strand
AGCCAGCACCATGGCCGCGCTCGCTGGCACGCGAGGCTCAGTACGTCAGCACCCGCACATCGTCCTCCATCAGCCGGCGCAGCATGGTGGCGGCGCCCATCATGCCCTGACATTCGGGAATGAGGTCGGTCTCGGCCATCTCGAACAGGTCGAGATTGGCGGGGCAGGCCCAAAAGCGGACGCCCAGCTGGTGGCAGTCCTTGATCCAGTCATGCACCGACTTGTCGGCGCCGGGCTTGATGAACAGCGTCTCCGGCACGCCCTGCTTCATCAGCTTGCCGGCGGTCGCGGTGCAGATGACATCGACCTCGTAGTCCATCGCGGCCGCCACCGCGGCATGGTAGAAGGGCGCGCCCAGCTCCTCGTGATTGCGGGCGTCGGTGTTGACCAGGACGATCAGGAGCTGGCGGGCCATCCTAGCGATCCTTCCCCTCACGTGACGGGCCAACGGCGGCCAGAAGGGCCGCGAAATCGGCCGGCGTGCAGCCCAGGCAGCGAGCCTCGGCCGCGGCGAACACGGCCGCCGCCGCCGCTGGCGCCTCGGCCAGCGGCAGGTCCTGCAGGGCCGCCTCGAGATCGGCGATCACGCGCGGCGGGGTGACGAAGAAGTCGCCCTGGATCAGCGCCCGCTCGATGATCGCCGCGTCGCCCGGCCGCAGCCGGATCAGCGCCTCCAGGCCGGCGCCGGCCGCCGCGTGGCGGGCATGCAGCGTGCGCGCGCCCGCCGGCAGGTCGTCGCCCTGGATGAACGCCGCCGCGCCGATCTCCTCGGCCAGAAGCCGCTCAGTCAGGGCCAGCTCCTCCGAAGTGAGGGCCGCGGGCTCGAAGGTCAAGCCGAGGCCCGCCCGAAAGCCGTCGCAGACCGCGGCCCTGGCCTCGGCGAGCTCGACCGGCCGGGCAAGCAGCGTCGCTAGATCGGTGATCCGGGCATCGATCGTCGCCGCGTCGTGGCGGGCGAGCTTGGCGGCCGGCCAGCGCAGCGCCTGGCGCAGGAGCGTGCGGTCGAGCGCGCAGAGCACGGTGCCCTGGAACAGCAGGCTGCGGCCATCGACATAGCCGCCGGTGCCCGAGATCTTGCGGCCAGCCACCTCGATGTCGTTGCGCGGCCGGAACCGCGCGTCGATGCCGAGCCGCGCGAGCCCGCCGGCCAGCGCCGCGCAGATCTCCCGGACCGCGCGGCCGAGATCATGGCCGAACCAGGCGGCCGGCAGGATCAGCTCCCAGCCGAGGATGCCCGGCCCCATGACGATCGCACCGCCGCCGGTGATCCGGCGCGCGATCTCGACGCCCCGATCCTGGCACCAGCCGACCTCGATCTCCTGCGCCAGCGCCTGGTGGCGGCCCAGGATCGCGGCCGGCGGGAATTCCTGGAAGCGCAGCGTGTCGGCGCTCTCGCCTTGGCGATGCCGCTCGACCAGCGCGGCCGAGGCGGCCAGCTGCCAAGTGGTCGGCCGGCGGCCGCTGTCGATCAGGCGGACCGGCCGGGTCATCGCGCCGGCAGCCCGAGCTGCTGGCGGATCCGCCTCAGGTCGCCGCCATTGGGCTGGAACGGATAGCTGGCGATGTCGGAGGGCGGCGAATCGCCATAGGGCCGATCGCAGGCCGAGACGTCCGGCCGATCCTTGCCCGGGCAGCCGGACGTGCGAAACGGCACACCCGTCCGGACCACGGCCGCCAGCGCATCCGGCGCCAGGCCGAAATCGATCAAGCTGCCCGCGTGATCGAAGCCGAAGGCCGCGAACGGATGCTCCCGGAACTCCAGGAGGTAGCGCGCCAGCTGCAAACGCCGCCAGCGCGACCGCGGCGGCGCCGGCAGATGGTCCATGAGCGAGCCCGCCTCCGGGAAGAAGCAGAACAGGTGGCTGAGCCCGCCCGCCCGATGCAGCCGGTCGCAGACCGCCAGCAGCTCGCGATCGGTCTCGCCTAGGCCCACGATCAGATGCATGCCGATCCGGCCCGGCCCGAAGATCGTCCGCGCGACCTCGAAGATCGCCCAATATTTGGCCCAGCTATGGGGGCTGGCGACGCCCTTGCCGCGGGTCCGCTCGAACAGCTCGGGCGTCGCCGCATCGAGCGCCACGGTGAAGATGTCGGCGCCCAGATCGTGCAGCTCCTGCACGTCGCGCTCGGTCATCGTGGTCGGATTGGACAGGATCGAGACGGGGATCCGCGCCCGCTCGATCCGGCTGGTCCAGGCCGCCAGGACCCGCTTGGTGTCGTCGTCCGAGCGCGGGTGGGTGATCATGCTGATGCACATGCGCTGGAACGGGCAGGCCGCGCCCATCGCTTCGACCCGCTCGATGATCCAGGCGAGCGGGGCCGCCGGCCAATCGACCCGGATGAAGTTGCGATCCGCGTAGTTGCGCTGGCTTTCGCGGTGGCGGGCGAGGCCGCAATAGGCGCAATTGGCGCGGCAGCCTTCCGGGTAGGTCAGGAGCAGATTGAGGCAGCGGGTGCAGGCGCAGCGATAGAGCTTGCCCGGCGCCATGCCCAAGGTCACCGCGGCCGCGGTCGACATCTGGACATAGTCGGGCGAGACCATGACCGGCGTGGCGCCCTGGCCCGGCCGGTAGGGTCCCTGCGGCGTCAGCCCCTGCCGCTTGACCAGCCCGCCATTGCGCAAGGCAGCCGGCGCCTCCTCCGGCCGGCGCGGGCGCAGCTCGTGGACCGGATGGCAGGCCATCTCAGGCCGCCCCCGCCAGCGCGCCGGCAGCGCAGCGCTCCAGGCCGCAGCAGCGCAGGCGCTGGCTGGCCGGCCGGCCGAGCCGTTTCGCCAGCTGGACGATGCCCTCGGCCGGATAGGCGATGCCGTCGAGGCCGGCCGCGAGCGCGTAGAGGTCGATCAGGCGGCGCGCCATGCCGAACGGCCGGGCGCAGCCGAGCAGCAAGAGCCGATCGGGCATGAGCGCCCGCGCCTGGGCAAAGCAGCGCGCGACCTCGGCCGGTGCGGGTGCCGCAAAGCGCGTCCCGCCGGCCAGCTCCGGCATCACCACCACCAGGATCACCGCCTCGACCGGCTCCGCCGCGATGATCTCGAGCGCTTGCGTCTCGCCCAGCAGCCGGCCGAAATGCAGGCCGATCACGACATGCGGCACGGTCCGCAGGCCCGCCTCGACCAGATGCCGGAGCGCGCTGGCGAAGTCCGCGACCGGCCGGTCCAGATGGTAGACCTCGCGGATCGTGGGCTCCGCGCCGATGATGTCGAGCATGGCGACATCGACCCCGGCAGCAGCCAGCAGTTCCGCCCGCTTGCGATCGACCAGGCCAGTATGGGCCGCGATCTGCAGCTTTGGATGATCCCGCTTCACGCGCGCCACCGCCGGCAGCCAGCGCTCGAACGGCACCTCGTTGCGCCGGTTGGAGCCGCCCGACAGCAAGAAGCCCTGCAGGCCGTCGGTCGCGATCGCCCGGCGGACCAGCCGCTCGAACTGGTCGGGCGGGCCGGCGGGGATCAAGGGCGCCAGGATCTTCGCCTGGCAATGCTCGCATTGCAGCGCGCAGGCGCCGCCGGTGATCGAGAAGGCGGGAAAGCGCTTCGAGACCTGGCAGGCGGCCAGGCCCTCGACGTCATAGGCGCGAAAGGTCGGGGTCGAGGCCCGGAACGGCCGATCACGGAATGGCGCGCCCACCGCCGCCAGCTCGGCCAGCAGCGTCGGCTCAGGCGCGAGATCGTCGAGCAGCGGCTCGGCCGCCAGGGCCTGCGCGAAGCTGGCGGCAGCGGTCATGGCGCCGCCTCGCGCAGCTCGATCAGGCCCGCCTCGCCCGGCGCTGTGGCCCGGACCTCGCCGATGATCGCCGCCGCGGGCGCCGGCCCCGCCCGCAGCACCGCCAGCACGGCGGCCGCGGCGCTCGCTGGCACGCCGGCGAGGAGGCCGCCGGCGGTCTGCGGATCGAACAGCAGCGTCTGCAGCGCCAAGCCGGGCGGCTTCCCGGTCAAGCGGTCGGCATGGGCCAGATTGTCCGGCAGCAAGCTCGAGGCGATGCCGGCCGCCGCCAGCGCCTCGGCATCGGGATAGAACGGGATCGCGGCCGGCTCGAGCCGCGCCGCCTGGCCTGAGGCGTCCAGCATCTCGACCAGGTGGCCGATCAGCCCGAACCCGGTGACATCGGTCAGCCCATGACAGCCGGCCTCGGCGAGCCGATCGGCGACCGGACCATTGGATCGACCCATAGCGGCCAGCGCCGCCTGAATCGCAGCGCCTCTGGCCTGGCCCCGCATCCAGCCGGCGAACAGGACGCCGCTGCCGAGCGGCCGGGTCAGGATCAGCCGGTCGCCCGGCTGCAGGCCGCCCTTGCGCAAGAGCCGCCCGCGCGCCACCGAGCCGCTGACCGCGAAGCCGAGCGCGAGCTCCGCGCCCTCGCTGCTATGGCCGCCGATCAGCGCCACGCCCGCCTGATCGAGGGTCGCCCGAGCACCCGCCAGGAGCTGATACAGATCCTCCTCGCTCGCGCGCGGCCGGGCATAGGGCAGGACCGCGATTACCTGGGCCTGCTCCGGCCGGCCGCCCATGGCGTAGATGTCGCTCAAGGCGTGGTTGGCGGCGAGCGCGCCGAACAGATAGGGCTCCGGCCAGAAGGCGCGGAAGAAATCGACCGTCTCCAGCCGCAGCCGGTCGCCGCCGTCGTCGATGATCGCGGCGTCGTCGCGCGCCGCGGGCTCACCCTCGCCCGCAAGCCGGCCCAGCGCCCGGCCGAGGATCGCCGGCCCGACCTTGGCGCCGCAGCCGGCGCAGCGCATCGGCGCGTCGTCGGCGCCCGCCATGTCGGGCAGCTCGTCGAAGCGGCGCATGAAGGCCCGGTCGATCCGGTCCTTCCAGCGCCAGACCCAGCCGCCCGCGAGCGCGAACCGGCCGCGCGCCGCGATCGCATGCCGGTCGCCGGTCGAGAGCAGGGTCAGAAACTCGCGCTGCGGCCGGAACGGCTCGACCGGCAGGCCTTGCGCCCGCCGGCGCAGATTGGCGGCCAGCGGCGGCCCCTGGCGGACCGCGAACACGCCGGCCTTGGGGCGCGGATGAGCGAGCACGCTCGCGCAGTCGCCAACCGCAAAGATGTCGTCATCGTCGAGCAGCTGCAGGCTCGGCCGGACCGCCAGGAAGCCGTCCGGATCACGCGGCAGGTCGGTCGTGGCGAACCAGGCGGGCGGGGCCGCCTTGGTCGTGACCAGCACGGCATCGGCCGGCAGCCGGCGGCCGGACGCCGTCGCCACGCCGCCTGCCTCGATCGCCACCACCGGGTCATGCTCGATCAACTGGACATCCCGCAGGGCCAGCGCCGCCCGAGCCAGAGCCTGCGCGCGCGGCGGGTGCGCTGGCAAGAGCTGATCGCCGCCGATCAGCTGGAACGAGAACGCGTCCGGCGCGATGCCGGCGGCCGCGGCAGCGGTCCGGAAACGCTGGCGGAGCGCCAGGATCAGCTCGAACCCGGCCGGCCCGGCGCCGACCAGGACGAAGCGCCGGGGCCCGTCCGGGCGCAAGGCAGCCGCTGCCAGCGCCTGCCAGCGCGGCACGAAGGTCGAGATCGGCTTGACCGCCAGCGCGTGCTCCGCCGCCCCGGCAATATCGTCCAGCGCCGGCGTGATGCCGACGTCGATCGAGAGCAGGTCGTAGGCGAGCGGCGGGCGGTCCGTGATCAGGACCCGCCGGCTGGCCCGGTCGATGCCGATGGCGCTGCCGTCGATCAGCCGGGCGCCGGCGAATTGGGCCAGGCGCACCAGATCGATATGGCACTCATCGGCGCGGTAGTGGCCGGCGACCAGGCCCGGCAGCATGCCGGAATAGGGCGCGGCCAGCTCCTTGGCGATCAAGGTGAGGCGCAAGCCCGGCAAAGGCCGCATGCCGAGGGCCTTGAGCACCGTGACATGGGCATGGCCGCCGCCCAGCAGGACCAGGCTGGTGCGCTCGGGCGCGCTCGCCTTCATGGCTGGCCGGGCGCGCAGCCGGCGAAGCCCTCCTGGCGCATCCAGGCCTCGTAGGCGGACGCGATCGCGGCACCGGTCACGAGGCCCTGGAGCGGATCGGCGCCGGCTGGCGCCGCGACCATGATCCAGCCCGCGCCATAGGGATCGGTCACCAGGAGCGACGGCCGCTGGATCGCAGTGTCATTGACCGCCACCACCTTGCCGGCAAAGGCGACCCGCGCCGGCCCGACCCACTTGCTGCTCTCCAACGTGGCGCAGGAGCGGCCCGCCTCGATCGGCCGGCCGACCCGCTTGGGCGTGCAGGCGAAGATCTTGAAGCTGGCGAGCGCCGCCGCGACCATGGTGATGCCCAGCCGGATCCGGCCATCCGCGAGCGGCTCGTACCAGAGATGGTTGGCCACGTCGTAGTGCAGGCCGCTCGGAAAGCCGCAGCCATTGACCGTGATCAGGGCGCCTGATGCCGACATGTCGCCTCGTCCTGGCGCTGGCGGGCCGCCTTGTGGCCCGGCTCACACCAGCTCGTCCCAAGCCTTGCTAGCCTGCTGGCTGCGTGGCGTCCATGGCATCGGCACTCCTGCCCGGCACCGGCGCGCGCCTAGCGCAGGAGCATGCCATGCTGCGTCGGTTTGCCGGACCCTTGCTCTTCGCCCTGGCCCTCCTGGCCGGGCCGTCGCTCGCCAGCGCCCAGACCTGCCGTGGGCCGCTGCCGCCGGGCCTGCCCAACGGCCTGATCACCAAGACCACGACCTTCGACGGCGTCAGCCGGGAGGTCTGCATCTACCAGCCCTCGGGCTATGTCGCGGGCACGCCGATCCCGCTGGTCCTCGCCCTGCATGGCGGCGGCGGCAACGCCTCGGTCATGTACCGGCCGCCGAAGCGGATCCCGACCTACGCCGAGAGCGAGACCTTCCTCGCGGTGTTTCCGAATGGCCTGGCCGATGCCGGCTGTCCCAGTCCCTGCAGCAGCTTCCATTGGGAGGAGGACAGCAATCTCGGCTACATGGACCACGTCCTGGCCTTGCTGCAGGCCGAGTACACGATCGACCCGACGCGGATCTTCTTCATCGGCTTCTCCGGCGGCGCCCGGCTGATCTACCGGCTGATCGCCGCCAATCAGCCGATTGCCAGCCAGATCCGGGCGATCGCCACGGTGGCCGGCGGCATCGGCCGCAAGCCGCTCGCGCCGCCCGGACCCTGGAGCGTGGTCGATCTGGCGGATCCGGGGCTGGCGGACGTCTCCGCCTTGCTGGTCCAAGGCGCCCTGGACCCGGTCGAGCCAGCCACGGGCGGCCTGGATTCGACCGGCACGGAGCTCAGCATGTCGTTCCGGACCAAGGTCGACGCCTGGCGGGTCCTGACCGGGACGGCCGGCATCGCCGGCGTGCCGGGGCCGGGCAGCCTGCCCGCGGGCGTGACCGCCACGACCTATCGCGATCCCGCCAGCCGCCTTGGCGTGGTCGAGATCGTCGATGCCGATCTCGGCCATGACTGGCCGAGCTGGGACCTGATGCAGCTGATCACCGAGTTCTTCAAGCGCAGCTGAGCGCGCTCAGCCGCCAAAGCGCTCGGTCCGGATGCTGGCCGGCGGCAGGCCATGGTCGAGCAGCAGCGTGGTGGCGGCCTCGACGAACCGGTTGGCGCCGCAGACAAAAGTGAGCGCCGGCGGCGCGCCCAGCGCCCTGATCACCCTGGCCAGCAGCTGGGCATCGATCCGGCCATGCCCGAAGCCGGCCGGCGGGCTCGGCTCGCGGCTGAGCGTCGGCCACCAGCGAAAGCCGTCGCCGGCGGCCGCCAGCTTGGCCAGCTCGTCCGGATACAGGACATCCGCCGCGGTCCGATCGGACTGGAGCAGCGCCATCGGCGTGGCCGCGCCGCGGCGGGCGCGGTGGCGGACCATGCTGAGCAGCGGCACCACGCCGGAGCCGCCGCCCACCAGCAGCACCGGCGCCGGGTCGCTCACGGTCCAGACGAAATGCCCGCCAATCGGGCCGCGCAGCTCGAGCGTGTCGCCGACCGCCGCGACCTCGTGCAGAAAGTACGAGACCTCGCCCTCTTCCAGCCGCTCGATCGCCAGCTCGATGCCGGCCGCGTCCTCCGGCGCCGAAGCGATCGAGTAGCTGCGCTGGGCCTGGTAGCCGTCGGGCGCGGTCAGGCGCAGATCGACATGCTGGCCGGCCTGGAACGAGAAGCCGGCCGGGCGCTCGAGCCACACGCTCCTGACCCGCGGCGTTCGCGTCTCGATGCGGCTGATGGCGAGCTCCTGCCAGGCGAGCCGAGGCGGATTGTCCATGCCCTCAATCGCCCGTGAAGCGCTGCTCGCGCCACGGATCGCCGTAGATGTGGTAGCCGCGGTTCTCCCAGAAGCCGGCCGTGTCCTTCTCGGTGAACTGCAGCCCGTTCACCCATTTCGCCGATTTCCAGAAATAGAGATGCGGCACCAGGAGCCGCGCCGGACCGCCATGCTCGGCGGCCAGCGGCTGGCCGTCATAGTGGGTCGCGACCATCGCCTGCTCGCCCATCAGGTCGGCGAGCGGCACATTGGTCGAGTAGCCATCGAAGCCATGGGCGAGCACGAAGGCGGTCGGCGGCTCGGCGAGGCCGGCGGCGGCCAGGAGGTCCGCCACGCGCACGCCCGCCCAGACGGTGTCGAACTTGCTCCACTTGGTGACGCAGTGGATGTCGGTCTTGATCTCGCTGCGCGGCAGCTCGCCGAACTCCGCCCAGCTCCAGCGCGCCAGCGGCCGCGGTCCATGCTTCAAGGTGAAGCTCCAGTCCGCGAGACGCAGGCGCGGCGTCGGTCCGGCCGAGAGCACCGGAAAGTCATGGGCCAGATATTGGCCAGGCGGCAGCCGGCCAGCCACCACCGTCGGCCGGCGCCCTTCGAAGCCACGGGTCACCATGCTCGCTCTCCTCGCGCTCAAAGCCGCATCCATCCGGCGGTCGCCCGCCGGCCTCCTATGATTTGGCGACGATCGTGCCGGTAATCGAGGCGATCACCTCCGATGCCATCTTGAACGCCGCGGCGCGATCGGTGATCCCATGCCGCCGGGCGATATAGCCGAAGTCGGTATAGGCTGCCCAGACTTGGCCCGCTTGGTCCTGGTAGATCAGCAGCCGGACCGGCCAGTCGAGCCCGGCGACCGGATTGGCGGTCAGAAACTGAATGCCGAGCGGCGGGTTGCCGAATACCAGGAGCGTCGAGGGCAGCAGATCGATCTTGGCGCCGGCGCCCAGCTGCTGCTGGTCATAGTCAGCGAAGAACTGGATGCCCTTGGCCGCGATGTCCTGCTTGATCCGGGCGATCGTCTCGGCCATCGGATAGGCGCTGCGGACTTTGACGATGCCGTCGCTGAACGCCGCCGGCTGCGGCTGGCCCGCCAGCGGCGCGGCACAGCCGGCCAGCGCCAGGCACAAGGCCAACCAGGCGGAGCGGACGCGGCGACGGGATAGGCTTGCCATGGACGTTGCCTCCTGCTGGGCGCGCCCGGCCCACCGCCAGCGCTGCCATGGCCAGGATCGCAAGGCGCTGCCCAGCATGGAAATATCGAGCCTCTCTCGGTTCGATAGCCGGCCGCTATCGTGTCGGCCGGCGGTGGCGGAACCTGGCCGCGGGCGATGTCGTTTTGCTATCGCAATCATGCTTGAGCGGCATTTCTCCCCGCCGCTCGGATGCGCCAGGCTGCTGGCATGGCGGTTGGCCTGCGCGCCGGGCCGCCAGTGCAACCGGCAAGCCGGGCGGTGCCAAGCCCGGCCGCCTCATCCGGGAGAGCCGACATGATGACCCTGGCCATGCTGCAAGCGGAGGTGCGCGGGACCTTGCTGCGGAGCGGCAGCGCCTGGAGCGCCGCCCTCGCGACCCCCGGCCGGGTCGAGCGCCCGACGGCCGCTGAAGCCGCTGCCCATGAGCGTCTCACGGCCGCCTATCCGGCACTGGCCCGACTGCTCGGCGCGACCGCCTTCACCGCGCTTGCCCGCGGCCTGCTCGAAGCCTTCCATGCCGCCGAGGCGCCCGGCTGGATCGATCTGGCCGAGCGGCTGCCGCGCTTCGTCCGGGTCGATCGGGTGCTGCGCCGGATGCCCTATCTCGGCGATCTGGCCGGCCTGGAGCTGGCGATCCAGCACGCCGCCAAGGCGCGGCCGGCCCGGCCCACCGGCGCCCCGCCCGCCATTCAGGCCACGCTCCGGCTGCGCCGCCATCCGGCCTGGTCGCTGCACGCCTCGGCCTATCCGGTGTTCGACATCTGGCGCGCCTGCCAGGCCGATGGCGGCAAGCATGTCACCTTCAGCTTCGGGGGCGAGCCGACCCGGCTCCTGATCGGCCCCGGCGCCGGCGGGACGGTGGTCTGGCAGCGGCTCAGCCGGCTGCAGCTCCGCCTCCTGCGCCTCTTGGAGGCCGGCGGCAGCGCCGCGGCAGCCCTGCGGGCGGTCGGTCCGGCCGACGAGGCCGAAGCGCTGCGCTGCCTGCAGGACGCCCTGGCCTCGGCCGCCTTCCTGCCGCTCGGCGCCATGCTAGCAGCCGGCCGGCAGCAGCAGCCCGCCCGCCCGGTCGGGGCCTGGCCGGGCGCCAGCGGGCTGATGCCGCACTTCGCCTAGCTGCCAAGGAGGAGCCTGTCATGACCTCGCCCGATCCAGCCGCCCGGCCGCGCGTGGTGATCGTGGGCGCCGGCTTCGGCGGCCTGGATGCGGCGCGGCGGCTCGCCCGCCAGCCGGTCCAGGTGACCGTGGTCGATCAGCGCAACTACCATCTGTTCCAGCCGCTGCTCTACCAGGTCGCGACCGCCGCCCTGTCGCCCGCCGACATCGCGGCGCCGATCCGCAGCATCCTCGCGCGCCAGGCGAATGCGCGCG
>CADEGR010000061.1 GCA_902826935.1 uncultured Alphaproteobacteria bacterium | reverse complement strand
ACCTCCAGCGTCTGGCTGAACGCATGACCCGACCTTCTGCGCCACGCTCACCCGCGGCCAGCTCAAGCGCGATCTGTTTTACTCGATCGTCGATCTGCAGGCCGCCATCAACCCGCTGGCTGGTCGAGCGCAACGCCGACCCGAAGCCTTCGCGGGCGCAAGGCGGCTGGCGAGATCATCGACAAATGGACCATCCGACTGCGGCCATGCACCGGACAAATCCCCTGTTGCCCTGACGAGCATTCCGCTCCGGCGCTCGACTGCTTCATCCCATCTTAACGCTCTCCTGCGACGATTGCCGCGGTCCATGCGATCCTGGCAATCCATGCCCGGGACCAAGATCCTATCGACGCACGGATTCCCAGGGTCGCATGGACCAAGCAAGACTCGCTCAGCATGGCCGCAGATGGTTAAGGCATCCTTGCCAAGCGTGACCAAACCGGGCGCTGCCTTGGGCATGCCGGCGCCGCCCGGTGGTGGCTTGGACCGCCGCTTGAGCTGCGGATCACGCATGCGGCGCGCCGGCGCAATCTGGCCGACTGCGTCCCGACAATGCGGCGGCTGGCGCGGACGTTGCCGGCGTGGCCGAGCGGAGTCTTAGCAAGCACGGCGGCGCGCTGCTCGCCAAGCTCTGCGGCGTAGATCCAGCGTCCGGCAAGACCGCGCATGGTCGGGCATCCCTGCCAGGCCGCCGAACCTTGCTTTTCGTGGCGAACCCGACCAAGCTCCATTGCCGGGAAGCTCCTTTTCAGGCTGGCAAGAAACGTCAACGACTATGATTGGGCGCGCGGATGAATAGCCCGGACCATGTGACCCAGTTGCCGAACCTGGCGGCCACTGGCCGCGGTCGCAGGTGGCCGACCTGGTTGCTGGTGGGCTTCTTGGTCAGCTTGCTCGGGCCGCGCGGCTGGGCGGCCGATCCGGCGAGCCAGCGGGATCTGGTCAATGCCGGCACGGTCGGGATCATGTCGGGCGCCCTGGGCGGCACCGATCTGCAGATCGCGGTCGATCTCGCCAACGCCTTCGACGACGGCTACGATCTCAGGGTCCTGGCCATCGTCGGCAAGGGCTCCGTGCGCGACATCGAGGATCTGGCCTTCCTCAAGGGCGTCGACGTCGCGATCGTGCAATCGGACGTGCTCGAGTTCTACAAGCGCAACAACCTGATCCCGGGCATCGACCGCCAGATCCACTACATCGCCAAGCTCTATGACGAAGAGGTCCACCTGCTCGCCCGCAGCACGATCCGGAGCCTCGAGGATCTGGCCGGCAAGTCGGTCAATTTCGGCCCGGCCGACGGCGGCACCTACATGACCTCGGCGCTCCTCCTCGAGGACCTGGCGCTGGAGGTCAAGGTCACCGACTTTCCGCATCAGGTGGCGCTGGCCAAGCTGCGCGAGGGCGCGATCGACGCGATGGTCATGATCGAGGGCAAGCCGGTCGATCTGTTCACGGCCTTGCGGCCCGAGGATGGCCTGCACCTCCTGCCCTTGCCGGCCGAGCGCATGACCAGCCCCAGCTATTATCCGGTGAGCCTGTCGGACCGAGACTATCCGGGCCTGATCCCGACCGGCGGCAACCTCGCGACCATCGGCGTCGGCGAGGTCCTGGCGGCTTACAATTGGCCGGCCGGCCATGCCCGCGAGCAGAAGCTGCGCCGCTTCGTGGAGCGGCTGTTCGGCGACTTCGCGCGGCTGCAGGCGCCCGGCTATCATCCAAAATGGCAGGACGTCGATCTGCGCGCCGAGCTGCCGGGCTGGCAGCGCCTGCCGGCTGCGCGCCAGCTGCTCGGCGGCTCTTAGCGCGGCTGCTGCAGCGAGCAAGGAGGGCGGACATGGCACGGAGCGAGCGAAGCGGGGCGAGCGCTAAGGTGGCTGGCCTGGGCCTCCTGCTGCTCGGCCTGCTGGCGAGCTCGCCGCTCACGGCGTCCGAACGGTTCTTGCTGCAGGACGGGCACCAGCTCGCCGGCTCGGTCATCCAGATGACGCGCAACCATGTCATGCTCCGCCGCGACATCGGCGGCATGGCGCAGTTCGCGCTCGCCGAGCTGCGCGAGGTCCAGATCGATGCGGGCGGCCAGATCCTGACCGGCCGGCTGATCGGCTTTGCCGATGGCACCTACGAGCTGCAGGCGGGCGACGAGCTGCTGCGGGTCCAAGCGGGCCGGCTGGTCAGCCGCGAGGCGATCGGTGTCGCGCCGACCGAGGTCGTCGCCACGGCCGCGCCCGAGGCCGAGGCCGAGGTGCCGCCAGCCGAGCCCCTGGCCGAGCAGGGCCAGGGCGGTCCGATCATCGCGCTGGCGGCGCCGGTCGCGATCAGGGTCGCCGCGGCCCGAGCGCGCGAGGCCGAGGAGGCCCTGGTGTTCGCGGTGGCGCTGACCCCGCCGGCCGACGGCGCGCTCGCTCTGATCTATGCGACCATCGATCAAACCGCCAAGGCCGGCCTGGACTACCAGCCGCGGCGGGGTGTCTTGCATATCCAGCCGGGCACCAGCGAAGTCGAGCTGCGCGTGCCGCTGATCGACAACCAGACGGCGGACGGCGACAAGCGGCTCGAGCTGTTCGTCAGCGCCGACCCCAGCCTCGCGGTGATCGCGCACAAGGCGGTCGGCGGCACGATCCAGGACGATGACTGAGCGCTCAGCCCTGCCCAGCTTCCTCTAGACGCTGAGCCAGCGCGGCGGTTCTCACCGGCCGCCGCTGGGGAACGGTTCGCGCCCGCTGGCGTTACTCCCGAAACCGATCGCCCAGCCACCCTTTCCGCCCACCGCGACAGGATGATGCCGTGCTGCAAAACAGCCGCGACCGCGCCCCATCGCCGTCAGTCCAGCCACACCTTTCGGACCACGAAGCGTTCCTGGCCGACGTGCTGACCGGTCTCAGCCAGCCGCGCAAATCCATCCCCTGCAAATACTTCTACGACCAGCGGGGCTCCGAGCTGTTCGAGGCGATCTGCGCCTTGCCGGAATATTATCCGACCCGGACCGAGCTTGGCCTGCTCGAGGCCCATGCCGCCGAGATCGCCCAGCTGATCGAGCCCGGCGGCACGCTGGTCGAGCTGGGCAGCGGCGCCAGCCAGAAGGTTCGGCTGCTGCTGGACGCCATGGCCGGGCCGGTCACCTATCTGCCGGTCGACATTTCGGGCGCGCATCTGCAGCAGGCCGCCGCCAGGCTCGCTGCCGACTATCCGGCAGCCACCGTGATCCCGATCTGCGCCGACTATACCCAGTCGTTCGATCTGCCCGAGCTGGCCGGCGTCCGCAGCGGCTTCTTCCCAGGCTCGACCATCGGCAATTTCGCGCCGGCCGAAGCGATCGTCTTCCTCAAGCGCACCGCCCGGCTGCTGGGGCCGGGCAGCGGGCTGCTGATCGGGGTCGATCTGCAAAAGGACCCGGCGATCTTGCTGCCGGCCTATGACGATGCGGCCGGCGTCACCGCCGCTTTCAACCTCAATCTGCTCGCCCGGATCAATCGCGAGCTGGGCGGCAGCTTCGACCTTGCGGGCTTTGGCCACGCGGTCCGCTATGACCCGGCGCTCGGCCGGCTGGAGATGCATCTGCAGAGCCTGCGACCGCAGATCGCGGCGGTCGCCGGCCGGCCGTTCCGCTTCGCCGCCGGCGAGACGATCCATACCGAGGACAGCCACAAATACACCATAACCGGCTTTCAGGCCCTGGCCGGGCGCGCCGGCTGGCAGCCGGTCAAGGTCTGGGCCGATCCGGGACAGCTGTTCAGCATCCACTTCCTGCGGGCGGCCGGCGCCGTGCCGCGGCCCCGCACCCAGGCGGTCAGCGACCTGCCGACTTGAAGGAGCACAGCCATGGCCACCCGATTGCGCCCGCCCAACGCGGCCGAGCGCGCCACTGCCCTGCGTGATGGCGATCACGCCAGGCCAAGCGGCCCACCCGCGACGCTGGCCGGCTACCAGGCGATCCGGGCGTTCACCGAGCAGCTGGCACGGCCGCTTGCGGCCGAGGACACCGTGGTCCAGACCATGCCGGACGTCAGCCCGACCAAATGGCATCTGGCCCATGTCAGCTGGTTCTTCGAAACCTTCCTGCTGCGGCCCTATCTGCCCGGCTACCAGCCCCTCGACGAGCGCTACGCCTTCCTGTTCAACTCCTACTATGTCCAGGCCGGTGCGCGGCACTGCCGGGCCCAGCGCGGCGAGATCACCCGGCCGACGCTCGACCAGGTCATGGCCTATCGCCGCCATGTCGACGACAACATGGCCGAGCTGCTGGCGGGGGCTCGCGGCGCCGATGCGGCCGAGATGCTGCGCCGCCTCGAGATCGGCCTGCATCACGAGCAGCAGCATCAAGAGCTGCTGCTGACCGACATCAAGCACGTGCTGTCCTGCAATCCGCTGCGCCCGGCCTATGCCGAGCTGCCGGCCGGCCCGACCGTGACGCCGCCGGCGCAGCGCTGGCTTGAGTTCGAGGGCGGGCTGGTCGCGATCGGCCATGGCGGCGAGGGCTTCGCCTATGACTGCGAAGGCCCGCGCCATCGCCATTTTCTCGAGCCTTTCCTACTGGGCAGCCGGCCGGTGACCAACCACGAGGTCATGGCGTTCATCGCCGATGACGGCTATCGCCGGCCGGAGCTGTGGCTGTCGGAGGGCTGGGCCTCGGTCCAGGGCGAAGGCTGGGCGCACCCCTTCTACTGGCAGCCGAATGGCGACGGCTGGCAGGTCTTCACGCTGGCCGGCATGCGCCCGGTCGATGCCGCCGCACCGGCCAGCCATATCAGCTATTTCGAGGCCGATGCGGTCGCCCGCTGGCTGGGCGCGCGCCTGCCGAGCGAGCAGGAATGGGAGCTGGCCGCCACGCGCGCGCCGATCCGCGGCAATTTCGTCGACTCGGGCTATCTGCAACCGGTTGCCGCCGCCGACGCTACCGCCGACGATGCGCCGCAGCAGCTCTATGGCGACGTCTGGGAATGGACCCGCAGCCAGTATTCGGCCTATCCCGGCTACCGGCCGGAGACGGGTGCCTTGGGCGAGTACAATGGCAAGTTCATGTGCAACCAGTTCGTGCTGCGCGGCGGCTCTTGCGCGACCTCGCAGAACCACATCCGGCAGAGCTACCGCAACTTTTTCCCGCCGGCCGCCTGCTGGCAGGTCACCGGCTTCCGCCTGGCCCAGGATGCCCGCTGAGCGGATCGGGGCCCGCTGCCGCTCCGACGCTCAGCCGAGCGGCAGCTGGCCCAAGCCGGTCAGCGCCAGCACCAGATAGCCGGCCAGCATCACCAGCACCCAGAACACCATGCCGCCGGCGCCGACCGTGCGCGCCAGGCCGTGGCGGCGCTGCAGCTGGTCCGCGAGTCCGGCGATGGCTTGGCGGCCGGCCTGGCGCAGGCGGCGGTCGAGCGGGCTGAAGGTCCGCACAAGCGCCGCTGCCAGTGCCGGCAGGCCCTTGCGGTAGACCACGTCGAAATCCAGGTTCACCGCCGGCAGCTCCGGCGGGTAGAGGCCGGTCCGCCACAAGGTCACGAAGGCCAGCATCGCGAACAGCAGGAGCTGGCTCTGGGTCAGGACATGCTCGAGGGTGTAGGGCTGGTAGTCGACCGGAAACGGCAGCAGCCCATAGAGCAGGCCCGGGAAGACGCCGAGACCGATGCACATGGCCGAGGCCAGCGCCATCGCCGCCAGCATCGGCCAGGGCGCTTCGGCGACCCGGTGGCCCTGGTCATGGGCGAAGAAGCTGAAGAACGGCACCTTGATGCCGGAATGGTCGAGCACGCCGGCGGAGGCGAACAAGAGGATCAGCCAGGCGACCGGATGGCCCTGCTCGGCGACCGCGGCCAGTATCAAGGACTTGGCGATGAAGCCGCTGAACAGCGGAAAGGCCGAGATCGAGGCCGAACCGACCAGGCAGAAGCCGGCGGTCCAGGGCATGCACTTATAGAGCCCGCCCAGCTCGCTCGCCTTGGTGGTGCCGGTGCGATGGAGCACAGCGCCCATCGCCATGAACAGCAGCGCCTTGTAGATGATGTGGCAAAAGGCGTGGGCGAGCGCCCCGTTGAGCGCCAGCTCGGTGCCGATGCCGATGCCGGCGACCATGAAGCCCAGCTGGTTGTTCAAGCTGTAGGCCAGCACCCGGCGCAAATCGTTCTCCAGGACCGCGTAGAAGATCGGGAACACGGTCATGGCGCAGCCGATCCAGAGCAGCAGCTCGGTGCCGGGATAGCCGCGGGCAAGCGCGTAGATCGCGAGCTTGGTGCTGAACGCCGAGAGCCAGACGGAGCCCGCCGGGCTCGCTTCCGGATAGCTGTCCTGCAGCCAGTTATGCAGGAACGGGAACGCCGCCTTGACGCCGAAGCCCACCAGGATCAGCGCCGGCCCCAGGCCGGCGGCCGGATCGAGCCGCGCGAAGGCGAGCGAGCCGGTGGCGCTCAGCTGCAAGAGGATGCCTGCCATCAGCACCACGCCGCCGGCGATCTGGATATAGAGGTAGCGCAGGCCGGCGCGATAGGCGCGATCGGAGCCGCCCGCCCAGATCACGAAGGCCGCGGCCAGGGCGGTCAGCTCCCAGAACACGAACAGGGTCAAGAGGTCGCCGGCATAGACGGCGGCGAGCGCGGCGCCGGCATAAGCCAGGCTCGCCATCTGCTGCATCAGCGAGCGCTCGGGCAAGGCGTAGAGGGCGGAGAGACAAGCCGCGAGGCTGAAGATCAGGCCGAACAGGTTGGCCAGCGGGTCGACCCGGACCGGATCCAGCGCCAGGCCCATGAAGCTGAGCGAGGCAGGTGCCGCCGGGCTGAGCCAGAGCCCAGTGACGCCGACGAGCGCCAAGAGCGGCAGGATCAGGGTCGCCGGCCCGCGCGCCCGCGCCGGCAAGAACGGCAGCAGCAACGCGCCCAGCAGCAGGATCGGGCCGGGGCTAATCAGGCTGATCATCGGGCTCGTAGTATCGCTCGGGCCGCATCAACAGCAGCCGCAGGGCCTTGGCGACGAAGATCAGGCCGACATAGGCGAGGAAGCCGAACCAGGCGAAGAAGCCGAAGCTGCCGGCCAGCGGGATCTCGCCGTGGCGGACCACCAGAAAATCAACGATCAGCAGCATGAGGCAGAGCGCGGCCAGCAGCCATTCCAGCTTCTGGATGTTGGCCGGCTGGTCCAGCCAGTACCGACCTGGCTCCGGCCGGTCGCCCTGCCCGCTCATGGCGTCACCGCCAGCAGCGGCAGCAGGAAGCGGTAAAGCGGGTCGGCCAGGACGAACAAGGCCAGCGTGCCGAAGGCGGTCAGGCAGAGCGGCACCAGGCAGAGCATAGGCGCCTCCTGGACCTGCCAGGCGCCAGCACCGCTGGTGCCGGCGACCGGCTGGAAGGCGCGCACGGCGACCGGCAGAAGGTAGGCGGCGCTCAGGACGGAGGACAGCAGCAGCACCAGGACCAAAGGTCCCTGTCCGGCCGCGCAGGCCGCCTCGATGAGCTGCCACTTGCTCCAGACCCCGCCGGCCGGCGGCAGGCCGATGATGCCAAGCGAGCCGATGAAGAACGCGGCAAACGTCACCGGCATGCGCCGGCCCAGCCCTCGCATCCGGCTGATCTCGCTTTCATGGCTGGCAACCAGGATGGCGCCGGCGCAAAAGAACAAGGTGATCTTGCCGAAGGCGTGCATCGCGATCTGCAAGGCTCCCCCGGCGATCCCGGCGGCATTGGCGAGCATTGCCCCCAGGACCACGTAGGCCAGCTGGCTGACCGTCGAATAGGCGAGCCGCGCCTTCAGATTGTCCTTGGCCAGCGCCACCAGCGAGGCGAGCAGGATGGTGACGGCGGCGACATAGGCGAGCGCCGTGCCGGCAGCGCTGCCGGCGACCAGCTCGAAGCCGAACACGTAGATCACGATCTTCAGGATCGCGAACACGCCGGCCTTGACCACCGCCACCGCGTGCAAGAGCGCGCTGACCGGCGCCGGCGCCACCATCGCGGCCGGCAGCCAGCGGTGGAACGGCATCAGGGCGGCCTTGCCGATGCCGAAGACGTAGAGGGCCAGGAGGACCGGCAGCAGCCAGCCGCTCACCCGCTCCGCCAGGATGCCGCCCGGCTGGAAGTCGAGGCGGCCGGCCAAGACGTAGGTCAGGGCGACCGCCAGGACCAGGAGGCCCAGCGAGGTGCCGAGCAAGAGGCCCAGGTAGACCCGCCCGGCCCGGCGCGCCTCGGCCGTGCCGCTATGGGTGACCAGCGGATAGGTCGCCAGCGTCAGGGCCTCGTAGAACACCAGGAGGGTCAAAAGATCGCCGGCGAGCGCGATGCCCATGGTGCAGGCCAGCGCCAGCGCGAAGCAGGCATGGAAGCGGCTCTGCTGGGCGTCGCCATAGGCGCGCAAATAGCCGATCGCATAGACTGCGGTCGCCAGCCACAGGCCGCTCGCGATCAGGGCGAACACCAGCCCCAGCGGCTCGGCGGCCAGGCCAAGCTCCAGGCCTGGCAGCATCTGGACGAGCGGCTGCGTCGGGCGCTGGCCAGCCGCGACCGGCGGCAAGAGGTTCAGCACCAGGCCGAACAACGCGAGCGCCACGCCGACCGTGAGGCCGTCGCGCAAACGCGGCCAAGCCGAGAGGTGCCAGATCACCGGCGCTGCCAATGCCGGCAGGGCGATGGTCAGCAGCATGAGCCAGCCGATGCTCATGGCGCCGGTCCGACCAAAGCCGCGGCGGCGTCCTCAGCCAGGCCCAAGGTCCAGCCGGCGGCCAGGCCAAACAGCAGGCAGGCGACGGTCAGGAGCAAGAGCGGCGCCTGCATGGCAAGCGGCGGCGCCACGGCCGCCGGCTCGTCCGGCAGCGGCTGGAAATAGGCGGCTTCCACCAGCCGCCAGCCATAGATCAGCGCCAGGAGGCCGCTCGCCAGGACCACCAGGGCCACCGGCCAGAGATCGACGGCGAGCGCCGCCTGGATCAGCGCCCATTTGGTCACGAAGCCGACCGTGACCGGCACGCCGACCAGGCTGAGCGCGCCGACCAGGATGGCGGCCGCGACCAGAGGCATGCGCCGGCCGAGCCCGGCCAGATCGCGCAGGCCGATCACCTGGCGCTGGCTGGCGCAGCCGACCGCCATGAACAAGGTCGCCTTGGTCAGCGCGTGATTGAAGATGTGGACAATCCCCGCGGCCAGCCCGGCGGCCGTGCCGAGGCCCAGCCCCAGCACCATGTAGCCGATCTGGGCGAGGCTGGAATAGGCCAGCATGCGCTTGACGTTGGTCTCGAAGATCGCGACCAGCGAGGCCGCGATCATGGCCAGCATGCCCAGGCCCATCAGCGCCGGCCGGAGCGGCAGCTCGGGCAGATCGAGGCCGCCGAACAAGGTGTAGAGGATCCGGATCAGGACATAGACCGAGACCTTGGTGGCGGTTGCCGCGAGGAACACCGTGACCACGGTCGGCGCATAGGCATAGGCGTTCGGCAGCCAGAGATGGAGCGGAAACAAAGCGAGCTTCAGGCTGATCCCGACCAGGAGGAAGGCGAGCGCCGCCTGGACCGCCGGCAAGGTCAGGAGCGGCGGCAGGCGGGCGGCCAGATCGGCGATGTTGAGCGTGCCGGTCAGCATGTAGAGCAGGCCGATGCCGATCACGTAGAAGGTGGCGCCGATCGTGCCCATGATCAGGTAGCGAAAGGCCGCCGTGAGCGCTCGCCGGTCGCGGCCGAGGCTGATCAGGACATAGGACGACAGGGACGAGATCTCGAGGAACACGAAGAGGTTGAAGGCATCGCCGGTAATCGTGATGCCGAGCAGGCCGGTCAGGCACAGCAGGTACATCACGTAGAATAGGACGATCCGCTCAGGCGGCAGCTCGCGCTCGACCGAGGCCTTGGCGAACGGCATAACCACGGCGCCGATCCCGGCCACGATCACCAGGATGAAGGCGTTCAGGAGGTCGACCCGGTACTCGATGCCGATCGGCGGCGGCCAGCTGCCGAGCGCATAGCTGATCGGCCCCTCTGCGCGCACCGTCCAGAGCAAGGCGAGCGCGATGCCGGCGGCCAGCCAGCTCACCACCGTCGCCAGCAGCCAGGCGGCGCGCGGCCAGGGCAGCAGCAGGCAGAGCGGTGCTGCGAACAACGGCACGACCACCTGGAGCGCCGGCAGATGCGCCTGGATCACGGCAGCTCGCCCTCGATGGCGGCGATCTCGTCTTCCTCGATCGTGCCATAGGCGCGCTTGATCCGGACCACCAGCGCCAGGCCCAGCGCCATGGTCGCGACGCCGACCACGATCGCGGTCAGGATCAGGACATGGGGCAGCGGGTTGCTGTAGAGGCTGATGTGCGGCGCCAGGATCGGCGCCGTGCCGCCATCGACCTTGGCCATCGAGATGTAGAGGAGGAAGACCGAGACCTGGAAGATGTTCAGCCCGAAGATCTTCTTGACCAGATTGCCCTGGGCGATGACCACGTAGAAGCCCAGCATCATCAGGACGATCACGATCCAGTAGTTGAACAGGCCGAGCACGCTCATGGCTCGTCCTCGGCCGCCGGATCGGGCGCCCCTTCGGCATCGGCGAAGGTGAAGAAGATCGTGATCATGGCGGTGGCGACCGTGGTGCCGACGCCGAACTCGATCAGGATGATGCCCAGATGCTGGCCATGCACCGGGTCATGGGCCAGCACGTTGTAGTCCAGGTAGTTGCCGCCCAGGAGCAGGCCGGCGAAGCCGACCCCGGCATAGAGCAGCACGCCCAGCGCCAGGGCGGCCTGGACCAGCCAGGCGGGCGCCACCTTGCGCGCGGCCGGCACGCCCACCAGCAAGGCATGCAGGATGAACGCGCTGGCGAAGATCACGCCCGCCTGGAAGCCGCCGCCCGGGCCGAAATCGCCGTGGAACTGGACATAGAGCGCGAACAGCAGGATCGCCGGCAGCAGCAGCTTGGCGGTGATCCTGAGGATCGGGTTGCCGCTCATGGCTGGCGCTCGTCGGTGGCTGCCTGGTCCGCCGTCGGCCGCCGGCGCCGCCGGCCCAGCAGCGCCAGCACGCCGGCCGCGGCGGTGAAGATCACCGTGGTCTCGCCCAAGGTGTCGAAGCCGCGATAGCTGGATAGCACCGAGGTCACGATGTTCGGCACGCCGATCTCGCGGCCGGACTCGGTGATGTAATAGGGCGCCACATGGCGGTTGATTGGCGCCGCGGGGTCGCCATAGCGCGGCAGGTTCCAGGTGCTGGCGATCAGCGCCACGCCGGTCACCACGGCCAGCAGCAAGGGGCCGAGCGGGTGCCGACCGGCGACCTTCTCGGCCGGCGCCCCGATCAGGCCAAGCGTCGCCAGGCCGAGCACGGTCGCGATGCCGGCGCCCACTGCCGCCTCGGTGAAGGCGACGTCGACCGCATCCATCAGCACATAGAGGGCGGCGGCGGTCAGGCTGAAGATGCCGGACAGCATGATCACGGCGAACAGGTCGCGCACCAGGATGAAGGCGACCGCCATGACCACCATGAACAGGAGCAGGACGATCGTGATCAGCGGCTCGATCGGCCACCTCCCTCGTCCGCCTCGACCCTGCCCAACGGCCGCAGCCCCGCCAGCAGGCAGGCGCGCGCCAGGGCGTGGCTGGTCATCGGGCTGGTATAGACGACGAACAGGACAATCAGGATCAGCTTGACGGCGATCAGGGTGAGGCCGGCTTGCAGCATCAGGCCCAGCAGGATCAGCGTCAGGCCGGCGGTGTCGATCATGCCGGCGCCATGCATGCGCGCGAACACGTCCGGCAGGCGCAAGAGGCCGAGCGCGCCGATCAGCATGGCGGCGGCGCCGATCAGGATCGCCACCCAGCTGAGCAGATCCAGGACGAGCGCCATCAGCCGGCCTCATCCGGCCGGGTGCGCGCGGCAGCGCTGCGGACATAGCTGGTCACGGCCAGCGTGCTGATGAAATTGATCAGGGCGTAGACCAGGGCGATGTCCAGGAATTCCGGCCGGCCCATCAGGAAGCCCAGGACCGCGATCAGGCCAACGGTCAGGGTGCCGAAGGCGTTGACCGCGAGGATCCGGTCATAGACGGTCGGGCCGAGCAAGGCGCGCGCCAGGGCGGCCGCCATGGTGACCAGGAGCGCCAGCCCGGCGGCTGCGAACATCTCAGCCCGCGAGCCGGCGCACCCGCCGGTCCATCTCGCCACCCTGCAAGCCTTCGACCGCACCCCTGGTCAGGGCGTGGACCAAGAGCCGGTCGCCGGCCAGCTCCAGGGTCACGGTGCCGGGCGTGAGCGTGATCGAGTTGGCATAGATCACCCGGCCGAGGTCGCTCGCCTGCGAGGCGCGCACGGCGAACACCGTGGGCTCGATCGGCCCCTGCCAGCCCAGGATCGCCTTGGCCACGTCCCAATTGGCGAGGCCGATCTCCTTGATCAGCCAGGGCCAGTAGATCAGGGCACGGCCTAGCAGATGAACCGGATGGCCTTCGTCGTCGAGCCCGCCCATGCGCCCGGCCACGACCACCGAGAGCAATACCGAAGCGAGGCCCAGCCCCAGCAGCAGCGGCTCATGCCAATAGCCTGACAGCAGCAGCCAGAGCACTGCCAGACCGATCGCAAGGCTGAGCGCGCGCAGCACTGAAATTGTCGGTCACCCTGCTGGAGGAGATGGCCGGAGATTGTTCGCCCTCCTTCGGTACTAACGAGAAACCGGCGGCGCCGCCAGCCCTTCCGGCGGACCGGCCGGCCCCTCGGAGACCTAGCGGAGCCCTTCGATCACCCGGTTGCCCAGCTGGTCCATCGTGCCCTCGAAGCTGCTCTCGCTCGCCAGCCAGAACTTGGCGCCTTCGACCTCAGCCGAGTAGCTGGTCAGCGGCGCGCCGCTGGCATTGTCCTGCAGCGCGACATCGGCGGCCAGGCGGTTCACGGCGCCATGGAGGCCGGCGGCCCAGCGCGCCGCACCCGGCAGCCAGCGGATCTCCTGCAGCGTGACCTGCAACGTGTAGTCGGGGCTGGCGTCAGCATCGACCACCCGGCCGAACAGGCCGGTGCCCGGCAGCTTGCCAACGAGGTCCTGCCGCAACAGGCTGACCGCCTGGGCGGTGTCCTGCTGATCGTCGGCGGCACCAGGCTTGGCGCCGACCTGGATCGCGACGCTCGCGGCTGGCCGGATCGCGGCGTCCTTGGGCTTGGCGACCTTCAATTGTCCGGTGGCACTGCACGCCGCCACCGCCAGCAACAGGATGGTCAATGCCAACGGCTTTACCGACATATCAACTCCAATGGCCGCATGATTGACTGAGACCCCTGGCTAGCGGCCCGGCAATCCATTGGCAATGATGGTGGCTGGTCCGGACTGGCTACAGCACCATCCGCATCGGCGCCGCCACATAGCGATAGCCGTCGCCGGCTTTCGCGATATGGCCGATGCCGGGCCAGGGGAAGTGGTAGGCAAGGAAGGTCAGCCGGTCGGTCGCCAGCATGTCCAGCACCTTCTGGCGGGTCGCGGCGCCCTGCTGCGGGTCGCTATCGAAGGCGAACTGGTTTTGCGGCAGCTCGACCGAGAGCACGTGATGGTGCAGCACGTCCGCCGCCAGATACAGGCTCTGGCCCTCGGAGGTGATCATGAAGGAGGTATGGCCGACCGTATGGCCCGGCGTCGCCATCGCCTGGATCCCAGGCAGGAACTCCTCGCCATCCTTGATGAACACCAGCCGGTCGCGATGGGGCTTCAGGCTGCGCTGGGCGCCCTCGATCATCGGCTTGATCGTCTCCATGCCGAGCTTGGCGTCATCGGTCCAGAACTCGAAATCCGCCTGGGTGATGTAGACCTGCGCGTTCGGGAACAGCGAGGCCCCGGCCTCGTCGACCAGCCCCCAGCAATGGTCGGGATGGGCATGGGTCAGGACCACCGCATCGATCGCCGCCGGATCGATCCCGGCCGCCTGCAACGTCGCCGGCAGCCGGCCGCTGTTCGGACCGAAGATCTTGGCGGCGCCAAGGCCGGTGTCGAACAGGCAAAGCTTCTGGCCGGTCTGCAGCAGCAGCGCGTTCTGCTCCAGGAAGATCTGGTCCGGCGCCAGGAAATTGTCGGCCAGGCGCCGATCGATCTGCTCCTTGGGCAGGTTGCGGAAGGTGTCGGCGGCAGCGCCGATCGGTCCGAGCGGGCCGTCCGAGACCACGGTCGCGGCGATTGCGCCGATCTTGAGCGGATAGAAGACCGGCGGCTGAGCAGGCGGCGCGGCCGTCGCTGCGCGCGCAGCCCTGGCCAGCAGGCCGCCATGCAGCCCCGCGGCCAAGGCGGCAGCGCCGCCCAGCAGGGACCGGCGGGCGAGTTTCAACGCTGACATGGCAATCTCCTGGACAAGGTCCGATCTGGTCGGCGCGGCCGATGGCGCAGCCTGCCGCAGCTCCGTGATAGGGTGGTGGCCATGGGCCGACAAGCGCGCCGATGGCCTGCCGCTTGCCGCTGCAGCCGCTGATCATTTTCTAGGCAGAAGCTGACCATGAAAAGGGCAGCGCGTTGCGCGGCACCTATGCGCCGTCGTCCGTCGCCGCAATTTGGTGCCGTCGACAAAAAAAGGGGCGGGAGCCCGGAGGCGCCCGCCCTGCGAAGGATCAGGGAGGCTTGAGTGGAGAGCGGTCAGATGTCGTAGTACATCACGAATTCATGGGGGTGCGGCCGCAGGCGGATCGCGTCGACCTCGGCCTCACGCTTGTACGCGATGTAGTTCTGGATGAAGTCGGGCGTGAACACGTCGCCCTCGGTCAGGAAGGCGTTGTCGGCCTCGAGCGCATCCAGCGCGCCGTCGAGCGAGGCGGGCACGCCCGGCAGCTCGGCCAGCTCCTCCGGCGGCAGGTCGTAGATATTCTTGTCGACCGGGTCGCCGGGATCGATCTTGTTGCGGATGCCGTCCAGGCCGGCCATCAGGATCGCCGGGAAGGCCAGATAGGGGTTGCAGGACGGATCCGGGCAGCGGAACTCGGCGCGCTTGGCCTTAGGGCTGTCCGAATACATCGGAATCCGGACCGCGGCCGAGCGGTTGCGCATCGACCAGACCAGGTTGACCGGCGCTTCGTAGCCAGGCACCAGGCGGTGGTAGGAGTTGGTGGTCGGCGCCGCGAACGCCAGGATCGCCGGCGCGTGCTTCAGGATGCCGCCGATATAGTAGCGGCAGGCCTGCGACAGCCCGGCATAGCCGCCGGGATCGCCGAAGATCGGCTTGTCGCCGTGCCAGATCGAGCTGTGGACATGCATGCCCGAGCCATTGTCGCCATAGAGCGGCTTGGGCATGAAGGTCGCGGTCTTGTTGTGGGCGCGCGCCACGTTCTTGACCACGTATTTGTACTTCATCAGATCGTCGGCCATCTTGACCAGCGTATCGAACTTCATGTCGATCTCGCACTGGCCGGCGGTCGCCACCTCGTGGTGATGGCACTCCACGGTCAGGCCGATCTGCTGCATGACCAGCGCCATCTCGGAGCGGATATCGTGCAGGGTGTCGGACGGCGGAACCGGGAAATAGCCCTCCTTCGGCCGGATCTTGTAGCCGAGATTGGGCCCTTCCGCCCGCGGCATGTTCCAGTGGCCCTCGATCGAATCGATCTCGTAGGTGCCGAAATTCAGGCCCTGGCCGTAGCGCACGTCGTCGAACACGAAGAACTCGGCTTCCGGCCCGAAGAAGGCGCGATCGCCGATCCCGGTGGTCGCCAGATAGTCCTCGGCCTTGCGCGCCACGCCGCGCGGATCGCGGGCGTAGAACTCCTTGGTGATCGGGTCGTGGATGTCGGCGATCAGAACCAGGGTCTTGTACTTGTAGAACGGGTCGATGAAGGCGGTGGTCTCGTCCGGGAGCAGCAGCATGTCCGAGGCTTCGATCTTCTGGAAGCCGCGGATCGAGGAGCCGTCAAAGCCCAGACCCTCGTCGATATCGTCCGCCTTGATATGGCTGGCCGGGTAGGAGGTGTGCTGCCACATGCCGGGCATGTCGGTGAAGCGGACGTCGACGAACTCCACGCCGTGGTCCTTGATCGCCTTAATCACGTCCTCGGCGGACTTGCATCCCAACATCATTTCACTGGCTTCCTTTCCTTGAACCTCGAGTCATCCTGGGGCTTGCGCCCTGGCCGGCGCAGCGCCGGGGCCGTTGCATCAGCGGCGGTTGCGAGCCGTTGCCGGGACCGCGCGCGACCTCACAGAGCGTCGCTGCCACGCTCGCCGGTGCGGATCCGGATCACGTCTTCCAGGTTGTAGATGAAGATCTTGCCATCGCCGATCCGGTCGGTCTTGGCGGCATCCTGGATGGCCTCGACCGCGCGGTCGACCAGGCCGTCATCCAGCACGATCTCGATCTTGACCTTGGGCAGGAAGTCGACCACGTACTCGGCGCCGCGATACAGCTCGGTATGGCCCTTCTGGCGACCGAAGCCCTTGACCTCGGTCACCGTCATGCCCTTCAGCCCGACCTCCTGGAGCGCTTCCTTGACCTCGTCCAGCTTGAACGGCTTGATGATCGCCTCGATCTTCTTCATTCCGCTACCGCCTCTGGTTGACGCTGATGAGCCGCCGCCGGTGCCCGGCATCTCCGACGAGTTTTAGCAAGTTGCGTGCCAGATCGGAGCGCCCTGCGAACGTCCATCCCACTGTTGGTTGCGAGTCCCCATCTATAGGCCGCGCCCGACGGCGTCGCAATCGGCTCGCCACCGGCTCTGCCGGCGCCAGCGATCGCTTGACGTTGCCTTGGCGATCCTACTAAACAGGCGCTGCTGTGGCGGGCATAGCTCAGTAGGTTAGAGCGCCAGATTGTGGCTCTGGAGGTCGCCGGTTCGATCCCGGTTGCTCGCCCCACCCCTCCCCAAAAACGCTGACAACGCCGGTCCGATCCGACCGGCGGCGGTCAGCCCGTGAACGGCTCCGGCGCCAGGAAGCGGCGCAGCACGTTGCCGGTGATCCGGGCGACGTTGTTGGCATAGCCATTGTGCGAGAGCGAGCCGCACCAGGCGATCGAGCCGACCGAGAACACGGCGCCGCCGGCCGGGGTCTCGAAGAAGGCGAGATCGGCGCGCACCAGGGGGCTTTGCGAGCCGGTCAGATCTGGGGTCATGACATTGACCTCCTCGCTCACCACCAGGATCAGGTCGGTGTGATTCTCCGATGAGGCGAGGACCAGGAGGTTGGGCGGCGTGCCCAGCGCCTGGTCGGCCCGGTCCAGCTCGAGGCCGGCGGCACCACCGCCGACCAGGCCGAAATCGCCGATGATCTCGTCATCGACGCCTTCGAAGATGAAGCCGACGCGCGGATCATGGCTGCCGGGCTGGCGGCGGTAGTAGGAGCTGAGATCGAAGCCCTGGGCGGAAAAGCCCAAGCCGACCACGACATTGGGCGGGCGTCCGTTGCGCCGCCAGAGGCCGCCGAACTCGCCGCTGAAGCTGTGGAAGTACTCGCCGGGCTCGGCCGCCCAGGTGCGGATGCCGTCCTCGGCGCGGCGGACCTCGATCACGCCGGGCAGGCTCTGATGCCAGGCGATCCGCCAATACCAGCCATTGGCGCCTAGGTACATCAGCCGGCCGCCCTGCCCCAGCCAGGCCAGCATGGCGTCCGACATGCGCTTCGAATGATATTCCGGATGGGTCCCGGTCAGGATGACCCGATAGGGCTCGAGCAGGCTGACCCCCTCCGCCTCCAGATCCTCGTCGGTGATGAAGTCGACCTCGATGCCCTCGTGGTCCAGCCAGTCGAACAGATGGGTGTCGGCGTTGAACTGCCACAAGCCGGAGCCATGGGCGCCGAGCCAGGAGGCGTATTTGGGCCGCAGGTTCAAGATCGGCCGCTGGGCAGCGGAGTAGCAGACGCCGCTGCCATCGCTGTGGGTGTCGTAGAGGGCGAGGCCCAGCTCGCGATGCTCCTGCAAATAGAGGTCGGTTGGCTGGTAAACTAGAAGTCGGCCCATCAGCATCTCGGCACCCTCGGCATCGAGATGGCTGTGGTCATTGGCATAGGCAAGGTAGCTGGCGGTCGGCACCAGGAACGCCGCCTTCGGCCGGCCCTGCTTGCCGGCGGGCCCACGCGGCGGCCGGACAAAGAAGGTGATGTAGTCCTCCGCGGCCGCGCCATCCTCCAGCCAGACATGGGCGGCATAGGCGCCGCTCGGCAGATCGGCCGGCAGGGTCAGGGCGAAATCCGCCTGCCAGCCGCAATCATGCAGATCATCATCGTGGAAGTGGATGGCGCCATAGTGCTCCGGCCGGTCGGTCCAGCGCATGGCCCCGCCATCCCAGTTCCAGCCCTTCATGGCGCGCGCCGGCAGGTTGACGAGCTGAGCGTCCAAACCATGGGGCCCGAGGTCGACCACGCGGGTGGAGGGGATCGCCTGCCCGAAATCCCAGGCCGCGATCAGCGACCGGCGCAGCGCTTCCGGCATGGGCCGCAGGAAGGCAGCGTCCAGCTCCTCAAGCGCCAGCGCGCGGTCGAACAGGACAGGGCTGTCCAGCTTGCCGTTATAGTGCTGCTCGATCCGGCTATCAGGCAGCGCCTGGCCCGCCAGCAGCAGATCGGTCGGCGGTGTGGCCGGCGCCAGATCCAGGGTCGCCGTCAAGGACGCGCTGTCATCGATGTGGGGGTAATGCTGCAGCGGCCGCTGCACCAGGCTGACCAGGCCCGCCGCCGGATCGATGCTGGCCGCCAGCAAGTACCACCGCCTGGCACCCATCGCCTTGCCGGTGCGGATGAGCTGGCTCTGCCGGCCGTCGCCCAGGCGCAGGGCCAGCTCGCCCTGGAGGATCTCCAAGGCCCAGCCGGACGCGGTCGAGGCCTGCCATTGGCCGATCAGCGCCTGGCGCTCGAGCGCCGGCGTGGTCGGCCAGGCCATGGCCAAGACCGTGAAGGCGCCGTCCGGCCGCAGCTTGGGATGGTCGGGCACGCGCATGAACGAGCCGGCATCGGCGTGTTGCTCGCGGCCCTGGTAGCTGCCGGTCACCGCCGTCTCGACCGGTCGGAGCTTCAGGCCAGGCCCGGCCGGATTGGCATCGCCATGGATGATCCGCACGATCTCGGCGCGATAGGGCCGGCTGCCGGCGACGCTGACCATGAAGCGGATGGTCTCGCCCGGTGCCGCCACCAGGCGATCGGCATAGCCCAGGATCTGCAGCATGGCCTAGTTCAGCTCTTCGCCGGTATGGGCCAGCCAGCGCAGGCGAAAGACCGCCCATTCCGCCTCTTCGAGGCTGGTGAAGCGCTGGTCGGGCAGCAATTCGATCGGCTGGCCGCGCTCGCCCGGATGGCGCGCCAGGACCCACTCCGCGAACGGCTTGGTGCAGACCAGGACATATTTGCCCTTGAGCGGCCCGCCGCGCAGGGTGTTCAGGACCCGCTGCAGGTTCGGGCTGTGCTGGCCGATCGGCCGCTGGCGGAACTCGTCGACCAGCTCGCGATCGCGCCTGGGGTCGATCTGGTAGCTCATGGCGGCACCCGCCCCTGCCCTGGCTAGAGCTCGACCGCCTGGCGGGTCCGGATGCTCTGATCGGCCGCCAGCACGATCCTCAGCGAATTCACGGCGTCGTCCATCCAGGCCGACAGATCGAGATCCTCCCGGATCGCCCGCAAAAAGAACGCCTGCTCGCGCTCGCACAGCGCCTGGTGATCCGGCTCGTCCGCCATGTTCAGCCATTCATCCGGCCGGGTGAAGTTGTTGGCGCTATCGATCTCGGCATGGTGCAGCTTCAGCGCGTTGGTCTTGGTGTGCTGGTCGATATCGGCCGAATCCGAGAGCCCATCCGCCTTGGCCTCGGCCTCGCCGTCCTGCTTGACCTGGATCGAGACGCAGCCCTTGGGGCCGACCACGTCCTTCACGAAATAGGCGACCTCGCTCATCATCGGCCCCCAGCCGGCCTCGTACCAGCCGACCGAGCCGTCGTCGAACACGACATGCAGGTGGCCGTAGTTCTGGACCTTGGTCTCGCTGGAGAGCTGCGCGCCGATGCCATGGACCCGGACCGGCTTGGCCTGGGTCAGCTGGCACATGATGTCGACATAGTGCACGCCGCAATCCACGATCGGGGTCAGGCTCTCCATCAGGTTCTTGTGCCAAGTCCAGGCCGGGCCTGAGCTTTGCTGGTTCAGGTTCATGCGCATCACGAGCGGCTTGCCGAGCGTGCGGCCGACCTCGACCAGCTTCGCCCAGGACGGGTGATGGCGCAGGATGTAGCCGAGCACCAGCTTGCGGTTGCCCGCGCGCGCCTTGGCCACGACCTGCTCGGCATCCGCGACATTGGTCGCGATCGGCTTCTCCATGAACACGTGGCAGCCGGCGTCCATGGCCTGCAGCGCCAGCTCGGCATGGGTGTTGGGCCAGGTATTGATCGAGACCGCATCCGGCCGGGTTTCGGCCAGCGCCTCGGTCACACCGGCAAAGCGCGGATAGCCGGCCAGCTCCGGCGGCAGATCCTGGCGCTCCCGGATCGAGCGGCTGACCAGGCCCACGATCTCGAAGCCGTCCAGCTTGTGGTAGGCCTTGGCGTGGGACGCGCCCATATTGCCGACGCCGATCACCAGAATCCGGACCTTGTCGGTCATCTTGTCCCCCTGCCCTGGCTTTGTTTGGCGATTGCCGGAAATTCTGCCAGTGGCCCTTGGGCGGCGCAAGGTGGCAGCGCCCGCGGCCCTTGACGCCGCTCCCGGGGTAGCCGACGCTGTGAATAATGAATGGGAGGACGCGCGGGCGCATGCGTGCCAATGGCACCGAAGGTCCGGCCAAGCTGGTCGTGGAGCACGCGACCAAGCACTATCAGACCAAGAGCGGCACGGTCCGCGCGCTTGAAGACTATTCCATGGCGGTGGCGCCGGGCGAGCTGATCTGCGTGCTAGGCCCATCCGGCTGCGGCAAGTCCACGCTGCTCTGGGCGATGGCCGGGCTGCATGGCCTGACCAGCGGCCGGGTCCTGCTCGATGGCCAGCCGGTGACCGGGCCGCATCCGGCGATCGGCATGGTGTTCCAGGAGGCCAACCTCCTGCCCTGGCGCAATTTGATCAAGAACATCCAGCTGCCCTTCGAGATCAAGCGCGCCCGGCCGGATCAGGCGCGGATCGATCGGCTGCTGGCGCGCGTGGGGCTGGCCGGCTTCGAGCACAAATACCCGCGCGAGCTCTCAGGCGGCATGCAGCAGCGCGCCTCGATCGTGCGCTCCTTGTCGGTCGATCCCGAGGTCCTCCTGATGGACGAGCCGTTCGGGGCGCTCGATGCCTTCACCCGGGACGAGATGAACCTGCTCCTGCAGGAGATCTGGCTGGAGACTGGCAAGACCATCGTGTTCATCACCCATAACATCGCCGAAGCCGTGTTTCTGGCCGATCGGATCATGGTTATGAGCCCAAGGCCGGGGCGGCTGGCCAATGTCTTCACGGTCGATCTGCCCCGGCCGCGGCCCATTTCCGTCACCACCGAGCCCCACTTCTTCGAGCTGGTGGCCGCGATCAAGGGCTCGATCGACCATGGCGCCGGGGCGGCGGGCCATGCCGCCGTCGAGCTGGGGCTCTAGGCGATGAGCACGGTCGACCGCGAGCTGCAGGACACCATCCCCGAGTTCAAGAAGGACAAGGGCGGCGCGCAGACGGTCGATATCACCAATCTCTCGGCCATGAGCGGCGCGCTCGGCAGCATCCGCAGCTGGGCGGAGGTCGGCGCCATCCTCCTGGTGGCGGTGGTGATCGTGGGCGGGGCCGAGCTCCTGCTCCGCCTGCTCGAGGTGCCGCAATATATTCTGCCGACGCCGTCCCAGACCGTGACCGCGCTGGTCACGGACTTTCCGCTGCTCGCCCCGCATATCGGGGTGACGCTCACCGAGCTGGGCGTGGGCTTCGCGATCGGCGCAGCGATCGGCTTCGTGCTGGCGGCGGTGATTACCCAGTTCCCGTTCGTCGAGAAGATCGTGGCGCCCTACATCCTGGTCCTGGTGACCACGCCGATGCTGGCGCTGGTGCCGCTCTTGATCCTGCGCTTCGGCTTCGGCCTGGAGCCCCGGATCATCGCGGTCGCCCTGGCCTCCGGGCCGATGGTGATGATCAATTCCGCGACCGGCTTTCGGCGCACCGATCTCGCCAAGATCGCGCTCGCCCGCTCGTTCGGCGCCAGCACCTTGCAGATCTTCTTGAAGATCCGGATCCCGATGGCCATGCCCATGGTCATCGTCGGGCTGATGATCGGCTCGATCTTCGGCCTGTTGACCGCGGTCGGCGCCGAGATGGTCGGCGGCTCGTCCGGGCTCGGCAACCGGCTCGCCTACTACTCCTCCCTCATCCAGATGCCGCAGTTCTTCGCCTGCATCCTGATCCTGGCGCTGATCGGCATCTCGATCTACGTGCTGTTCTTCTGGATCGGCAAGAAGTGGGCGAGCTGGGAAAGCTAACAAGGCGGGCAGCAGCGCCGCCAGCAAGAGGGAGGCGAGATCATGGACCAGCATCAAAAGCGCCGGCCGATGGCCCTTGGCCGCCGGCGGTTCCTCGAGGCGAGCGCGCTCGGCGCCGGCGCCGTCACCATGGGCAGCTTGCTATGGGGCAGCCGTCCGGCGAGCGCCGCCACCGGCTCGGTCCGCTGGGTCAGCCCGCGCGGCACGATCGAGGTGCTGGACGACTATCCCTACTGGGTCGCCAAGCAATTCGGCTATTTCGGCGACATCGAGACCGCGCTCGAGCCCGGCCCGATGGAGGCGACCGCGACCATCAAGCTGGTCGACCAGGGCCAGGCGGAGGTGGGCTTCCCCTCGCCCGGCGTGTTCTCCTTGGGCCTCGAGCAGGGCATGCCGCTCACCTCGGTCTGGCACATGGGCGCCTACGACGTCTTCAGCTTCGCCTTCCGCAAGGGTGAGAAGCCGGCCAGCGTCAACGACCTGGTCGGCAAGACCATTCTGCTGGGCAGCGCCGGCTGGCAGGCGATCGTCGACCCGATGCTGGCCCAAGCGGGGCTCGACCCGAAGGGCGTGACCTACGCCGAGGCCGGCAATCTCTGGGGCCAAGCGCTCAAGCAGGGCCAGGGCGACGCGGCCTTGTCCTGGGAAGGCCTGCGCGCGCAATGGACCGGCCAAGGCCTCGATTTCGACTACATCCTGCCCTACGACTTCTCCAAGTTCCCGGCCAACAGCTTTGTCATGCGCCGGGCCGACGCCAAGGATCCAGCCAAGAAGGAGCTCTATGAGAGCTATCTGCGCGGCTGGGCGATGGGCCTGGAATT
>CADEGR010000060.1:9801-23329 GCA_902826935.1 uncultured Alphaproteobacteria bacterium | reverse complement strand
TGCGCGCCGTCACCCAGAATCGCGCCATGGCCGCCGCTATGGGCATCCGCACGCCCTGGATCGACGCCTTGACCTTCGGCCTCGGCTCCGGCGTCGCCGGGATCGCCGGCGTGGCGCTCAGCCAGATCGACAATGTCAGCCCGAATCTCGGCCAGAGCTACATCATCGACAGCTTCATGGTCGTGGTGTTCGGCGGCGTCGGCAATCTCTGGGGCACCCTGGTCGGCGCCATGACGCTGGGCGTCGTCAACAAGTTCCTCGAGCCCTATGCCGGCGCCGTGCTCGGCAAGATCCTGGTCCTGGTCTTCATCATCCTGTTCATCCAGAAGCGCCCGCGCGGCCTGTTCGCCCAGCGGGGCCGCGCGGTGGAGGCCTAAGCCCATGCTGCTGGTCCGCCATCTCGATCGCATGGCCTGGCTCTTCCTGGCGGTGCTGGCGGGTGCGGTGCTGCTGCTGGCCGGGCTCAATTTGCTGACCGACCCGGCCTCCTTCTGGCATGTGCCGACCTACGCCGTGAGCCTTGTCGGCAAATATCTCTGCTATGCGCTCCTGGCCCTCGCGGTCGATCTGATCTGGGGCTATTGCGGCATTCTCTCGCTCGGCCACGGCGCCTTCTTCGCGCTCGGCGGCTATGCGATGGGCATGTACCTGATGCGCCAGATCGGGCCGCGCGGCGTCTATGGCAATCCGATCCTGCCGGACTTCATGGTGTTCCTGAACTGGCCGGAGCTGCCCTGGTACTGGCACGGCTTCGACTGGTTCCCGTTCGCCCTGGCGATGGTCCTGCTGGTGCCGGGCCTGCTGGCCTTCCTGTTCGGCTGGTTCGCGTTTCGCGCCAGGGTGACCGGCGTGTATCTCTCGATCATCACCCAGGCCATGACCTATGCGTTGCTGCTCGCCTTCTTCCGCAACGACATGGGCTTTGGCGGCAATAACGGCCTGACCGACTTCAAGGACATCCTGGGCTTCGACATCCAGGCCGACAGCACCCGGGTCGCCCTGCTGCTCGCCTCGGCCCTGGCCCTGGCGATGGGCTTCATCATCTGCCGCGCGATCGTCGGCTCGAAGCTCGGCAAGGTCGCGATCGCGATCCGCGACGCCGAAAGCCGGACCCGCTTCCTCGGCTACCGGGTCGAGCACTACAAGCTGTTCCTGTTCACGCTCTCGGCGATGCTCGCGGGCGTCGCGGGTGCCCTCTACGTGCCCCAGGTCGGCATCATCAATCCCGGCGAGTTCGCGCCGGCCAACTCGATCGAGATCGTGATCTGGGTAGCACTCGGCGGCCGCGGCACGCTCTATGGCCCGATCCTGGGCGCGCTGCTGGTCAACTACGCCAAGACCTACTTCACCGGCGCCTTGCCGGATGCCTGGCTGTTCGTCCTGGGCGGCCTGTTCGTCGCGGCGACCTTGTTCCTGCCGAAAGGCATCGTCGGCCTGCTGCGCGCGCTGACCAGCCGCCGGGTCGGGGTGGCGCCGCGCGCGCCGGAGCCGGCGGGCGAGGCGCTTCGGGCCGATCGCCGGGGGGCCGCCGCATGAGCCTGATCCCGCCGCCGGCACCGGACGCCGCCAGCCATCAGCCGATCCTCTATCTCGATGGCGTGACCGTCAGCTTCGACGGCTTCCGGGCGCTGAACGAGCTGTCCTTCTATATCGAGCCGGGCGAGCTGCGCGCGATCATCGGGCCGAACGGTGCCGGCAAGACCACCATGATGGACGTGATCACCGGCAAGACCCGGCCGGACAAGGGCCAGGTGTTCTTCGAGGGCGGCATCGATCTGACCCAGCGCGACGAGGCCGCGATCGCGGCGCTCGGCATCGGCCGCAAGTTCCAAAAGCCGACCGTGTTCGAGCAGCACAGCGTGCTCGACAATCTCGGCCTGGCGCTGGCCGGCGCACGCTCGCCCTGGGCCGCGCTGTTCGGCCGGGCCAGCGCTGCCGATGCCGCCCGGATCGACGAGGTCCTGACCACGATCGGCCTCGCGGCGCAGCGCGGGCAGCTGGCCGGCGCCTTGTCCCATGGCCAAAAGCAGTGGCTGGAGATCGGCATGCTGCTTTGCCAGGACCCGCGCCTTTTGCTCGTCGACGAGCCGGTCGCCGGCATGACCGATGCCGAGACCGCGCAGACCGCCGCCCTCCTGCGCACCATCGCGGCGACGCGCTCGGTCGTGGTGGTCGAGCATGACATGGCCTTCGTGCGCGATCTCGGCGTGCGGGTCACGGTGCTGCATGAGGGCTCTGTCCTGGCCGAGGGCTCGCTCGACCAGGTCAGCGCGGATCAGCGCGTGATCGAGGTCTATCTGGGGCGCTGAGCAGCATGCTGGAGGTCCAAGGGGTCGATTTGCACTACGGCGCGGCGCAGGCGCTGCGCGGCGTGTCGCTCGAGGTGCGCCAGGGCAAAATCACTTGCCTGCTCGGCCGCAACGGGGTCGGCAAGACGAGCCTCCTGCGCGCCATCGTCGGCCAGCATCCGGTCAGCCGCGGCGACATTCTCCTGGCCGGCAGCCCGCTCGGCCGCTCGCCGGCCTATGAGCGCGCCCGGCGCGGCATCGCCTTCGTGCCGCAAGGCCGCGAGATCTTTCCGCTGCTGACCGTGCGCGAGAATCTGGAGACCGGCTTCGCGCCCTTGCCGCGCGGCCAGCGGCGCGTGCCGGACGAGATCTTCGAGCTGTTCCCGGTGCTGCAATCGATGCTCGGCCGGCGCGGCGGCGATCTGTCGGGCGGGCAGCAGCAGCAGCTGGCGATCGGCCGGGCGCTGGTGACCCGGCCCAAGCTGCTCGTCCTGGACGAGCCGACCGAAGGCATCCAGCCCTCGATCATCAAGGACATCGAGCGCGTGATCAGCCTCTTGCGCGATCGCGGCGACATGGCGATCTTGCTGGTCGAGCAATATTACGAGTTTGCGCGCGACCTTGCCGACAGCTTCGCGGTCATGGAGCGGGGCGAGATCGTGCTGAGCGGCCGGCGAGAGGACCTGATCGAAGAGGATGTACGCCGCTACCTCGTGGTCTGACAGAGCGGCGCACTCGCCGGCAGCTGCCCTGGCCGCGGCGCTCCCGCCGGCCGGCGCCGGCGTGCTGCCGCTCGCCCGCGCCGAAGGCCGGCTGGAGGTTGGCTTCAAGGCGCTGGCTGGCCGGACGGTGCTGGCGCGCCTCCATCAGCAAGGCTGCGCCAAGGCCCGCCTGCCGCGTCCGGCGGCCGGCTTGCCGCCCGAGCTGGTCATGATCAACCTCGCCGGCGGCATCACCGGCGGCGACCGGATCACGCAGGTGCTGGACTGGGCGCCCGGCACGCATGCCGTCGCCACGACCCAGGCGGCCGAGAAGATCTACCGCGCCAGCCGGCACTCCGCGCCCGCCGAGCTCGACAACCGGCTGACCGTCGGCGCTCGCGCCCTGGCCGAGTGGCTGCCGCAGACGACGATCCTGTTCGATGGCGCAAGGCTGCGCCGGCGCTGGCGGGCGGAGCTCGCGGCGGATGCAAGGCTGCTCGCGGTCGAGGCGCTGCAGTTCGGGCGCACGGCGATGGGCGAGACCGTGCGGAGCGGCCTGATCGAGGACAGCTGGCGCATCTGGCGCGCCGGGCGTCTTGTCTTTGGCGACGGGCTGCGCCTCAGCGGCGCAATCCAGGCGACGCTGGATCGCCCGGCCGTCGCATCTGGCGCACGCGCGCTGGCGACCGTGCTCTATGTCGGCACCGATGCGCCCGACCTGCTAGCACCGGTGCGCGCCGGCCTCGACGATGCTCGCTACGGCGCCGCCAGCCGGCGCGGGGATCTGCTGGTGATCCGCCTGATCGCCGCCGATGGGGCTGCCCTGCAGCGCCTGCTGGAGCCCTGCCTGATGACCTTGCGCGCGGCCGCCGGCCTGCCGGCCGGCTTGCCCAAGCAATGGCGATGCTGACCGGAAGGGGGACGGCGTGCAGCTGACACCGCGGGAGAAGGACAAGCTCCTGATCGCCATGGCGGCGATCGTCGCAAGGCGCCGGCTGGAGCGCGGCGTGAAGCTGAACTACCCCGAGGCCGTGGCCCTGATCACCGACTATGTGGTCGAGGGAGCGCGTGACGGCCGCTCGGTCGCCGAGCTGATGACCGCGGGCGCCGAGGTCCTGAGCCGCGACCAGGTCATGCCGGGCATCGCGGAGATGATCCACGACGTCCAGGTCGAGGCGACCTTCCCCGACGGCACCAAGCTCGTCACCGTCCACCAGCCGATCCGCTGAAAGGGCTGCCCATGATCCCCGGCGAAGTCATCACGGCGGACGGCGAGATCACGCTGAACGAGGGCGCTGCCCGCGTGACCGTCACCGTCGCCAATGCCGGCGACCGGCCGGTCCAGGTCGGCAGCCACTACCATTTCTTCGAGACCAACGAGGCGCTCCAGTTCCCGCGCGAGCAGGCGCGCGGCATGCGCCTCGACATCCCGGCCGGCACGGCGGTGCGCTTCGAGCCGGGCCAGAGCCGCGCGGTCACGCTGGTCGCCTACGGCGGGGCGCGCATCGTGCACGGCTTCAATCAGAAGATCATGGGCTCGCTCGACTAGGAGGGCACGTCATGCCGGCCAGGATCACCCGCGCGGCCTATGCCGACATGTACGGCCCGACGGTCGGCGACCGGGTGCGCCTGGCCGACACCGAGCTCTTCGCCGAGGTCGAGGCCGACCACACGATCTACGGCGAGGAGGTCAAGTTCGGCGGCGGCAAGGTGATCCGGGACGGCATGGGCCAGAGCCAGGCCAGCCGTGCCGAGGGCGCGGTCGACACCGTGATCACCAACGCCCTGATCATCGACCATTGGGGCATCGTCAAGGCCGATGTCGGGCTCAAGGACGGCCGGATTGCCGGCATCGGCAAGGCCGGCAACCCGGACACCCAGCCGGGCGTCACCATCGTGATCGGCCCCGGCACCGAGGCGATCGCGGGCGAGGGCAAGATCCTGACCGCCGGCGGCATGGACGCCCATATCCACTTCATCTGCCCGCAGCAGATCGAGGATGCCCTGATGAGCGGCATCACCACCATGCTGGGCGGCGGCACGGGCCCTGCCACCGGCACCAACGCCACCACCTGCACGCCCGGTCCCTGGCATCTGGAGCGCATGCTGCAGGCGGCCGAGGGCTTCCCGATGAACCTCGCCTTCGCCGGCAAGGGCAACGCCTCGCAGCCGGCCGGGCTGATCGAGCAGATCGAGGCGGGTGCCTGCGCCTTGAAGCTGCATGAGGACTGGGGCACCACGCCGGCCGCGATCGACTGCTGCCTCTCGGTCGCCGACGATCACGACGTCCAGGTCATGATCCACACCGACACGCTGAACGAGAGCGGCTTCGTCGAGAACACGATCCAGGCCTTCAAGGGCCGCACCATTCACGCCTTCCACACCGAAGGGGCCGGCGGCGGCCACGCGCCCGACATCATCAAGGTCTGCGGCGAGGCCAACGTCATCCCGTCCTCGACCAACCCGACCCGGCCGTTCACGGTCAATACCCTCGATGAGCATCTCGACATGCTCATGGTCTGCCATCATCTGGACGCCAACATCCCCGAGGACGTGGCCTTCGCCGAGAGCCGGATCCGGCGCGAGACGATTGCGGCCGAGGACATCCTGCATGACCTGGGCGCGTTCTCGATCATCTCCTCGGACAGCCAGGCCATGGGCCGGGTCGGCGAGGTCCTGATCCGGACCTGGCAGACGGCGGACAAGATGAAGCGCCAGCGCGGCCGGCTGGCGAGTGAGACCGGCGCCGGCGACAATCAGCGGATCAAGCGCTACATCGCGAAATACACGATCAACCCCGCGATCGCCCACGGCATGAGCGCCCAGATCGGCTCGATCGAGGTCGGCAAGCTCGCCGACCTGGTGCTCTGGAGCCCGGCCTTCTTCGGGGTCAAGCCGGATCTAGTCCTGAAATGCGGCACGATCGCGGCCGCACCCATGGGCGACCCCAACGCCTCGATCCCGACGCCGCAGCCGGTCCACTACCGGCCGATGTTCGGCGCCTTCGGCAAGTCGCTGCTGCGCAGCTCGGTGACCTTCGTCAGCCAGGCGGCGCTCGACCTCCAGATCGGCCAGCGCTTCGGCCTGGAGCGCCCGCTGCTGGCGGTCGAGAATACCCGGGGCGGCATCGGCAAGGCGGCGATGATCCACAATGCCGCCACGCCGCGGATCGAGGTCGATCCCGAGACCTATGAAGTGCGCGCCGATGGCGAGCTTCTGACCTGCGCGCCCGCCGACGTGCTGCCGATGGCGCAGCGCTATTTCCTGTTCTGAGCCGATGCTGCGCTGTTTGCTGAGCCAGCCCGCCGGGGCTTGGCCGGCGGCCACGGCCGCCGATGTCGTGACGCTTGATCTCGACGCCCGCCGCCGGCGCCGCCAGATGCTGGTCACCGCCAGCGGCCTCGCCTTCCAGCTCGATCTGCCGGTGGCGCCCAATTTGCGGGACGGCGACGGCCTGCTGCTCGACGATGGCCGCTGGCTGCGGATCGAGGCCGCGGCCGAGCCGCTGCTCGAGGTCACGGTGGCGGCACCGGCCGACCTCGCCCGGATCGCCTGGCATCTCGGCAATCGCCATCTGCCGGTGCAGTTCACCGGCGCCGGCCTGCGCCTGCGGCCGGACCATGTGATCGAGGCGCTGCTGATTCGCCTCGGCGCCAAGCTGCACGCGGTCAGCGCGCCCTTCGAGCCGGAAGGCGGCGCCTATGGCCACGGCCATACCCATGGCCATGACTGAGGCCGGCACCCTCTACCGGCTGCTGGCCTGGCTGTCGCCCGGCTACCCGGTCGGCGCCTTCAGCTACAGCCATGGCCTGGAGAGCGCCATCGAGGCGGGCTTCGTGCGCGATGCGGCGAGCCTGATCCTCTGGCTCGAGGACATCGTCACCGCCGGTGCCGGCGCCTCGGACGCAACCCTGTTCGCCCATGCGCATCGGGCAGTCGAGGCGGCTGACGACGCAGCGTTGCAGGCGGTCGCCGAGCTGGCGGCGGCGTTCCAGCCGACCGCCGAGCTGGCGCTGGAGAGCACCGGCCAGGGCGCTGCCTTCGCCCTGGTCACCGCCGCCAGCTGGCCGTGCCCGGCGCTCACCCGGCTGCAGGCGCTCTGGCCCGGCCCGCTGGCCTATCCCGTCGCCGTCGCCACCGCTGCCGCTGGCCATGGCCTGCCGCTCTCGGTCAGCCTGCATGCCTATCTGCACGGCTTCGCCGCCAACCTGGTCTCGGCCGGCGTCCGGCTGATCCCCCTTGGCCAGACCGACGGCCAGCGGGTGATCGCCGCCCTGGAGCCGGCGATCGCCGCCACCGCCGAGACCGCGCTCGTGGCCGAGCTGGATCAGCTGGCCGGCAACACCCTGCTCAACGATTGGTGCGCCATGCGTCACGAAACCCAATATACCCGGCTGTTCCGCTCATGAGCTCGCCCCACGGTCCGCTCCGGCTCGGCATCGGCGGCCCGGTCGGCTCCGGCAAGACCGCGCTCACCGATGCCTTGTGCAAGCAGCTGCGCGAGCGCTACCAGCTGGCCGCGATCACCAACGACATCTATACCCGCGAGGACGCGGAATTCCTGACCCGCTCCGGCGCCTTGCCGCCCGAGCGGATCGTCGGCGTCGAGACCGGCGGCTGCCCGCATACCGCGATCCGCGAGGATGCCTCGATCAATCTCGCCGCCATCGCCGACCTGCGGGCGCGCTTTCCCGACCTCGATCTGGTGATCGTCGAGAGCGGCGGTGACAATCTGGCAGCGACCTTCAGCCCGGAGCTGGCCGATCTGACGATCTACGTGATCGACGTCTCGGCCGGCGACAAGATTCCGCGCAAGGGCGGCCCCGGCATCACCCGCTCCGATCTCCTGGTGATCAACAAGATCGACCTCGCGCCGCTGGTCGGCGCCGATCTCGCCGTGATGGACCGCGATGCCCGCAAGATGCGGGGCGAGCGGCCGTTCGTGTTCAGCAATCTGAAGGCCGGCACGGGCCTGGCCGAGATCCTGGCCTTCGTCGAGCGGGCGGGCGGCTTGCGCGCCTAGCCCGGCTCAGCTGGCCGGCGCCGGGCCGGAGCTGCCGCCGATCCGCAGCTCGGCCGCAAGCTCCGGCCGACGTTCCTCCGGCGCGATCGGCTGGCCTTCGATCAGCCGCACCAGCAAGGTCGCTGCCGCCCGGCCCATCGCCTCGCGCGGCTGGCGGATCGTGGTCAGAACCGGCTCGCAATAGTCGGCGAACTCGATGCCGTCATAGCCGACCAGCGAGACGTCGCCCGGCACCGCGAGTCCGGCGCCGCGGACTTCCTTCAGAAAGCCGATTGCCATCATGTCGCTGGCGGCGAAGATGGCGCTTGGCCGGTCCGGCAGGGCCAGATAGCGCCGGCCGGCGGCCCGGCCGGTCTCGACCCGGAAATCGCCCGGAAAACGGTGGATCGCTGCCGGCGCGATGCCAGCCTCGGCGAGCGTGGCGGCATAGCCCGCCCAGCGCTCGGCGTCGACATGGTTGCCGGCCGGGCCGGTGATGTAGCCGAAGCGCCGGTGGCCCAGCGCCAGGAGATGCGCGGCCGCGGCGGCCGCCGCCTGCCGCTCGCGCACGAGCACGACCGGCGCATCGCCCGGCAGCGGCACGCTGACGCCGACGATCGGCACATGCAGCTCGGCCAGCGAGCGGGCGGAGCCGCGCGGGATCCGGCCATCCAGGAGCAGGACGCCATCGGCCTGGCCAGCCGCGGTCATGTCGACCAGGCGCACCGCCTGATCGTGCTCATGGACGCTGCCCATCAAGAGGCCGTAGCCCAGCTCCGAGAGCGCGTCGTCGACGCCCTTCAGGAGCACGGTGAAGAACGGCGTGAGGAAGGACGGCAGCATGACCAGCACGGTCCGGGTGCGCGCCGCGCGGAGCGAGCGGGCCGAGACGTTCGGCATGTAGCCGAGCGCCCGCACCACCTCCAGCACCCGCGCCCGAGTCGCGGGATTGACCCGGTCGGGATTGGTCAGCGCCCGGCTCACGGTCGCGATCGAGACGCCGGCATGGGCGGCGACGTCGGCGATATGCACGGCGCCGCCGCGGCCCACCGCAGTCGCGACGCCGCCTTTGCCTGTCGAAGTCTTGTCGACCGTCACCTTGGCTGCACCCCAGAACATCTCTGGCCATGATAATGGAAAACGTTTACAGTTTGCGCAAATAAGGGAGGTTCAACGTCATGCCTAGCATCCGCAATTATGCCCTCGCGGCTGGGCTGCTGCTTGCCGGCGTTTCGTTCGCCCAGGCGCAGGAGATGAAGGCCGAGGTGCTCCATTGGTGGACCTCGGGCGGCGAGTCGGCGGCGGTCAAGGTGTTCGCCGACAAGTTCAAGGCGGCCGGCGGCGAGTGGATCGACACCGCGATCGCGATCGGCGAGAACGCCCGTGCGGCCGGCATCAACCGGATCGTCGGCGGCAACCCGCCGACGATGATGCAGTTCAACACCGGCAAGCAGTTCGACGAGATCGTCGCCAACGGCTTCGTCCGCCAGCTCGACGACGTGGCCGCCGCTGGCAAATGGCAGGAGATCCTGCCGCCGGCGATCGTCGACATGATCACCCGCGATGGCCACATCTACGCCGTGCCGGTCAACATCCACGGCGAGAACTGGCTTTGGTACAACACCAAGGTCTTCGCCGATGCCGGCCTGCAGCCGCCCAAGACCTTCGCCGAGCTGGTCAGCCTCGGGCCGAAGCTGAAGGACGCCGGTGTGATCCCGCTGGCGCTCGGCGGCCAGCCTTGGCAGGAGCGCCTGACCTTCGGCGCGGTCCTGCTCAGCGACGGCGGGCCGGAGCTGTATCGTAAGGTCCTGGCCGACAAGGACCTGGACGCGGTCAAGAGCCCGGAGTTCCACAAGGTGGCCGAAACCTTCGCCGGCATGCGGGCCCTGGTCGATCAGGGCAGCCCGGGCCGCAACTGGAACGACGCGACCGGCATGCTGATCACCGGCAAGGCGGCGATGCAGGTCATGGGCGACTGGGCCAAGGGCGAGTTCATCGCGGCCGGGCAGACCGCCGGCAAGGAATATGGCTGCGTGGTGCTGGGCGATGCCGGCGGCTACATCATGGGCGGCGATGTCTTTGTGTTTCCCAATGTCGAGGACGAGGGCCAGAAGGCGGCCCAGCTGAAGCTCGCGGACCTGCTGCTGGCGCCCGAGACCCAGATCGACTTCAACATGAAGAAGGGCTCGGTGCCGGTCCGGCTCGACGTCGACGTGGCCAAGATGGACAGCTGCGCCCAGGAGGGCATGGCCTCGCTGCGCGATCCGAAGAAGCAGATCGAGAGCATCAACATGCTGGCCTCGCCCGATCTCGCGGGCGCCCTGGAGGACGTGGTCACCGAGTTCTGGAACACGCCCGACATGCCGGTCGACACCTTCGTCGAGAACTACATGGCAGCGCTCGAGGCCGCGGGCTGAGCCGAGGCGGCAGGCCGGCGGGCATCAGCCTGCCCGCCGGCTGCGCGCCCGGCGCCGACCATGGCCATCGCTCTCCCGGCCGCCACCACCAGGCCTAGGCGCTTCGCCAGGCGCCTGCCGGCGGTGCTCGCTCTGGCGCCCGCGGCGCTGGTCGTGATCGTGGTCTACCTTGGCTGCATGCTCTGGACGATCCGGATCTCGCTCAGCAGCACCAAGCTGCTGCCGGTCAACGACTTCGTGGGCCTCGACCAGTATCTGCGCCTGTTCAGCAATGCGCGCTTCCAGGTGTCGGTCGAGAACCTGGTGATCTTCGGCCTGCTGTTCCTGCTCGGCACGCTGGTCCTGGGCTTCCTCCTGGCGGTGTTCATCGATCAGCGGGTGCGCGGCGAGGGGGTGTTCCGGACCATCTACCTCTACCCGCACGCCATGTCCTTCGTGGTCACCGGCCTGGTCTGGCAGTGGTTCCTCAATCCCGGCCTCGGCCTGCAGAAGCTGGTGCGCGATGCCGGCTTCGAGACGTTCACGTTCGATTGGATCGTGAGCAAGGAGATGGTCGTCTACACCCTCGTGATGGCCGGCATCTGGCAGTCCGCCGGCCTGGTCATGGCGCTCCTGCTGGCCGGCCTGCGCGGCATCGACGAGGATATCTGGAAGGCCACCCGGATCGACGGCATCCCGACCTGGCGGACCTATGTCTCGATCGTCCTGCCGATGCTGCGGCCGATGGTGGTGACCGCGGTGGTGCTGCAGTCGATCGCGGTGGTGAAGGTCTACGACCTGGTGGTGGCGATGACCAAGGGCGGCCCCGGCACCGCCTCGGAGACGCCCGCCAAGTTCGTCATGGATCACCTGTTCTACCGCAACAATGTCGGCCTCGCGACCGCCTGCGCCACGATCATGCTGCTCACCGTGATCGCCGTGCTCACCCCCTGGCTCTATTCGCAATACGGCCCGAACAGCCAGCGGCGGGGGCGATGAGCACGCTGGTGCAGCCCGCCGGACGCCGCCCGCGCCATGTCACCTGGGGCCGGATCGGCGTCTACGCCTTCCTGCTCAGCGCCGCCGCCTTCATCCTGCTGCCGCTCTACATCATGATCCTGACGTCCTTGAAGACCATGGACGAGATCCGGCTCGGCAACATCCTGGCCTGGCCGACGGTCGCCACCATCGAGCCCTGGATCAAGGCCTGGTCGGCCGCCTGCACCGGCCTGACCTGCGACGGCATCAGCGTCGGCTTCCTGAATTCGGTGCGGATCCTGATCCCGTCGGTGGTGCTCTCGATCCTGGCCGGCGCCATCAATGGCTATGCGCTCGCCTTCTGGCGGGTGCGCGGCGCCGACCTCCTGTTCGGCATCCTCCTGATCGGCGCCTTCATTCCCTATCAGGTCTTCATCTATCCGCTGGTCCGCCTGTTCTCTGCGTTCGGCATCTACAACACCCTGGCCAACATCGTGATCGTGCACATCATTTTCGGCCTGCCGATCATGACCCTCCTGTTTCGCAACTTTTACAGCTCGCTGCCGCCGGAGCTGTTCAGCGCCGCCCGGGTCGATGGCGGCGGCTTCTGGCAGATCTTCCTGCGCGTCATGCTGCCGATGTCGACGCCAATGCTGATCGTCGCCACCATCCTCCAGGTCACCGGGATCTGGAACGACTTCATCCTGGGCCTGGTGTTCGCCGGGCGGGACAACCTGCCGATGACCGTGCAGCTCAACAACATCGTGAACTCCACCCAGGGCGAGCGCGCCTACAATGTCGACATGGCGGCGACCGTGCTGACCGCCCTGGTGCCGCTCCTGGTCTACTTCGTCTCCGGTCGCTGGTTCGTGCGCGGCATCGCCGCCGGCGCGGTCAAGGGCTGAGCCGCCATGGGCGCTGTCTCGGTGCGCGACGTCACGGTGGCCTTCGGCAGCCTGCGGGTCTTCCAGCAGCTCTCGCTCGAGGTCGAGCTGGGCGAGTTCGTGGTCCTGCTCGGACCATCGGGCTGCGGCAAGTCGACCTTGCTGAACGCCATCGCCGGCCTGCTCGAGGTCGATGCCGGCGAGATCTGGATCGCTGGCCGCAACGTCACCTGGGAGGAGCCCAAGGACCGCGGCATCGCCATGGTGTTCCAGTCCTACGCCCTCTATCCGCGCATGAATGTCCGCCAGAACCTGTCCTTCGGCCTGAAGATGGCGAAGACGCCCAAGGACGAGATCGAGCGCAAGGTCGCCCAGGCGGCAGCGCTCCTGCAGATCGACCATCTGCTCGATCGCCGGCCGGATCAGCTCTCGGGCGGCCAGCGCCAGCGGGTCGCGATCGGCCGGGCGCTGGTGCGCGATGCCGCCGTGTTCCTGTTCGACGAGCCGCTCTCCAACCTCGACGCCCAGCTGCGCAACGAGCTGCGGGTCGAGATCAAGCGCCTGCATCAGCGCCTGGGCGCCACCATGATCTACGTCACCCACGACCAGATCGAGGCGCTCACGCTCGCCGACCGGATCGTGGTGATGAAGGACCAGAAGATCCAGCAGCTGGGCAGCCCCGCCGACATCTACCATACGCCCGCCAACCAGTTCGTCGCCGGCTTCGTCGGCTCGCCGCGCATGAACTTCCTGACCGGCCGGCTGGAGCGGGCCGGCAATGGGCCGCTGTTCGTCGCGGGCGCACGGCAGCTGCCGCTGGACGGCTACGCATTCGCCAGCGCCGTCGAGCCCGGCCGGCCGGTCACCCTCGGCATCCGGCCCGAGCATGTCCTGGTCGATGCCGGGAGCGGCTGGCACGGCTTTCAGGTCGAGATCATCGAGCCCTTGGGCGCCGACAACCTGGTCTGGTGCGGCGATGGCAGCCTCGCCATCGAGGTCCGGTTGCCTGGCGAGCGGCCGGTCCAGCTGGGCACGCCGCTCACCCTCGGCCTCGATCCCCGCCGCATCTCGCTGTTCGCCGCCGATAGCGGTGAGCGGCTCTAGCGCAACCTCCGGAGAGTGTCTTGATGGCAGAAGTCACCGGTTTCGGTTTCCAGCTCTACTCCGCCCGCGAGTTCCCGCCGCTCGGCGACCAGCTGCGGCTGCTGGCCGATCTCGGCTACCGCTATGTCGAGCCCTATGGCGGCCTGTTCGAGCAGCTGGACGAGCTGCAGGCCGG
>CADEGR010000060.1:0-9701 GCA_902826935.1 uncultured Alphaproteobacteria bacterium | reverse complement strand
GCCTGGATCGCGCGCGCCGGCGAGGATCCCGTGGTCTGGCTGGAGCGTTATGCCGATCGGATCGTGGCCGCCCACATCAAGGACATGACCGGCGATCCGACGGGGCCGGAGGATGGCTGGGCCGATGTCGGCCACGGCATCATGGATTGGCCGCGCATCCTGCCGGCGCTGCGCGCCAGCAGCGCCCGCTACTGGGTCGCGGAGCACGACCGGCCGAGCGACGCCGCCCGCTTCGCGCGGCGCTCGATCGCGACCATGCAGGGTTGGGAGGCCGGCCGATGAGGCGCCAAGGCGTTGGCATCATCGGCTGCGGCGTGATCGCCGACATCTATTGCCAGAACGCGCCGCGCTTTCGCGACATCGAGCTGCAGGCCTGCGCCGATCTCCGGCCCGAGGCGGCGGCGGTGGTGGCCGAGCGCTACGGCCTCAGGGCGCTGAGCCCGGCCGAGCTGCTGGCGGACGACCGGATCGACATCGTCCTCAATCTCACCGTGCCGGCGGTCCATGCCGAGGTCAGCAAGGCGGCGCTCGAGGCCGGCAAGCACGTCTACACCGAAAAGCCGCTCGCCACGAGCCTCGCCGACGCCAAGGCGCTGGTCGAGCTGGCCGAACGGCAGGGCCTGCGGATCGCGGCCGCGCCGGACACGGTCCTGGGGGCGGCATCGCGCGAGGCGCGCCGTTTGATCGACGAGGGCGCGATCGGCCAGGTCATCGCCGGCACGGCCTTCTTCCTGTCGCGCGGCATGGAGCACTGGCATCCCAATCCCGGCTTCTTCTTCCAGCCGGGCGGCGGGCCGGTGTTCGACATTGGCCCCTACTACCTGACCCAGCTGGTCCAGCTCCTGGGCCCCGTCGCCCGGGTCGGCGCCTTGACCGGCACCGCCTCGCCGACGCGGCTGGTGAGCGCGCCCGGACCTTTCCAGGGCGAGACCATTCCGGTCGCCACGCCGACCACGGCGCTCGCCTTGCTCCAGTTCGCGGCCGGCGCGCAGATCATGTTCGGCACCAGCTGGGACATCGCGCGCAACGGCCATCGCCCGTTCGAGCTCTACGGCACGGCGGGCAGCCTGCGCGTGCCCGATCCCAACTTCATGCATGGCGCGCTGGAGCTGGGCACCCGCGAGGCCGACTGGCAGCGCATCGAGACCGATCATCTCGTCTTCGGCCAGCTCAACTGGCCGGCCGCCGCGCCGACGACCGCCAATGATCGCGGCCTCGGTCTGGCCGAGCTGGCTCGTGCGATCCGCGAGGATCGGCCGCATCGCCTGAGCGCCGGCCTGGCGCTCCATGTCACCGCCCTGATGGCCGCGATCCTGGCCGCCGGCGCCGAGGGCCGGTTCATCGAGGTCGAGCCGCCGACCGAGCGGCCGCCGGCGCTCGACGAGGCCGAAGCGGCCGCCTTGCTGGTTCCGGCCTGACCCTCTCACCTGGGTCAAACTACCGTCTGAGGGTGTGAGCCAGCTCACAACCTGTGGTCATGTCGAGGTCTAGGATCGGCCGATCCCAGCAGCCGCCATCATGCGGCGAAAGGTGAGGTCCATGACCGAGCAGGCAGTGAGCGGGGCGCCCACCCTCGGGCTGGTGACGCCCATGTCCGAGCCATCTGCGCCGGCGGCGGCCAAGACTGGCGCGCCGCCGGCCCGCGCCGCCAATGACGACCGGGCCGCTGATCTCGGCCGGCAGTTCCGCCGGCTGACCCGGAATTCATGGTGGCGGACCAACTTCGCCGACAACTTTGCGCTCGAATACGAGCTGGATGCCAAGATCGACCGGCTGGGCGTCCTGCTCGCTTCCTTGCCGGACGCGGCGCTCGCCGGCATGAGCGGCGATCTGCGCCAGCGGCTCCAGGACCAGCTGCAGCAGGCGGCGCAGATGCTGGCGGATTGCGCGCCGTTCGAGCGGGTGATGCAGCGCATCAACTTCGTCGAATGCGAGATCATGATGCGGCTCGCCGAGGATCGGCTCGATCTGGCGCTGGAAGCGCTGAAGGCCGAGGTCACGATCAGCCTGCCCGAGGCCGCCGGCACGCCGATGCTGAGCGAGCTGGACAAGATCGCGGCTTCCGAGGAGCCGGCCGCGCGCCGCCTGGTCAGGCTGGTCGGCCTCAAGGCGCGCCTGGGTGCCTCGATCATCGAGCTGTTCCGCGGCAGCGAGCGGGTGCGCGATGCGACCCTCATCCTCGGTCTCTCGCTGATGGCGCTGACCGCCTTCATGGGCGGCCTGTTCTGGTCCGACGACCAGCTGGCAGAGACGTTGTTCACCCATTTCACGGCGTCGGCCGAGGTGCCGGCCAGAAGCCCGCTGATCGATCAGGCCTTCCGGGTGCTGCTCCTGGCGGCGGCCTTCGGCGGCATCGGCGCCTGTCTCAGCGGCCTGTTGAGCTTCACCCTGCAGGGCCGCGTGCCGAATGAGTATGAAGGCTACCTGCGCACGCTGTTCCGGCCGATCATCGGCATGGCGTCCGGCGTGCTGGCCGTGGTCGTGCTGCGCGGCGGCCTGTTCACCTTCGGCGACGATCTCGCCTGGGTGGCGCTGGTCGCCCTGGTCTTCGGCTTCAGCGAGCGGCTGTTCATGGGCACCATGGCCCGGCTGGAGGGCATGTCCGAGAGACCATCTTAGCCGCCGTCGCGCCATCGATCGATTGCTGCATGTCTTTGCTTTGAGGTGATTGCCATGACCCGATTCGTCCGCCTGACCGTCACGGATTTCGCTCGCCTGGTCGACAGCTTCCCCTGGAAGCGCGGCATCCGCGCGGTCCATGTCCACCATACCTGGCGCCCCAGCCATCGCGACTGGCAAGGCCTGCAATCGGTCGAGGCGATGTGGCGGTTCCATACCCGGACCAACGGCTGGAGCGACCTCGCCCAGCACGCCACGATCGACCCGGAAGGCTTCGTCTGGACCGGCCGCAACTGGAACCAGCCGCCGGCCAGCGCCCGCAGCTTCAACGGCGACAGCCTGGCCGGCCCGTTCATGATCGAGACGGTCGGCGATTTCGATCACGGCCGCGATGTCTTCGGCGGCGGCCAGAAGGAGACGTTGCTGAAGGCGACCGCCTGGCTGCTCGACAAGTTCGAGCTCGGCATCGAGGCGGTGCGCTTCCACAACGAGATGTCGGCCAAGAGCTGCCCAGGCACGGGCATCGACCGGCTGAGCTTCCTGGCCGAGGTCGCCGCCCGCCGGGGCGAGCGCGCGGCTGGCGCGCGGCGCGCCCGCGGCGACGGCGACGCGCTGACCTATGACAAGCAGAGCCTGGAGGCGGTCCGCAAGCTGATCGAGGGCGGGCCCGTGGTCAACGAGCCGGCGGACGTCGAGCCCGACGATGGCGTGGACAGCACGCCCGCGCCCATGGCCGCCCGCGCTGCCCGGACCGCCAGCCCGCGCGCGGCGCTCTCGTCGGCCGACCGGCTGAAGCTGCGCCAGCATGTGATCAACTCACGCAACGGCGTGCTCGGCGGCAATAGTGGCCAGTTCGCGACGAGCGAGGCGGAGGTGCACCGGATCTTTGCCGAGCACATCAAGAAATTTGCCGGCGAGCTGGGCGACCGCAAGCCGCTGCGCTTGATGTTCTTCGCCCATGGCGGGCTGGTCGACGAGGAGGCCGGCCTTGCCATCGCGCTCCGCCAGATCGACTGGTGGCTCGCCAATGATGTCTATCCGGTCTTCTTCGTCTGGGAGACCGGCCTCCTCGAGACCATTGGCCAGATGCTTTCGCGCAACCGCGAATTGCTGCCAGGCGGGCGGGCGCTCGATTGGTCGGTCACGAATGGTCTAATCGAGGCTGCGGCGCATCACTGGGGTGGCGTTGCGCTCTGGTCCCAGATGAAGCATGCAGCAGCTCAGGGCATGCAGCCTGGCGGCGCCACGGACTTCGCTGTCCGGCAGCTGCACCAGCTGCTCGCTGAGATCAAGGACCGGCCGGTCGAGCTGCATGCGGTTGGCCATAGCGCTGGCTCGATCTTCCACTCCTGGTTCGTGCCCGCGGTGCTGAAGAACCACGCGGTCTCGTTCAAGACCTTGAGCCTGCTGGCACCGGCGATCCGGATCGACGAGTTCAAGGCACGGCTCCAGCCGGTGATGGGCAAGCAGCTGGATCAGCTGACCATCTTCACCATGGCCAAGGACTTCGAGCTCGACGACAGCCTGCTCGGGATCTACGGCAAGTCGCTGCTCTACATGATCTACCATGCGCTGGAGCCGGAGGAGCGAACCCCGATCTTGGGCCTCGACGAATCGCTGCATGCCGATCGGGACATGCGCCCCGCCTTTGGCCTGTCGGGCGAGAGTTCGGCCATCGGCGGCTCGGTGATCTGGTCGAGGACCGCTGCCGGCAGCGGTCCCAACGCCTCCCAGGCAACCACCCATGGCGGCTTCGACGACGATCCGGCGACCATGAACGCGGTGCTGCGCCGGGTGCTCCGGCTCAATCACGAGCCGCTGGCCCAGGAGTTCACCGGCGTGGCGCGCGATCTGGCGCGGACGGTCGTCCTCCGCCGGCCGATCGACGATCTGCCGCCGCCCTGGCCGGAACGGCTGGCGGCGCAAGGCTGGACCGATCTCGGACCGGCGCCGAGCCTGGCCATGACCCCGCCGCCAAGCCTGCCCTCGGCGCCGGCCACCTTCCTGCCATCGGCCCCCGCCATCTCGGCCAATGGCGCCGCCGGCGGCCGGCGCCGGGCGCTCTGCATCGGCATCAACAGCTATCCGACCGCACCTCTGCTGGGCTGCGTGGCCGACGCCCAGCTCTGGGCGCGCACGTTGGCCCAGCAGGGCTTCGAGACGGCCACGCTGCTCGAGGACGCGGCCAGGCGCGATTCGATCCTCGGCCAGCTCAGGGCGCTGATCGAGACCAGCCGCGCCGGTGATCACCTGGTGCTGCAATATTCCGGCCATGGCACCCAGCTCGAGGATCCCAATTCGGATGAGGACGAGGACGGCAAGGACGAGGCGATCTGTCCGATCGACTTCGCCGAGGGCGCCTTCGTCGTCGACGATGATTTCGCCGAGCTGTTCGCAGGCCTGCCGGATGGCGTTGCGCTGACCTGCTTCTTCGATTGCTGCCACTCCGGCACCAACACCAGGCTTGCGGTGGGGCCAGGCCATGGCGCCAGGCCCGGCTCGCGGGCTCGCTATCTGCGGGCCACGCCCGAGATGAATGCGCGCCATCGCGCCTTTCGTGGGGGCGGCCGGCGCGTGGCTTCCCGCAGCCTCGGCCGCAACCAGATGCGCCAGGTCGTGTTCTCGGCCTGCCGCTCCGACGAGGTGGCCTGGGAGAGTGAAGGGCAGGGCGATTTCACCCGCGTGGTCGTGCCGCTGCTCGGCAGCTCGGTCGGGCGGCGCCATCGCGATGTCCTTCAGGCGATCCTCGATACCCTTGGTCCAAACCGGCGCCAGTCGCCTGAGCTCGATTGCGCCGATGCGCAGTACGATACGCCGCTGTTTGGCGCTGGTGCAGGCGATGGCGGCCGGTCGCTGGCCAATGGCGGCCTGCCGCATGGCAACGGCCTCGACGCCGCAGCCTATGCCCGGCTCGGCCAGTCGCTGGTCAGCGCGCTGCGCGGCATCGGTTGAGGTGGCCGGTCATGCCGGGCGCCGAGGTCGGCGACGACTGGTTCGAGATCGACCAGGACTTCCTGCGGTTTGCTGATGGTCTGCGGCCCTGGCAGAGCGGCGACGAGGACCCGGTAGCGGTGGAGCGGTTCCCGGATGACGAGCCGCCCACCAGCCGGCCCTTGCGGATCTACACGCAAGATCCCTCGGCCAGCGCCATGGATGGCCATGTCGCCACCATCAAGCTTCGCTTCGAGCCCTTGGCGCCGGGGCCGTCCGGGCGGATCGTCGAGGTGTTCGATCTCGACGACAGCGCCGACCAGCTGCGTCGGCCGCTCGACCTCGAGAGCCGCTCGGCGCTCTTGAGCGGCGGCCGCACGCCGTCGCTCGGCGACAGCGCCTTCCATCAGCAGATGACCTTCGCCGTGGTCATGCGGACCTGGGAGACCTTTCGCTCGGCGCTCGGGCGCGATCCGGTCTGGGGCTTCACGCCACCGGCCGACGGCCGCTTGCGCCTGCGCATCCGGCCACATGCCAGCAACGAGGAGAACGCGTACTACGACCGCGACCGCGGCGAGCTGCAGTTCGGCTACTATGACGCGCGCCAGCCGGTCACCGGCCGCAATCGGATGGGCGGGCGCGTCTATACCTGCCTGTCCCACGACATCATCGTGCATGAGACCACCCATGCGCTGCTGGATGGCATGCGGCGCAGCTTCACCGTGCCGAGCAATCCCGAGGTCCTGGCCTTCCACGAGGCGTTCGCCGACCTGGTCGCGGTGTTCATGCATTTCGACTATCCCGCCATGGTCGAGCAGGCCTTCAGGCGCAGCCAGCCGGATCAGCCGGTCCGCGACGTCCTCCTGACCGCGGTCGCGCGCCAGTTCGGCCATACCACCGGCCGCGACGGCCCGCTGCGCAGCGCCTGCGCCAACCTCGCGGCCGCCGACCCGGCTGCCGTGTTCGATCCGGGCCTGCCGCCCCACGAGCTGAGCAAGGTGCTGCTCCAGGCGGTGTTCGACGCCTTCAACATCGTGTTCGAGCGCAAGACCAAGGCACTGTGCGACCTCGCCCAGCGCTATCGCCCGAGCGCCGGCGCGATCGATCCGACCCTGGCCCAGCTCCTGGCCGATAAGGCGCGCAGCCTGGCGCGCCAGTTCCTCAACATCGTGATCCGCGCGATCGACTATTGCCCGCCGGTCGACATCACCTTCGGCGACTATCTACGCGCCATGATCACCGCCGATGCCGACCTGGTGCCGGACGATCCTTATGGCTATCGCGACGCCTTGATCGAGGCCTTCGCCAAGCGTTGCATCGCCCCGCTGGACGTGCCGAATCTGGCCGAGGACGTGCTGCTATGGTCGGCGCCGGATGATCCATTGACCATCCCGGAGCTGCATTTCGAGCAGCTGCGTCTGGGCGGCGATCCGCGCCAGGCGCCGGCGGCCGACGAGCTCGAGCGCCAGGCGGCAGCGCTCGGCCGCTTTGCCACCCGGCCCGAGCATGCGCCCGGGTTCCGGCTGGCCCTGCCCGGCGATCCGGCGCTGGCCGGCGATCGGGTCGGGCCGCCCCGGATCGCCTCGATCCGGCCGCTCCGGCGGGTGAGCGAGGATCTGTGCGTGCGCTTCGGCCTGATCGCCGAGATCGTCCAGGAGCGTTTCATCGCCGAGCCGGGCCGCGGCCCCGACCGGCTCCTGGGCGGCTCGACCGTGATCCTGAACGCCGAGGGCAAGGTCGAATATCTGATCCACAAGCGGCTGACCAAGGCCACCCGGATCGCCGAGCAGAGCGCCTATGCCACCGGCCAGGGCGCCGCCTTCTGGCAGCGCCGGGACGGCGGGCTCAGGCCGGCCCGCAATGCCCTGCGCGGCCTGCACGCCATGGCCGAGGCCGGCCCGAGCCGCGCGCCGCGCCGCTGAGCGTCGCGGCGTTCGTCAGAGCGCGGCCGCCTGGGCGCGCAGCACGGCCTTTTGCACCTTGCCGGTCGAGGTCTTGGGCAGCTCGGTGAAGACGATCGTCTTCGGGCATTTGAAATGCGCCAGCTGGCCGCGGCAATGCTCGATCAGCGCCGCCTCGCTCACCGTCTGGCCGGCCTTCAGGGTGACGAAGGCGCAAGGCGTCTCGCCCCAGCGGGGATCGGGCCGGGCGACCACCGCCGCCTCCAGCACCGCCGGATGGCGATAGAGGGCGCTCTCGACCTCGATCGAGGAGATGTTCTCGCCGCCCGAGATGATGATGTCCTTGGAGCGGTCCTTGATCTCGACATAGCCGTCGTCGTGCATCACCGCGAGGTCGCCGGTGTGGAACCAGCCGCCGCGGAACGCGGCTTTAGTGGCGCCCGGGTCCTTGAAATAGCCCTTCATCACGTCATGGCCGCGCATCATGATCTCGCCGATCGTGGCGCCGTCGCGCGGCACCGGCGTCATGCTCTCCGGATCCATGACCTCGAGGCCTTCCAGGACCGGATAGGGCACCCCCTGGCGGGCGAGCTTGGCGGCCTGCTCGGTCGGCGGCAGGGCGTCCCAGGCCGCCTGCCAGGCGCAGACCGTGGCCGGGCCATAGACCTCGGTCAGGCCATAGACATGGGTCACCTTGATGCCGAGCTCGGCCATCGCCTGCAGCACCGCAGCCGGTGGCGCCGAGGCCGCGGTCATCATCGCGATTGGCTGGCTGAAGGGGCGGCGCTGCTCGGCCGTGGCGTTGATGATCATGCCCATCACGATCGGGGCACCGCACAGATGGGTCACGCCATGCTCGGCGAAGGCGGCGTAGATCGAGGCGCTGTCGACCTTGCGCAGGCAGACATGGGTCCCGGCCTGCAGGCAGATCGCCCAGGGAAAGCACCAGCCGTTGCAATGGAACATCGGCAAGGTCCACAAGTAGACCGGGTGCATGCCCATGCCCCAGACCAGGATGTCGCCGATCGCGTTCAGATAGGCGCCGCGGTGGTGGACCACGACCCCCTTGGGCCGGCCGGTGGTGCCCGAGGTGTAGTTGAGGCCGATCGCCTGCCACTCGTCGGCCGGCAGATAGCCGGCGAAGGCGGGATCGCCCTCGGCCAGCAGCTCCTCATAGGTCAGGACGCCCAGCCGGTCGCCCAGCTGGCCGAGCAGTGGATCCGCGACGTCGATCACCAACGGCTTGACCTTGCTCTCGGCCAGCGCCGCGCGAACCGCCCCGCTGAACTCGCCATCGGTGAGCAGCACCTTGGCCTGGCCGTGGTCGAGGATGTAGGCGATCGTGTCGGGCTCGAGCCGGATGTTGAGCGCGTTCAGGACCGCGCCGGCCATGGGCACGCCATGATGCGCCTCCAGCATCGCCGGCACGTTCGGCAGCATCGCGGCCACGGTGTCGCCGGGCTGCACGCCATGCTTGATCAGGGCCGAGGCGAGCCGGCGCGAGCGCGCCAGGAGGGTCTGGTAGTCGGCCCGCCAGTCGCCATAGATCACGGCCGTGCGCGTCGGATGGATCGCCGCCGTCCGAGCCAGGAAGCTGAGCGGCGTAAGCGGCGCATGGTTCGCGTCGTTGCGGTCCAGATGCTGCTGATAAGGGCTCGTCGCCGGATGCACCGCGCGCATGCTCGTCCCTCGCCTCCGTCACTGCCGTTTGCTGCCATCGCACCATAGCACAAGCGCCGATCCTGGCAGCCGGCGGCACGTGCCAGCATCGAGCTTGAGCCACTTGGGTGGCGCTGCGAATGGCGGCAGGAGCGTCAACCGCTGGTGCCGCCACGAACCGCCGAAGGGTCCGAGCTGCCGGATTTGTCCCGAAGACCGACTTGGGCCATGGCAGACGCAGAACAGTCGCCATGGCCTGGCGCACCAATGGCGTGGCGCGGCAATGGCCCAGCCCTGGTTGCGCCATCGACGGATGGCCGTCCCGGGCAGAGCAGGTCGCCAGCTGAGATGGGAGGAATGACCATTGGCAATCGTCAGCGTCTGGGCGAATTGTAGATGATTCAACGGATCGCCATGGCGGATAGCATTGGTCATGGCAAACGAGCATTGGTTGTTGGCGTGTTCGCGGCCGACCGAGTCGCTGATGCCGAAGAGCTAGCCGGCGGCACGCTGCCGCGACGATGGCCGGGTGATCAGTGAGGATGCAGCCAAATGCGCCGGCGGCGTGAGGAGCCTGGCATGAGGTCCTCC
>CADEGR010000059.1 GCA_902826935.1 uncultured Alphaproteobacteria bacterium | reverse complement strand
TTAGCTATCTACATGATTTGGAACCATAATTCCTCATCCGCGCACAGGTCTCCTATGTGGGATGATGGCGCAAGGAACATTGTGGACTCCATGCGCGTGAAACAGCTCCCGCGACAGCTCGAGCCCGCCCCCTTGATACATCCAGGCGAGATACTCTCCGATATCTGGCCTGAATGGCACCGTGGAGAACATGTTGAAGGCGCTGTCTCGCTTCGCGAATCAACCAGCACCCGCCCATGCCGCGGTCAAGCGCCCGTCGGCGATGGCATCAACGGTGTCGGCGGCGGCAACCAGATCGCCTGGCTCATGAACGATCAGCCGCAGCTGCCCCTTTGAGAGGCTTCCATCATTCGATCTGGTCATCGGGCGGCCCTTGATGGAGTTCCGCCAGCCCTTTGACAGGTGCTTCAGGGCGACGCCACCAGGATGTGCAGGCGCGAGCGGTCGGTCAGGTAGACGGCCGTGTAGTACTCGATTGGGATACCATCGGCCCCTGCGGCGACGGATTCGACATAGAGCGCGGCTTTGCCCGGATTGACGCCGAGCAGCGCGGCGTCCTCCGAGCCCAGCGACAGCGCCTCGATCCAGCGCTCCGCGCGGATCAAGCGCACCCCGTACTGACGGGCGATCGTGTCGTAGAGCGAGCGATTGTCGAGGGACAGCGTCTCCAGACCGGGCACCATCGATTCGACCATGCACCACCGGACGATCGCGCGCGCGATGCCGTCGACCGAGAGCACCCGGTCGATCGCCACGACCCGCTGCCCGCTCTCGAGCTGCAGCATCCGGCGAATGCGCGGCGAGGGCGCAGCGACGTCCTGGCGGACGATGAGCCGGCTCACATTCCGGTGCTGCTCCGCCAGCTCGCCGCTGAAGCCCACCGTCGAGCCGACGAAATCCTGGTCTTCGCGCCGGCCGCGGACGAACGCGCCTTTGCCCTGGAGGCGGTAGATCAGGCCCTCGTTCACCATCTGCGACAGGGCTTCGCGCACCACGCTCCGCGACACGCCGAAGATCCGGCAGAGCGCCGCCTCCGACGGCAGCCGGTCGTGCTCCTTCAGCCCGTCGTCGCGAATCAGCGCGGTGAGCGATGACTTGACCTTGGACCAGAGGGGCGCGGCCGTGGCGCAGCCGGTCGCCCGCAGCCGGGCTTCAAGCGTCGCTAAGCTGCGCTGGTCCAAGAGCGGCCTCTCCCGTTAAGGCGAAGGCGCCTGGGTCGAGCCCGGGCACGCGGTGCCGATTGCGCAAAAGCTCTGCGGCGTCGTGCAGCTCGGCCGCCAGCCGGTCCTCGCTCCAGCCAAGAGTCGCGGCGGCGATACGCGCGACCGCGCGCAGCGTCGCTTCGGTGATGCGGCCCTCGAAGCCCATGAGCGTGCGCCGCAACACGATGTCCTCGAGCCGCGTCACGCGCTCGTGCCGGCAGATCAGGGTCAGCTCCGCCGGCGTGTAGTCTTCGAGCACGGCACAGCGAGAGGGGTCGGCCGCCTCGGCTTCGGCGACCAGTCGCGCCCGGCTGCCATAGCGCGCGGCCAACGTGGCGCAGCGGTCCTCGGACAGGCCGGTCGCCGCGGCGAGCGCTCCGATCCAGGCGGCCCGCTGGCTGCGCTCGAACGGCAAGCCCTGCGCCCCGCCGATCGGCAGGGAGCGCGTCGCGATCTGCCGGGCCAGCCCCAGCTTGGCCAGCACGGCATCGGCGGCCTGCTCGGCGAAGGCCCGATAGGTCGTCCATTTGCCGCCGACCAGCGTGAGCGTGTCGAACGGCCGGCCGGGGCCTGGCGGAAAGCGATCGATCCGATGGTCGCGGCTGATGGCTCCGGTGGCGTCGACCTCCGTCCTGGGCAGCGGCCGCACGCCGGCCACCGCGAACACGATGTCGCCGCGCGCCAGATGCGCCCCGGGCAGGATGAGCCGGAGATTGTCGAACAGGTAGTCGATCTCGGCCTCGGTGCAGAGCTTGTCGCCGGGATCGTCGCTTCTGATGTCCGTGGTGCCGAGGAACAAAAGATCGCCGCGGAGCGGGTAGATCAGCGCTGCCCGCTGATCTTCGGTCTCGAAATAGAGCATCTTGCCATGCAGGTCGGCGGCAAGGGCCGCATTGCGCACCACCAGGTGCGAGCCGCGAGTACCGCCCATCAACCGGCCGGTGAAGCCCAGCTGCCCTTGCACCTGGTCCACCCAGGCGCCCGAGGCGTTGACCACGAGGCGCGGCGCAACCGCAAAGCTTGCGCCGCTCTGCCGGTCGGTCAAGGTCACCTTGCCATCCTGCAGCGGTCCGGCGGCAAGATAGGGGATCGCCAGCGCCTCCCGGCAATCCGCCTCGGCGTCTGCCACAAGTTCCAGCACCAGCCGCTCGGGATGGGTAATGCGCGCGTCGTAGTACTCCGCTACTGCCTTGATCGTGGGCGAAAGCCCCGCGACCTCGGCCCGCGCGGCCTGGGCGGTCAGCAGGCGATGGTCGGGCATGGTCTGCTCGTGCCGGCCGAAGACGTCGTAGAGCATCAGACCGAGCTTGACCGGAATGGCGCCCTTGCGCCCCGGCGTGCGCGTCATCCGGAGCAAGCGGGCAAGCGCGCTGAGCGAGCCGCCGAGCCAGCTGCGGAGCGGGACCCAGATCGGCAGCGGATGGACGACGTGGCAGGCGTTCTTGAGCAGCAGATTGCGCTCGGTCAGCGATTCGCGCACCAGCGCCACCTCGCCGGTCTCGAGGTAGCGCAAGCCGCCATGGATCAGGCGTGACGGGGCGGCGCTGGTGCCGGAGGCGAAGTCGCCCGCCTCGACCAGCAGTGCCGGCACGCCCTGCGCGGCGAGGTCGCGGAAGGTGCCGACCCCGTTGATGCCGCCACCGATGATGAGGACCTCGGGCGCGTTGCCAGCACGCAGCCGGTCGAGCACCTCGGATCGTGCGCGCATGTGTCCTCCCCTTCACATGCAACTCATTTGCGCCAAGACTGCCTGCGCAAACTTGTTATGACAAGATGGCCGAGCCATAATGCATTGCCGTTTTTTCCTGCCGGCCGAAATAGCCTGCTTTACCCATGGTTATTTCACGAGATCTTGAGCGAAGGCCGATACGAATCGGTTCTTGACAGATCTCTGGCGCCACGTAACCTGACCTGTAATGACAAGCTGGCGAGTCTCCTAGGAGAAGACCCGGCCAGGGAGGACGTCATGGGGAAGTACGTGATCGGCATCGATGCCGGTGGCACGATGACCAAGGCCGCGCTCTTCGACCTTGCCGGCACGGAACTCGCCTGCGCCCGTAGCCGCAACGTGATGATCTTCACCAGGCCCGGCTGGACCGAGCGGGACGCCGACTTTATGTGGGGCGCGGCGGCACGCGCCGTGCAGTCGCTGCTTGAGATGGCGGGGGTGGCGCCCGGCGACGTCGCCGCGATCGGCGTCTCGGGCTATGGCAGCGGCCTCTATCTGGTCGACCGTGCGGGCCGGCCGGTCCGGCCCGGCATCGTCTCGACCGACAGCCGCACGCTCGCCCTCATGGCCGAATGGGCCGCCGCGGGCCTGACGCCCCAGGTTGAAGGGATGATCCAGCAGCGGGTGTGGCCCGGCCAGAGCCTGGCCCTGCTCGCCTGGCTGCAACGCCATGAGCCGGAGGTCCTGGCGCGCACGTTCCGGGTTTCGTTCTGCAAGGACTTTCTGCGGACCCAGCTCTGCGGCGACTTCTCGACCGACTTCACCGATGCTGGCAGCGCCGGCCTTTTGAATGTCGGCGCCGGGCATTACGCCGAAGATGCCCTGCGGCTGCTTGGCATGGCGGACTGGCTGCCGAAGCTGCCGGAGATCGGTCCTTCCAACGAGGTCGCCGGCAAGGTGTCGGCGGCGGCGGCACGGCTGACCGGGCTCCTGCCGGGCACGCCGGTGGTGCGCGGCACGGTCGATATGAGCGCGTCGGCGCTGGCCGCCAACATCACCCGGCCGCAGGAGATGAACGTCGTCGCCGGCACGTTTTCGATCGCGACGACCCTCCATGCGACGCCCAAGCTCGACATTGCCCCGATGCTCCAGTTTCCCTATCCGCTGGGCGGCTACCTCGCGGTCGAAGGCTCGGCCACGTCGGCGAGCAATCTCGAATGGGTGGTCAAGACCGTGCTCGCATACGGCGATGCCAAGCCGGAGGATGAAGTCGCGGCAATCTATGGCACCGTGAACGCAGCCGTCGCCCGCCGCATCGGCCAGCCGAGCACGGCGATGTTCTTTCCCTATCTGTTCGGCGGACCGGGTGGCGCGCAGGCAGGCTTTCTCGGCCTGAGCGCGCAGACGAGCTTCGACGACATGATGCTGTCCGTGTTCGAGGGGATCGTCTTTGCCCACAAGGTCGACATCGATAAGGCGCTCTCGGGCAGCGACGCCGCGCCGGTCGAGCTCATCCGCCTGACTGGCGGCGCCACGCGGAGCCATTGCTGGTCGGCGCTGTTCGCCGACATTCTGGATCAACCGGTCGAGGTGCCGGTCGGCTCGGAGTTCGGCGCGCTGGGCGTGGCGATCTGCACGGCCAACGCGGTCGGGGCCCATGCCACCTTGCCGGACGCGATTAACGCGATGACGGGGATCGCGCGGCGGCATGAGGTCGACCAGGCGCGGGGCGCACCGCATCGCGCGAAATTCGCGCGCTTTCAGGCGATCTCGGCGGCGCTCGCGCAGGCCGGGACGGCCGAGCGTGCGCGCCCGGCGGTGCAGCTGGCCGAGGCCCGGCATGCTTGAGCTCAAGGGCGTCGCCAAGCGCGTCCGTGGCCAGACCCACATCTACCCGACCGACCTCACGCTCGAGAAGGGCACGATGAACGTGCTGCTCGGGCCGACCCTCGCCGGCAAGACCACGCTCATGCGCTTGCTGGCCGGCCTCGATGCGCCGAGCGAGGGGCGGGTCATCTGGGACGGCCGCGACGTGACCGGCGTCCGGGTCCAGGACCGCGGCGTCGCCATGGTCTACCAGCAGTTCATCAACTACCCCTCGATGAGCGTCTACGAGAACATCGCCTCGCCCCTGCGGATCGCCGGACAAGCCCGCGACGAGATCGACCGCAAGGTCCGGCAGACCGCTGATCTGCTCAAGCTCTCGCCCTATCTGGAGCGCTTGCCTTTGGAGCTGTCGGGCGGCCAGCAACAACGCTGCGCCCTGGCGCGGGCGCTGGTCAAGGATGCCGGCCTCGTGCTGCTCGACGAGCCGCTCGCCAATCTCGACTACAAGCTGCGCGAGGAGCTGCGCGCCGAGCTGCCCCGGATCTTCCAGAAGTCCGGCGCTATCTTCGTCTACGCCACCACCGAGCCCGAGGAGGCGCTGCTTCTCGGCGGCAACACCGCGGCCCTCTGGGAAGGTCGGATCGCCCAGTTCGGGCCGACGCTCGACGTCTATCGCCAGCCCTGCGACATCGTCACGGCACGGGTCTTCTCCAACCCGCCGATGAACTTCACGAGCGTCCGCAAGGATGGCCACCGCCTGACCTTCGGCCGCGGCGTCAATGCACCTGCCGATGGCGTCTTCGCCGGTCTGCCCGATGGCGATTACTCGGCGGGCTTCCGCGCGAACCATCTCGGTCTCAACGTCCATACCGGCAGCGCGATCGAGCTGCCGTGCACCGTCGGCGTGTCCGAGATCACGGGCTCGGAGACCTATCTGCATCTGCACCACGGCGACGACCGTTGGGTCGCCCTGCTGCATGGGGTCCACGACATCCCGCAGGACAGCGAGGTCGGCGTCTTCCTGGAGACGCGCTACCTCTATCTTTTCGACGTCGCGGGCAAGCTCGCCGCGCCTGCCGCCTATGCGATGGCGGCCTGAGGGGACGCGCATGGCCCGGATCACGCTCGAGAACGTCGCCCACAGCTATCTCTCGCATCCGCGGAGCGAGGCCGACTACGCCCTCAAGACCATCAACCTGAATTGGGACGACGGCGGCGCCTACGCGCTGCTGGGCGCGTCCGGCTGCGGCAAGACCACGCTCCTCAACCTGATCTCAGGCCTCCGGCAGCCGAGCCAGGGGCGCATCCTGTTCGACTCGGTCGATGTCACCGAGGCGCCGACGACCGCGCGCAACATCGCGCAGGTGTTCCAGTTCCCGGTGGTCTACGACACGATGACCGTCCGCCAGAACCTCGCCTTTCCCTTGCGCAACCGCGGCATGGACGGCGCTTACATCAAGCGCCGCGTCGAGGCGATCGCCAAGATGATCGGCATGGCCGGCGTCCTCGATCGTCGGGCGCGCGGGCTGACCGCCGATGCCAAGCAGAAGATCTCGCTGGGCCGCGGCATGGTCCGCGAGGACGTCAACGCGATCCTGTTCGACGAGCCGCTCACGGTCATCGACCCGCACATGAAGTGGGAGCTCAGAACGCAGCTGAAGTCGCTCCATCGCGAGTTCGGCCACACCATGGTCTACGTGACCCACGACCAGACCGAAGCGCTCACCTTCGCCGACAAGGTGGTCGTCATGCACGACGGCCGGGTGGTGCAGACCGGCACGCCCCAGGAGCTGTTCGAGGCGCCCGAGCATACCTTCGTCGGCTACTTCATCGGCTCGCCGGGGATGAACCTGCTGCCGGCCGAGGTGCGGGGGAAAACGGCGACCGTCGCGGGCCACGCGATCGCGCTCGCCGCCGACTACGGCAACCCGCAAGGCCGCGTCCAGCTGGGCATTCGTCCGGACTTCGTCAGCTTTGACGCCGCCGGCGACCTGCCGGTCACGGTGACCCGCGTCGAGGACATCGGGCGCCGGCGCATCGTGCGCGCCGACTTCCGGGGCACCGAGATCAACGCCCATCTGCCTGAAGGCGAGCCGGTACCCTCGGGCGCGACGCGCATCAGCTTCGGCACCGCCCAGATCGGCATCTATGTCGACGATTGGCGCGCGTCGCCCAACGGCGCGGCGCCGGGGGAGATCGCCTGATGGACAAGCCGGTCAATCAGCGCGCGTGGTTCCTCGTCCTGCCGGTCTTCCTGCTGGTCGCCTTCTCGGCGATCCTGCCGCTGATGACGGTCGTGAACTATGCGTTCAACGACACCTTCGGCAGCAACGCCTTCTTCTGGGTCGGCCTGGAGTGGTTCGAGGAGGTGCTGACCTCGGAACGGGTGCACGAGGCGCTGCTGCGCCAGCTCCTGTTCTCGGCGATCATCCTCGCGATCGAGATCCCGCTCGGCATCGCGGTGGCGCTCACGCTGCCCAAGCGCGGCATCGGGGCCTCGGTCTGCCTCGTGATCCTGGCGCTGCCGCTGCTGATCCCCTGGAACGTGGTCGGCACGATCTGGCAGGTCTTCGCCCGGGTCGATATCGGGCTGCTTGGCGCGTTCCTGAGCCAGATCGGCGTCGACTTCAACATCGGTCAGGACTCGATCGACGCCTGGGTCGTGCTGATCGTGATGGACGTGTGGCACTGGACCTCGCTGGTCACGCTCCTCGCCTATGCCGGGCTGCAGGCGATCCCCGAGGCCTACTACCAGGCTGGCCGCATCGACCAGGCGAGCCGCTGGGCGGTATTCCGCTACATCGAGCTGCCGAAGATGAAGGGCGTCCTCTTGATCGCAATCCTGCTGCGGTTCATGGATTCCTTCGTGATCTACACCGAGCCGTTCGTGGTCACCGGCGGCGGCCCCGGCTCGGCGACGACGTTCCTCTCGATCGACCTGGTGAAGATGGCGATCGGCCAGTTCGACCTTGGGCCCGCCGCCGCCTTCTCGATCATGTACTTCTTCGTGATCCTGCTGATCTGCTGGGTCTTCTACACCGTGATGACCAACCTCGACCGACAGGACCTGCCGGAATGAGCGTGGCTACCGATGTACTGCCAGCGACGGTCGCACGGCCCCGCGCGGCCGAACGGCCCCGGCTGCGGCTGGCCGTCTCCTACGGCCTCTTGATCGCCTACGTGCTGTTCCTGCTCGTGCCGATCTACTGGCTCGTCAATATGAGCTTCAAGACCAACACCGAGATCCTGAGCAGCGTCAGCCTGTGGCCCGCCACCTTCACCTTGGCGAACTACGGCAAGATCTTCGGCGACAGCACCTGGTACATGGGCTACGTCCACTCGCTCATCTACGTGGCGATGAACACGCTGATCTCGGTGACCGTGGCATTGCCCGCGGCCTACGCCTTCAGCCGCTACTCGTTTCTAGGCGACAAGCATCTGTTCTTCTGGCTGCTGACCAACCGGATGGCGCCGGCGGCGGTGTTTGCCTTGCCGTTCTTCCAGCTTTACTCCTCGGTCGGCCTCTTCGACACCCACATCGCGGTGGCCCTTGCCCACTGCCTCTTCAACGTGCCGCTCGCGGTCTGGATCCTGGAGGGCTTCATGCGCGGCGTGCCGCGCGAGATCGACGAGACGGCCTATATCGACGGCTACTCCTTCGGTCGCTTCTTCGTGCGGATCTTCATGCCGCTGATCGCGTCCGGCATCGGCGTCGCGGCGTTCTTCTGCTTCATGTTCTCCTGGGTCGACCTGCTGATCAGCCGCACGCTGACGTCGGTGAACGTCAAGACCATCGGCGTCGCGATGACGCGCACGTCGTCGGCGACCGGCCTCGACTACGGCACGCTCGCGGCGGCGGGCGTCCTGACCATCATCCCGGGCGCGCTCGTGATTTGGTTCGTCCGCAACTATATCGCCAAGGGCTTCGCCCTGGGCAGGGTGTGATGACATCCTCTCGCCTTGCCATGGGCTTCGGCCTGGTCGCGCTGGCCATGCTGGCGATCCTGGCGGCGCTGATCGCGGCGGTGCCGCAGGACGAGGACGGCTTCGAATGGACCGGCCAGCTGATCGAGGGCGGCTGGATGGCCTGGACGTTCCCGGTCGCCCTGTTCTTCTGGACCATCGCCTGCCTGCTCCTGGTCTTCACCTTTCTCGCGATCCGTTTTCCGGAAACGCCGCGCCGGGGGCTGCTCGGCATCGAGACGACCCGCGGCGACCGTCTGTTCATCGCGCTTCTCGGCTCGGCCTTCATCAACCTCGCCTGGCTGGGCCTTGCCGGTATGTCGCAGTGGGGCGCGCTGATCGTCTGCCTGATCTTCGCCGCAGCGGTGTTTCGCTGGGTCTGATCGGGTGCCCGCCATGGCTCACGCCGCAATGGGCGCCCGCCACTTTGCATCAAAGTCTGCTGTCTCAGGGAGGTATCAATGAAGTTGTCCATACGATCGACCACGGCAATCGGTCTTGTCTTGAGTGCGTTATCGGGCCCGGCCGCCTGGGCCGGCATGGAGGAGGCGCAAGAGTTCCTCAAGTCCGAGATCAACGGCCTGTCCACGCTCTCGCCGGAGGAGCAGGCGGCCGAGATGCAGTGGTTCGTCGACGCCGCTGCGCCGTTCCAGGGCATGGAGATCAAGGTGGTGTCGGAGACGATCACCACCCATGAATACGAGGCCCAGGTGCTCGCCCCGGCCTTCACCGCGATCACCGGCATCAAGGTGACCCACGACCTGATCGGCGAAGGCGACGTCGTCGAGAAGCTCCAGACCCAGATGCAGTCGGGCGAGAATGTCTACGACGCCTACATCAACGACAGCGATCTGATCGGCACCCACTGGCGCTATCAGCAGGCACGCAACCTGACCGACTGGATGGCCGGCGAAGGCAAGAGCGTGACCAACCCGAAGCTCGATGTCGATGATTTCATCGGGACGAGCTTCACCACCGGTCCGGACGGCAAGCTTTATCAGCTGCCGGACCAGCAGTTCGCCAACCTGTACTGGTTCCGCTACGACTGGTTCACCGATCCGAAGACCATGGAGGATTTCAGGGCCAAGTACGGCTACGAGCTGGGCGTGCCCCTGAACTGGTCGGCCTACGAGGATATCGCCGAGTTCTTCACCGGGCGGGACATGTCCTACCTGGGCGGGCCCGCCACCGGCGTGTTCGGCAACATGGACTACGGCAAGAAGGATCCCTCGCTCGGCTGGCGCTACACCGACGCCTGGATGTCGATGGCCGGCATGGGCGACAAGGGCGAGCCGAACGGCTTGCCGGTCGACGAGTGGGGCATCCGGGTCAACGAGAAGTCGCAGCCGGTCGGGTCCTGCGTGGCCCGGGGCGGCGCCACCAACGATGCCGCGGCGGTCTACGCGATCACCAAGGCGAAGGAGTGGCTGCAGAAATATTCGCCGCCCGCGGCCCAGGGCATGACGTTCGCCGAGGCCGGCCCGCTGCCGGGCCAGGGCAACATCGCGCAGCAGATGTTCTGGTACACGGCGTTCACCGCGACCTTGGTCGAGCCCGGGCTGGCGGTGATGAACGAGGACGGCACGCCGAAGTGGCGCATGGCGCCGTCGCCGCATGGCGCCTACTGGCAAGAGGGCACGAAGGTCGGCTACCAGGACGCCGGGTCCTGGACGATCCTCAAGTCGACCCCGGTCGACCGGGCCCAGGCGGCCTGGCTCTACGCCCAGTTCGTCGTCTCGAAGACGGTCGATCTGAAGAAGGCGGACGTCGGCCTGACCTTCATCCGCAAGTCGACGATCGAAAGCCAGCACTTCACCGATCGCGCGCCGAAGCTCGGCGGCCTGATCGAGTTCTACCGCTCGCCGGCCCGTCTGCAGTGGTCGCCGACCGGCACCAACGTGCCCGACTACCCGAAGCTGGCGCAGCTCTGGTGGCAGAACATCGGTGATGCGCTGTCGGGCGACAAGACCCCGCAGGAAGCGCTCGACGCGCTCTGCGCCGATCAGGAGCAGGTGCTGGAGCGGCTCGAGCGGGCCGGCGTCCAGGGCGACCTCGGCCCGAAGATGAACGAGGAGCAGGACCCGCAGGTCTGGCTGGACGAGCCGGGCTCGCCCGTCGCCAAGCTGGAGAACGAGGATCCGGCACCCCAGACCATCAGCTACGACGAGCTGGTGAAATCCTGGACCAAGTGATCGAGGACCGGCCGGCGGCGCCTTGCCGCCGGCCGGCCATCGAGACCATCTGCCGTGACCAGCAGCGGGCGGCATTGTTCGAGGGAGCGACATGACCGAGTCAAAGCCCCATATCGGCGATCTGATTGCCGAGATGCTTGCCCAGTCGGGGGTCGAGTATGTCTTTGGCATGCCGGGGGGCCAGACGACGGCGCTGCATGACGGCATCTCCCGCCGGACCGACCGCATCCGCCACATCCTGATGCGCGACGAGCGCAACGCCGCCTATGCCGCCGATGGCTACGCCCGCCTGACCGGCAAGACGGGGGTCTGCGACGTGACCGTGGGGCCTGGCGCGAACCTGCTGCCCGCTGGGTTCCTCGAGGCGTTCAATGCCTCGATCCCGATGCTCGGCATCATCGGCGAGCTGCCGCTGGACTGGCTGCCCCTCAAGGACAAGGGCGTCGCAAGCCAGGGCTTCGACCAGCTGGCACTCTTCAAGACCTGCTCGAAGGAGGCCTTCTTGGTCCCGTCGGTCGCGGCGCTGCCCGAGCTCCTCCGCACGTCGCTCAGGATCGCGACCGCGCCACGGCCTGGCCCGGTCGCGCTGATCATCCCGCATGACATCTTTGACGCCGATTGGGACCCGGCGGCGCTGCCGGCGACGATCGACGACCGCAGCGTCCGGATGCCCTATCTGCGCTCGGTGGCGCCAGCCGCCGACATCGAGCGGGCGGCGGCGCTGATCCGCCGGGCCCGGCGCCCGGCGCTGGTCTGCGGCGGCGGCGTCCATGGCTCCGGCGCGGCCGAAGCGGTGACGGCGTTCGCGGACCGGCTGGGTGGCCTGGTGGTGACCAGCCTCTCCGGCAAGGGCGCGGTGCCCGAGACCCGGGACTACGCCGCCGGCGTGCTCAACCCGCTGGGCTCGCTGGCCGCGATCGAGCTGATCAAGGAAGCCGACCTCGTGATCTGGTGCGGCTCCAAGGTGAGCCAGAACACCGGCATGAACTGGACTCTGCCGACGCCCGAGCAGGCCACGATCACGATCGACTTCGATCCCTTGGAGCACGGCCGGACGTTCCGGCCCACGGTGCCCCTGCTCGGCGACGTGCGCGAGACGATCCGCGCCCTGGACGCGGCGCTCGGCGATAGCCGCGCCAGCGCCAATCCTGAGTGGCAGGCGCGCATCGCCGAGGTCAAGGCCCGGTGCGACGCGATCCGGGACGCCGAGATGGCGTCCAATCAGATCCCGATCACGCCGCCGCGGATCATGGCCGAGCTCGCCAGCCGGCTCGGCGAGGACGATATCGTGGTGTCCGACGCGTCCTTCGCCGCTGGCTGGATCTCGGGCTATCTGAAGGCGCAGCGGCCTCGGCGCCAGTTCATCTTCGCGCGCGGCCAGGGTGGCCTTGGCTACTCGGTGCCGGGCGCCATCGGGGCCGCGACGGTCGCGCCCAAATCGGCGCGGGTGATCACGCTCGCCGGCGATGGCGCCTTTTCCTACACCATCGGCGAGCTGGCCACGCAGGCGCAGTACAATCAGCCGATCGTGAACATCGTGATCAACAACGGCAAGCTCGGCTGGATCGACCTCTGGCAGGAGATCTTCTTCAAGAACGTCCTGTCCTCCTCGCTCGAGACCCAGAGCTTCGTGCCCGGCTACGCGGCCGCGGCGCAGGGGCTGGGCCTCAAGGGCATCTACGTCGACCACCCGGACGATATCGGCAAGGCGCTCGACGAAGCCTTCGCCCATGAGGGCCCATCGGTGGTCGAGGTGCGGATCGACGATCGCGCGACGCCGCTCCATTCCTTCAAGCGGCGGATGCTCGAGATCGAGGACCAGCCGCGGCCGCGGCCCGGCACGGTCTACAAGCTGCGCGCATGGAAGGTGTCGCCCGACCTCGCCCCGGCGGCGACGGAGCGCGCTGTCAAGCCGGGCGACGTGGAGTCTTGAGGCGCGTCGCGGGCAGTTCTGATCGGCCTCCGAGCGGCTTGGCCTGCCCCCTTGCCGCCGCCGTGATCATCCTGCTCTCGGGCCGCAGCTCGAAGCGCTAATCGAAATCATGGTCCACCATGAGCAGATGCTGACCATCATCCAGATTATTTGCGAGCCGGCTCAGATAGTTACTGTCGATCTCAGCGCTTGGGATCGTTCTGGGCGGTATTGGCCAGCTGAACGTATGCGGGTCTAGCGCGTCGCCATTGAGACCATGGGCCTGCTTTTCCAGCAGGGCCCGAGCCGCCACCGGAGTTTCAAATTTGGCAGATGTTCCGCTCGCTATGCCCCATCGAACCGCGACCGCCCCAGCTCGGGTCGGAAAGTAGATATTCTGTACGCGACGCTCCAAAGGATGCCCAAAGAACAGGCTTATCCAATAAAGCTTGCCCACTGTCCGCAAGTGACCAGAAAATACATCATAGTCTTCATTATAAATCGACGGCTGTCGCGAGATCACGTTTAATTGGTATTGATCGTCATCATCGGCGCCTGTTGGATAGATGATCATTGGATCAACCGTAACAAGACCTGAATTGGTAAACGAGAAGCGATATAGCAAATAATGGCCGCAGAGCGCTTTGGCTGCCTGATGATGAATGGGCAGAAAATCTTCCGCGAATTTGTCCACCCTCTTTTCGTCATGATCAAATGAAATCAAGGATGGCGCAGCCTTTTCATCATCCGAGAACCAGAAATCGCGATGTAACGACACGGCATAGTCGGCACTTTCGCAGAAAAACCGGGTCAGCCGATCGACATTGCCATCATGGGCCTTGCGATCAAGCTTGAGCCATCCCTCAATAGTCCGAATGCTGATGACTGGCGGATTCGACATCGTCCAGTTGTAGAAGTCTTTCATGAAGATACGTTCGGGCTTGCGCAGCTGCTGAAGCAGGCCAAGCAGCTTCTTTTGAACTTGCGGCACGCGCTCCGCTCCATCATGGCATCTAGCAAATTACACAATATGAGCCATTGTTGCCGCAAATTCAAAACATTTTCGCAAAATTGCATGCCACCTTCGCCAGGAGTTGCCCAAAATTTCGCAATCGACATGCAAATTATTGAAGAGATTTCAATGAATAACTTGGCAGTCAATTAAATATCATTAGAAGACCATGGCAAAACCAGCTAGATTCAGATCGACCAAGGGTGGCACTAGGTGAGTTTGTCTTATCCATATGCGATTTTTCTCGCAATGTTTGTGGGTCGGTCAACATATAATCGGAGGCAAAAACATGACGATAACAATGGGTGACCGAACGCCCGGGTGGCACGAGAGCTATAATCCCGTGGCTCTGATAAATGTCCTGCGTCGCTATAGCCGGGAAGACTACGGCTCGATATTTCTCTATCTGCCATTTCCAAAGCGGAAGACCGACCAGGAAGCATGGGATTGGCTCAAGCTGCTGCAATCTCTGGGGGCGACGCGGCGGCGATGGCTGATTTCGGCTGATCATGGCGCCGCAATCTTGGCGGATAAGCATGCAGATCTCTTCGACCCGCCGCCCGTCGGCTTTGAAGTTTACCGCCTGGACCAAAAGTCGCTCGACCGGATCTTCTCAAAACTCTAGAGGTCAGAGGCCGTCAAGGTGCGGTGCCGCTTGCTGTCACGCCGGCCGCCAACGTAGTGACCCCAGCTCGACCTGTTTATCCTCTTGCTATATTTGGGTATCCGCCTGAGAACCACCCTTCAGTTGTATCGCGTTGGGGTTAGATGCGTGCCAGGCGAACTGATTGTGGCCCCCAAGTCGATTGGGAAAACGGATCTCAGCGCGCTACCCATCGCCCGAGGCCGGTTCGAGCAGGAGCAGGTCAGCGCCTATCTCGCCCAGATCTTCGACGCCCAGGAGCTTGCCGCGATGAGCCAGGCACGGGTCGATCGGCGGATGGTCTTCGGCATCAATCCTTACTACCACGCGCTGGCCTGCGGATCCGGCCTGCGGGATGCCAGCGGCAACGAGCTGCTTCCCGAGATGCCACAAAGCCAAGCGATTCTGGCGCTGGTCTTGCCGAGATTGGCGGAAACCGAGAATCTCGCCGGGGAGCCGGATCCGTCCAACCAGATGCGCTATACGCCAAGCGGATCGTTGGCCGGCAAGCTTCTGCACAAATACGATGAGATCGTGCTCGGCCATGCCGCCATCGCCTGCTCAGCGCATTGCCGCTATTGCTATCGTGCCGATCTCTTCAACCGAACCACCGGCAAAGGGTGGATCCGACCAGAAGAGCTGCGCGACTACGTGATCACGCACAATGGCGAGCTGGCCAGGCAAGGAGAGCTCGATCCGGCCACCGGCCGTCGCCGTTTTCCTGTCCGAGAGGTCTTGCTGTCCGGCGGCGATCCGATGGTCATGGGCAACGCCAAGCTCTACTGCTATCTCGAAGCCTGTGGCCAAGCTGGCGTCAACATGGTGCGCATCGGGACCAAGGAGCTGGCCTTTCGGCCGCAACGATTTGACCAGGAACTCATCAGAATGCTTTGTCTCTTTCATGAGCGCTGGCCGGATGTCCATCTTAATATTGTCTCCCACTTCTCGCATCCGGATGAATTCTTGGAACGGAGCATGGATGGCAGCTATATCGCGCGCTGCCATCACTATAAATGGCTGGCACCAGTGCAGTGCGCCGCCAAAGCGCTGCTTTCGCTGAATTTCGTAAGCATCGATAACCAGACACCAATAATTCGCAAGGTCAATGACGATGCAGACGCCCTGCGCCTTCTGCACCAGGAGCTCCGACAGGCGGGCATCAGATCAAAGTACGTCCTGCAATGCCGGCACATGAAAGGCTATCGAGCCTTCGCCGTGCCGCTGGAGCAAGCATGGGCGATTCACAATCGAGCCATGCAGGGCCTTTCGGATGCCGCCCGCTCGCGTTTCGTCATGTCGACAGAGGATGGCAAGATTGAAGTCTTAGGCATGACCGGCGGCCATCAAGAAGACAGCGAGACCGATAATACTTGCTTGCCTGCCGGGCGCGACTTGATCTTCTTCAAGATCTACCGATCACCGTCGCGCGATGACAATCAAGGCGAAATGCTGATCGCGTGCCGCAATCCAAAAGCATTTTGGCTCAGCGATTACGAAGATCGATTCATCCACGACGGCAGGTCCGGCGGCGCCGCACGCTTGCAGGCCTTATTGGGCTCTCGATCGCCGAGTGAGCGATACGGCAACGTCGCGTGAGAGCCAGCCTGCGTCTCCGGTGGCTGTCCTTCATGGCTGGTTCTGACTAAGACCGAAGGTCGAAACGGTCGGAGTGACCAGTGTGGCGGGATTCGGATGGATTCGCTGATCACGGCCGCGGCGCGGGCGCTGGCGGCGGGCGATCCGCTCGGCGCGCTGAACCGGGTCGCCTTGCGCGACGACGCGCCAGCCCTGGCGCTGCGCGGCATCGCCATGGCGCAGCTCGGCGACCTCGCGCGCGCCAAGACCCTCCTGCGCAGCGCCGCCCGCGCCTTCGGCCCGAAAGAAGCCGTGGCGCGGGCGCGCTGCATCGTCGCGGAAGCCGAGATCGCGCTGGTCTCGCGCGACCTGGGCTGGCCGGCGCCGGCGCTCGAAGGCGCGCGGACCACGCTGGCAGCGCAGGGCGATCGGGCGAACGCCGCCCATGCCGGCTATCTCGCGGTCCGGCGCCTGCTCCTGATCGGCCGCCTCGACGAGGCCGAGGCGAGGCTCGCCACGCTCGATCCAGCGCCCCTGCCGCCCGCGTCACGGGCGGCCCATGAGCTGGTCGTGGCCGGCATCGCGCTGCGCCGCCTCCAGATCGAAGCAGCGCGCGCGGCGCTCGCCCGGGCCGCGGCCGCAGCACGCCAGGCCGCGATCCCGGCCCTGATGGCGGAGGTCGACAGCGCCGCCCTGGTCCTGACCACGCCCGCGGCACGCCTGATTGCGCAAGGCGAGGAGCGGCTCCTCCGGCTCGACGAGGTGGCGACGCTGCTGGCCTCGCGCCGGCTGATCATCGACGCATGCCGCCATGTCGTGCGCGTGGCAGAGCAGGCCATCTCGCTCGAAACCCGGCCGGTCCTGTTCGCGCTCGCCCGCGCCTTGGGCGAAGCCTGGCCGGGCGACGTCGCGCGGGGTGTTCTGCTCGCGCGGGCGTTTCGCGCCAAGGTCGCCGATGACTCCCATCGCGCCCGGTTGCGGGTCGAGATCGGGCGGCTGCGCGCCGTGCTGCGGCCCCTGGCCGAGCTGCGCGCCACGGCGCGCGGATTTGCGCTGCGGCCGCGGCATGCCGGCGAGGTCGTCGTGCTGGCGCGGCCGGTCGAGGAGGCGCATGCGGCGGTGCTCGCCTGCCTGGCCGATGGCGAAGCCTGGTCGAGCTCGGCCCTGGCGCTGGCCCTGGGCGCCAGCCAGCGCACCATGCAGCGGGCGCTCGACCAGCTGGCGGCCGCCGGCAAGGTGCAGGCGTTCGGGCGCGGCCGCGCGCGCCGCTGGCTGACCCCGCCGGTGCCGGGTTTCCCGACAACCTTGTTACTCCCGGCGGCGCTGCCCGGTGGCTAGGGTGACGGCATGAGCTTCGCAACCAGGTGACAGGAACCGCACCATGAAACCGTCAGCAGCCGAAATTGTCCGTGAATACGGCCCCTTTCCGGGCGTCGATGGCGTGCACGGGGTGACCTATGATGGCCAGCATGTCTGGTTTGCCTCCGGCGACCGGCTGCACGCCTTCGACCCGGCGGGCGACCCGGCGGGCAAGCCGACGCTGCGCTCGCTCGACGTCCCCGCCCATGCCGGCACGGCCTTCGACGGCCAGCATCTGTTCCAGATCGCCGAGGACCGCATCCAGAAGATCGATCCCGCGACCGGCCGCGTGCTCGCCACGATCCCGACGCCCGGCGGCGGCGATTCAGGGCTTGCCTGGGCCGAGGGCACGCTCTGGGTCGGCCAGTATCGAGACCGCAAGATCCATCAGGTCGATCCCGACACCGGGGCCGTTCTGCGGACGATCGAATCCAACCGCTTCGTCACCGGCGTCACCTGGGTCGACGGCGAGCTCTGGCACGGCACCTGGGAAGGTGACGAGAGCGCGCTGCGGCGGATCGATCCGGCCAGCGGCAAGGTCCTCGACCAGCTCGACATGCCAGCCGGCGTCGGCGTGTCCGGCCTCGAATCCGATGGCGGCGACCGGTTCTTCTGCGGCGGCGGCAATAGCGGCAAGGTGCGCGCTGTCCGCCGGCCCAGGCGCGCCGCCACCAGCAATTAGCCCAAAGCCGCCCCGGCGCCGGCTTGATCGACCGGCGCCGCTACTCCTAGGCTGGCGCAACGAGCCACCAAGGGGGCGGGGCATGAGCGGCACCAAGAGCATGGCCGGAGCAGCGATCCTGACGTTGACCTACACCTTCGGCGCCGCCGCCCTGCAGGCGGCGCCCTATCCCAACGTCACCTATGCCGGCACGCTCGACGAGCGCGGCACGCCACGCGGCGCCATGCAATGGGCCATCCTGGACATGGCCAAGGCCTGGGCCGATTGCGATCCGGCCATGATGGCGGAGCTGGTCGCCGACGACATCGACTTCTCCTTCCCCACCACCCGCCTGCGCGGCCGGGACGAGGTGCTCGCGGACCTCGCCAGCTATTGCGGCAAGGCCGCCAAGAGCCCGCCCGAGCAGGTCAGCTTCTATCTGCCCGCGGATGCCTTCTACATCGACCTGGAGCAGGACCGCGTCGCGGTCGAGATCCAGTTCCGCGAGTTCCGCCGCGGCCGCCAGCAGGTCACCAACGACGTCTGGATCGCCACCATCAAAGGCGGCCGGTTCACCGTGCTGAAGGAGTATCTCGATGGCCGGGTCCGCGACCTGCAGGCGCAAGGGGTGCTGACCTACGACTGGAACGCCGAGTTCCTGACGCCCTGGCCACCGCGCACGGAGGCCTGGGCGAACTGCTTTCCGATCGTCCAGGCCAAGCCCACCAACAGCTGCCCCGAGCAGCCCTGACCGGCGGTCCGAGCGCTACTGCTCGTAGGGCATCACCTCGTCCAGCTCCATGCCGTAGCCGACATCGGCCAGCTCGTTGGCGACCGCGATGGTCTTGAACTGGCCGGTGACCCAGACCGGCTCGAACATGCCGCTGACCTCGATGCCCTGCTCGCTGGTGACATAGATGATCTGATTGGGCGGTGGCGGCGGGACGTGGATGCAGGCGCCGACATAGGGCACCAGCAGGAACTCCTTGACCGACGTGCTCTCGTAGTCGAGCGGCAGGACATAGCCCGCGATCTTGACCTGGCGGCCATTGTACTTGCTGACCAGCTGCTTGGGGTCGATCGTGCCGGGCGGGACCGGCGGGATCGGCGTCATGCCATGCTCGACGACCCCGCCAAGGCCCGGATCCTTGGGCTGATCGCCGCTGGCCAGGCCGTCGCCCTGGCTCAGGCCCTCCGGCAGGGCCGGGGCCTCGGTCGCCGGGATCAGATCCTGCCAGGCAATCTCGTCGGGCGCCGCCAGGGCGAGGCTGGGCAAGGCAATCGCCAGGAACGCGGCAAGGCCGGCGCGCGGCAGCAGCATCGAGCGGTCCTCCCTCAGGTTCGCACCATCATGCCATCGGCCAGGGACAAGCGGTAGGCACGCAGCGCCGGCAGCAGGCCGGCGAGCAGGCCCGCCAGGACGATCGCGGCGAGGGCACCAAGCTCGGCGCCACTCGGCCATCCCAGCTCCAGGTAGAGGCCGAAGCGGGCGTCGATGATCGGCCGGAGCGCCAGCAGCACCAGATGCAACAGCAGAGCGCCCAGCGCCGTGCCGGCCAGGCCGAGCAGGCCAGCCTCGGCGACCAGCAGGCCCAGGATGGTGCGCGGCTGGGCGCCGACCGAGCGCAGGATCGCCATCTCGCGCCGGCGCTCGTTCAAGCTGGCGAAGACCATGGTCACCATGCCGAGCAACGCGGTCGCCACCACCATGATCGAGACGGCGCCAAGGGCGGTCTCGGCGGTGCCGACCAGCGACCAGAGCTCCTGCAGCGCGGCGCCTGGCAGGATCGCGGACAGCGGCTCGTCGGGATAGTCGTTGATCCAGCGCTGCAGCTTGAAGGTGGCAAGCTTGGACTTCAGGCCGACCAGCGCCGCGGTGACCGTCTTCGGGGTCAGCTCCATGGCGCGCACCTGATCGGCCGTGACGGTCTGGCCAGGGATCCGGGCGCCGCTTTGCCAGTCCACATGGATCGCCTCGATCGCCGCCAGGCTGATATGGACCGTGCGATCGATCGGCGTGCCAGTCTTGGCGAGAATGCCGGCGACCCGAAATGGCTTGTCGTCGTGCTGAGCGAAGCCGACTTCGCCCAGGCCATGGGCGACCACGATCGGATCGCCCAGCTGGTAGCCCAGCGCTGCCGCGACATCGGCGCCCAGCACCGCATCGAACAGATCCGCGAACGGCGCGCCCGCCACGAAGGTCAGCGGCCGGTCGCGGCGGAAGCGGTAGTGCTCGAAGAAGCCGGTCGTGGTGCCGAGCACGCGAAAGCCGCGATGGCTGTCGCCGAGCGACAACGGCACGATCCACGCGACCGCATCCTGGGCCGCGATCTCCTGGTAGCTCTGCCAGGTCAGGTTGTTGGTGGCATTGCCGATCCGGAACACCGAATAGAGCAGCAGCTGGATCGCGCCGCTGCGCGCGCCGACGATCAGATCGGTGCCGGCGATGGTGTTGGCGAAGCTTTGCCTTGCGCCGGTCCGGATCTTCTCGACGCCCAGGAGCAGCATCACGCTGAACGCGATCGCGAGCACGGTGAGCAGGGCGCTGATCCGCCGGTTGACCAGGCTCTTGAACGCCAGCTTGGCGATGATCATGCGGCGGCGCCAGGCTCGGTGCTGGCAATCTCATCCAGCCGCTGCAGCCGGTCGAAGCGCGGGGCGAGGCTCTCGTCGTGGCTGACCATCAGCACGGTCGTGCCGGCCAGATCCGCCTCCTGGAACAGCAGATCGAGAAAGGCCGCCTGCCGGTCGCGATCGAGGGCGGAAGTCGGCTCGTCGGCGATCAGGATCTCAGGCCGGCCGATCAGGGCGCGCGCCGCCGCGGCCCGCTGCTGCTGGCCGACGCTGAGCGAGGCGGCCGGCTGGGCGCCCAGCGCCTCGTCCAGCCCGAGCCGGCCGAGCAGGCGCTTGGCCTCCTCCAGGACGCTGCCCGCCGCCTCGATCGCGCGGGCCCGCCGCTGCTGCGCGAAGCTGAGCGGCAGGACCACGTTGTCCATGACCGAGAGATAGGGGATGAGGTTGAACATCTGAAAGATGATGCCGGTATGCTCGGCGCGAAAGCGATCGCGCGCGCCGGCCGCGAGCGTTGCCAGATCGGTGCCGAGCACGGCCACCTGGCCCTGCTGCGGCACGACGATGCCGGCCAGGAGGCTGAGCAGGGTCGACTTGCCGCTGCCGCTCGGGCCGAGCAGCAGGAGCTTGCGGCCACGCTCCAGGCTGAACCGCTCGACCGTCAAGGCGAAGGTCCGGCGGCCCGGCCAGGCGAAGCGCACGCCGCGGAGGCTCAGGACCTCCGACGCATCTGCCGGCGCGTCCCTGGTCGACAGCAAGCGCTCGACCGCCGCCCGCGGCATCTCACATCAGGCCTTGCAGCTCGATCCGGGGCTCGCCGCGCGTGACCTCGAAGCTGCTCTGGCCATTCTCGGTGATCACCGAGACCTCGACCTCCTGCGCGCCGGGAAAGCGGTCGAAGAAGGCGAAGGTGATGCCGTCGAGCTTGGCCGGATCGGCGCAGCTCAGGGCATAGGTGGCATGGAACTCATTGTGGCCCGCCTCACCTTCATGCTCGCCATGATCGTCGGCATGCGCTTCGGCCTCGCCCTCATGCTCGGCATGATCGTCGGCATGCGCCTCGGCCTCGTCCGCATGCTCGCCGTGCTGCTGCTGGAGCTCGACCGTGGCGGCGCTGACGGTGCAGCCTGCGGCGGCTGGCAGGACGAACTGCTGCAGCGGCATGCCCAGCATGGCTTTCGCCTCGGCAACCGCGGCCTGGTCCGCGTCGCTCGTCGCAGCGTGCTCGAATCCGACAATGTCGGCGCCCGGCGCGGTCAGCGCCATCTCGATCCGGTTGCCTTCGATCGCGATGTCGAGGCGGCTGTGGCCGTGCTCATGGGCGCCGGCGGCGCGATGCGCCTCCTCGGCGCCGAGCGGCGTCGCCGCAAGCGCGATCGCGGCAAGCGCCAAGCTGCAACGAATGATCATCATGTCCCCCGGCCTGGATGACTTTTGATATGATATAACATCTGGCTTATCAGGCGACGGCCGGCTTGGCAATGGGATCTTGGTCAGCGCTGTGCCCGGCCGCCCGCCAAGCAAAGCGGAGGCCGGTTGCAGCTTCACGCCCATGATTCAAGCCGCCCTCCTGCATAAATCCCGCCACCTCACCGGCTTGACTTGCCCTAGCACAAACGACGCCCAATAAGAGTCGGATCATCTTCTTCATCTTAGGCAATTACCGTGGAATCGTCGGCATTTAAATTGACGAATAACTTGGCCTGCCGCGCCGGAACCAAATAGATGGCCGGCCGTTCGGATGGCAACGAGCGAGTAGCAGGCGACGAGCCTTGGATCGTCCGGTCAGCTGCTCCCAGCCCCAGGGCTCTCCCGGACACTCGCATCCCCAAGACACGAATGAGAGGATGGCCATGCGCGCATTTTTTCTAGCCTCTGCGGCGATGTTGCTGCTGGCGCAGCCGGTGCTGGCGCAAGATGCCGCTCAGCCCCTGCCCAGCCAGCAAGCGCCGGCCGAACAGATGGCGCGCAAAGCGAGCCACCGGGCCGGCTTGGCCAAATGACCAGAGACCGGGCCGGCTCGCCGGGCCGGCCGCTGCAACGCAGTTGATGGAAGCTCGCGATGGATCTGCGACGTCGTCAGATGTTGCCGCAAGGACTGCTGCCGGGTGGCGCCGCCGAAGCCGCTCGCAAGGGATGGCTGGCGCCAGGGAGACGGCTGCCGCTCCTCGCCACCAACATCATCGGCGCCGCCTTTCACGGTGCCGACGAGACCGCCGCCGCCCTATGCCCAGGCGCTTTGCTGACCCTCGAGCGTGCGGCGGGCAACGCCTATGACAAGCGCGCGGTCGAGGTACGCACGCCGGGCGGGGTCAAGCTCGGCTACCTGCCGGGCAAGGATCATCAGGCCGTGGCGAGCCTGCTCGATCAGGGCTTTGTCCTGACCGCCCGCGTCACCGAGATCCTGCCCGGCCAGCCGCAGCCGGAGATCCGGCTGCAGGTCTTTCTGTCCGCCTGAGGCGGTGGCAATGGCTCAGCCGCGCTGACGGGCCAGCGGACACCGACCGGAGAACCTTTCATGTCATCCTCCAAGCAGACCACCGATCACGATGAGATCCGCCGCTGGATCGAGGCGCGGGACGGCGTGCCCGCCGCCGTGCGCGCGACCGAGCGGAAGGACGACCCGGGCCTTTTGCGGGTGCGCTTCGACGATCACCAGAGCGACCAGCTCGACGAGCTGAGCTGGGACGACTTCTTCGCGAAGTTCGACCAGGCGAAGCTCGCCTTCCTCTACCAGGACAAGACCGCGGACGGCGGCGTCAGCCGCTTCTTCAAATTCGTTGAGCGCAGCTGATGCAGCGACCCGCAAAGGAGAGTCCATGAAGGCGCTGACCTGGCACGGCAAGGGCGATGTGCGCTGCGAGCATGTGCCCGACCCCAAGATCGAGCATGGCCGCGATGCCATCATCAAGGTGACCGCCTGCGCCA
>CADEGR010000058.1:19832-24205 GCA_902826935.1 uncultured Alphaproteobacteria bacterium | reverse complement strand
GGGTGCGCCGCGGTGTCACGATCGGCGCCAATGCCACGCTGGTCTGCGGCCATGAGCTGGGCGAATACTGCTTCATCGCCGCTGGCGCCGTGGTGACCCATCCGGTCCCGCCCTTTGCCCTGGTCGCCGGCAATCCGGCCAGAAGGATCGGCTGGGTCAGCCATGCCGGCGAGCGTCTGGGCGCCGATCTGACCTGCCCGCGCACCGGTCAGCGCTACCGCGAAGCCGGACCGGATCAGCTGGTCCCGCTCTGATCGCTCGATTCTCGCTTGGCCAAGGATAGCGGCAGATGCAGCAGACGATACCGTTCATCGACCTCGAGACGCAGCAGGCGCGCATCAAGCCGCAGCTGGATGCGCGCCTGGCCCGCGTGCTCGCCCATGGCGGCTACATCATGGGGCCCGAGATCGCGGAGCTGGAAGCGGCGCTCGTGTCGTTCTGCGACGGCATGCCTGGCGACCTGCATGCGATCAGCTGCGCCAGCGGCACCGATGCTTTGGTGCTGGCGCTGATGGCGCTGAAGGTGCAGCCCGGCGATGTGGTGCTGGTGCCGACCTTCACCTTCGCCGCGACCGCCGAGGTCGTGCCGCTCCTGGGCGCGGTGCCGGTGTTCCTCGACATCCTGCCGGACAGCTTCAATGTCGATCCGCAAGGGGTGACCGCCGGCGTCGAGGCGGCGCGCCAGGCGGGGCTGCGGCCGGTCGGCATCATCGCGGTCGACCTGTTCGGCCAGCCGGCCGACTACGATGCGCTCCACCAGGCAGCGGCTGCCCATGGCATGTGGCTGATCGCCGATGCCGCCCAGAGCTTCGGCGCCAGCCTGGCGGGTCGAAAGGTCGGCCAGCTCGCCCGGATCACGACCACCAGCTTCTTCCCTGCCAAGCCGCTCGGCTGCTACGGCGACGGTGGCGCCGTCTTCACCGACGATGCCGAGCTCGCCAGCACGATGCGCTCGCTGCGGGTGCACGGCCAGGGCACGGACAAGTACGACAATGTCCGGATTGGCCTGAATGCGCGGCTGGACACGCTGCAGGCGGCGGTGCTGCTCGCCAAGCTCCAGATCTTCGCCGACGAGATTCTGACCAGGCAGCGGGTTGCCGATCGGTATGGCGCGCTGCTCACCGGCCTCGCGACGCCGCCGAAGCTCGGGCCGGAAGCCACCTCCACCTGGGCCCAGTACACGCTGCGCAGCGGGGCGCGCGAGCAGCTGCGCCAGCAGCTGGCCGCAGCCGGCATCCCGAGCGCAATCTACTATCCACGGCCGCTGCATCAGCAGACCGCTTATCGCGGGTTTCCGGTGGTGGCGGGCGGCTGTCCGGTAGCCGAGCAGGCAGCGGGTGAGGTCCTGAGCCTGCCGATGCATCCCTATCTGGATGCCGCGACGCAGGAGCGGATCGTGGCAGCGCTGCGCCCGGTGCGCGCGGCGGCCTCCTGATCGGTCTCGGGGCGGCGCTCGCAAATGCCAGGCTGGACTTGGCTCCGCCAGAAAGTCGGCAGCTCCGGCTTTGCCCGGCATGCGTTGCTGCTCGGCGGGGGCAATGCGCTGGCCCAGCTGATCCTGATCGGCGCGAGCCCGGTCCTGGCACGGCTCTACACGCCGGCCGCGTTCGGCACTTTCGCGATTTACGCTGCGCTGATGGCGCTGCTGGCGGCGGCCGCCACCTTGCATTTCGAGTCGGCGCTGATGCTGCCGCGCCGGCATCGCCAGTCGGCCTGCCTCTTGCTGTTCATCCTGCTGCTGTGTCCGACCGTGGCGCTTGGCCTCGGCCTGCCGATCGCGCTGTTCGGTCAGCCGCTCGCGGCGCTGCTTGGCGCGCCCAGCCTGGCGGTCTGGTTCTGGCTGCTGCCGCTGTCGGTGACGCTGTTCGGCTGGTACCAGGCGTTGCGCTACTGGGCGATGCGCGGCGAAGCCTTTGGCGACGTCGCCCGCAATGCCTCCACGCGCGCCGCGGTCGGCATGGGGCTGGCCTGCCTCTTGGGCCTCTGGCCACCGTTTCCCGAGGTGCCGGAAGCTGGGTTGATCCTGTCGCAGATCCTGGGCGAGGCGACCGGCAACCTGCTGCTCGCTTGGCGCATCTATCGCACCGATCGCCATCTGCTAGCCTGGCCTGGCCTCCGGCGCCTGCGGCTCAGTGCCGAACGTTGGCGCGGCCTGGCGCTGCCGCTCGCCGTCGGCGACGGCATCGCCATGGGCTACGCTCGCCTGCCGGTGCTCGCGATCGGCTGGCTGTTCGGTCCGACCGCCGCCGGCCTCTACGCGTGGGCCGAGCGTTTCACCGTGCTGCCGGCGCAGCTGGTCGCCTCCGCGATTGGCGATGTCTACCGCCAGCGCGCCACCGTCGAATTTCACCGGCATGGCCGCTTCGATGGTCTCATGCGCCGCACCTTCGCGGTCACCGCGGCCCTCGCCGTGCCGCCCTATCTGCTCGGCCTGCTGCTGGCGCCGGCGCTGTTTGCCTGGCTGTTCGGCCCAGTCTGGCTGGAGGCGGGCCAGCTCGCCCAGATCCTCCTTATCGGTGGCCTGGTGGCGTTCGCGGTCACGCCCGTCGACAAGGCCACGGTGATTTTCCAGCGCACCCGCTTCATCCTGCTCTGGCACACTGCCCGCCTGGTGTTGAAGCTGGCTGCGGTCGCCGCCGTGCTGCTGTTCGAGTGGTCGCTGCCGACATTCCTTTGGCTGATCGTGCTGACCCGGATCGCCTTATACGGCGTCGATCTCGCCTATTGCTGCCATTTGGCCAAGGGCGCACCGCCGCCCGTCCGGCTGCGTCTCCATTCTCGCGATGCGCTGATGAACGCCCACGCTATTGAGAGGCGATGATGCTATTGGAACCCCAGGCTGAACCACGAACGACCGCGGCCCGGCCGGCGCCCGATCTGGCGGCCGCGATCCGACCCGCGGACCAGACCAGTCGCCAGCGACCGGCGGCAGCATCCGATGCCTGGCCGTTGTTTCAGCAAGCCTGGTGGCTCGATGCGGCCGCCACGGGCGCCTGGGACGCGATCGAGGTTCGCCGGGACGGCGCGGTGATCGGCCGGCTGCCCTTCATGCGCAAGCGCCGCCTCGGCCTCACGATTTTGACCCAGCCGCCGCTCACGCCCTATCTCGGTCCCTGGGTGGCGCCTGGCACCGGCAAGTACAGCGCTTGCCTCGCCCATGAGCACGCGGTGTTGCGCGAGCTGGGCGCCGCGCTGCCGGCCCATGACATCTTTGTCCAGAACTGCCACCCGTCGCTGACCAACTGCCTGGCCTTGCACTGGTGCGGCTTCGCGCAGGCGACCGGCTACACCTACCGCTTCGACGATCTCGCCAACCTCGAGCAGATCTGGGCCGATCTGGCGGCGAAGGTGCGGACCGAGATTCGCAAAGCCGAGCGCCAGGTCGAGGTGCAAAGCTGCGACGACATCGAGGTCCTGCTCCGGCTCAATCGCATGACCTTCGCGCGTCAAGGTCTGGCACCGCCTTACCCGGACGAGCTGGTGCGGCGGATCGATGCCGCCTGCGCCGCCCGCGGCGTCCGCCAGATGTTCGTGGCCGTGGGCGCTGACGGACTGCCCCACGCGGTCGACTATGTGGTCTGGGACGAAGCCTGCACCTACGGCCTGATTAGCGGCAGCGATCCAGAGCTGCGCAAGAGCGGCGCCAGCTACCTGCTGCGCTGGCAGGCGATCAAGTTCGCGAGCCAGGTCAGCCGCAGCTTCGACTGCAGCGGCTCGATGCTGGAGCAGATCGAGCCTGGCATCAGGGCGCTGGGCGCGAGGCAGGTGCGCTATGCGCGTCTGACCCGTGGCAGCACATTGCCGGGCCGGCTCGCCTTGACCTTGGACTCGATGCGACGGCACCAACCGCGAGGCACCTCTTGACCCTGAGCGTTCTGACAATGATCGCCATGCCGCTGGTCGGCGATGGTCTGTTGCGGCCACGGACGGCCAGCCCGCTGGGCCGGCCAGGTGCATCGTCGATCGTTGCCGACCAGCAAGACCAGGCCCGGACTGGCGCAGCCGAGGAAGCGGCGGGAGCGTTTGCATTGTTCCAGCAGCCTTGGTGGCTCGATGCAACCGCCCCCGGTGCTTGGGATGTGGTCGAGCTGCGCCGTGACGGCCAGGTGATCGGCCGGCTGCCCTACATGCGCAAGCAGCGGCTCGGCCTGACCATCCTCACTCAGCCGCCGCTCACGCCTTATCTCGGGCCCTGGATCGCGCCGGCTCACGGCAAGTACAGCGCCCAGCTGGCGCATGAGCATGAGGTGCTGCGCGCGCTGGTGGCGGCGCTGCCCGGCCACGACATCTTCGCCCAGACCGTCCATCCGAGCCTGACCAATTGCCTGGCTTTGCACTGGTGCGGCTTTGCCCAGAGCACCGGCTATACCTAC
>CADEGR010000058.1:1718-19732 GCA_902826935.1 uncultured Alphaproteobacteria bacterium | reverse complement strand
TGGGACGAGGCGTCCGCCTACGGCCTGATCAGTGGCAGCAATCCGGAATTTCGGCAATCCGGGGCTGCGACGCTGCTCAAATGGGCGCAGCTGCGGTTCGCCAGCCAGGTCAGCCGGCGCTTCGACTATGCCGGCTCGATGCTGCCCCAGGTCGAGCCGGCCGTGCGCACGCTCGGCACGCGGCAGCGCTACTATGCTCGCATCGCGCGCGGCCGCACGTTACGAGGCCGTCTGGCCCTGATGGCGCAGGACCTGCGCCGCAGCCGGCACTAGCGTGCCATGGCACGTCTGCTCATCAGCCACCCGCCCGGTCTTGATCAGGAGCGCCGCTACGCTTTCGAGGTGACGCTCGGCGACTGGCTCGGCCTCGACTACGCCGCCGCCCCGGCCGAGCGGACGGATGTCCGGATCACGCTCATGGGCGACGATGCGGGTCGGGCGCTGCATCTGCCTGACCGGTTCTTTCCCGCCGCCGAAGCGGCCTGGCTGGAGCCGAGCTCCCTGCCGGGCGCAGCCATCACCAGTTGGTCGCCCCATGCGCCCTGTGGTCCCATCGAGGCGCCGCTGCCGGTCTTGTTCGGCGCGGCGCCGGGGCCGAGCGACGCGTCGACCACCGCGCAGCGGCTCGATCTGCCGATCGACATCTTCGGCTCGATCTTCTTCCTGCTGAGCCGCTACGAGGAAGTGGTGTCGCCGCTGCGCGACAGTCATGACCGGTTCCCAGCCAGCGCGTCCTTCAGCCATCGCCATGGGTTCCTCGAGCGGCCGCTGGCGAACGAGTATCTGGAGGTCTTGTGGGCCTATCTGCAGCGTCTCTGGCCTGGCTTGCCACGCCGGACCAGACGCTACGACGTCGTGCCGAGCCATGACATCGATGTGCCCTTTGCCGCGGTCGGCCGGCCGTGGCGGCGCGTGGTGCTCGGTGCTGCGGCCGATCTGGTGCGGCGCCGGGCGCCGGGGCTGGCGGCGCGCCGGCTGGTCGCGAAGCTGGCGCCCGCGGGACGGGCGATCCAGCTCGATCCCAACAACTGCTTTGCCTACATCCTCGACACCAGCGAGCGCCATGGCCTGACGAGCACCTTCTTCGTCAAGGCCGCGGCCTCCGATCCGCGCTACGACGACGACTATGCCCTGGACGCGGCGCCCGTGGCGGCGGTGTTGCGCATGATCCATGCCCGCGGCCACGAGCTCGGCTTGCATCCGAGCTACCACACCTATCGCGACGGCAGCCGCCTGCGAGCGGAGTTCGCCGGCCTGTTGCGGGCGGCTGAGCGGCTGGGCTGCCAGCAAGATCAGTGGGGTGCGCGCCAGCACTATCTCCGGTTCGCGACGCCTGCCACCTGGCGCCACTATGCCGAAGCCGGCCTGGCCTATGATGCGACCTTGGCCTTGGCCGATCAGCCAGGCTTTCGCTGCGGCGCCTGCTACGACTTCCCGGTCTACGACCTCGCGCAGCGCCGCATGCTGCCGCTGCGCGAGCGGCCGCTGACGGTCATGGAAGGCACTCTGCTCGACGCGAACTATCTTGGGCTCAGCTTTGAAGCGGCGCATGAGCGGATCGTTCGGCTGGCGGCGGTCTGCCGGCGGTTCGCAGGCGCCTTCAATCTGCTGTGGCACAACAACCGCCTGGTCCAGGCGGCCGAGCGGCGGCTCTACAGCTCGGTGCTGGCGGCGATTGCGCCATGAGCGCCAAGCTGCCGCTGCTCGCCCGGCCACCCGCAACCGCCTATGCGGCCTATGTCGCCAACAGCTATCCAATCCAATGGCTGGGTGGCGTGCCCTGGCGGGTCAAGAATCGGATCCTGGAGCCAATCTGGCCGCCCCATCGACGCGCCCGGGCGACGGCGGAGCAGGTGCATGCCGCGCTGGTCCGCTCGAATGCGCAGCTCGCCCGTTGGCACGATGGCTGGGACACCGCGCCCTGCGACTGGTGGTGGATCTGCTGCGATGATGGCAACTACGATCTGGACCGCCTGCCACGCCGCGGCCGGCGCGGCGCGCGTCTCGGCCTGACCCGCTGCGAGGTGCGCCGGATCGATGCGGCTTGCCTGGGCGAGCAGGGCTACCCGGTCTACCAGGCGGCCCATGCGCGCTATCCGAGCCATGTCCGGCCGGCCCCCATGGCAGGCTTTGTGGCCGAGATCGGCCGATCGAGCGGGTCCGGCTTCTATGACAATTGGGGCTGCTTCGTCCAGGGTCAGCTGGTCGCCTATGCGCGCTGCATTGTGCTCGATGACGCCGTCATCCTGTCCGAGGTCAAGTCCGACCCAGCCCAATTGGCGGCCAAGCCCAACAATGCGCTGATCTATGCGTTGACCCGCGACTATCTGCGCTCGGGCAGCGTCCGCTACGTCACCGACGGCTCGCGCAGCGTCCATCACGAGACGGCGTTCCAGGATTTTCTCGAGGAGCTTGGCTATCGCCGGGTCTATTGCCGGTTGCAGGTGGCCATGCGGCCGCTGCTGGCGGCGGCGATCCGAGCGCGCGCCGGCGGGCTCAGCCGCCAGCTCGGCCTGGCCGCGGTCATGCCGGATCTGATCGGCAAGCTCGAGGCGGCGGCCACGCTCTGGTCGATCGCCCGCGCGTGCCGATCGAGCCCGTCCTGAGGACCATGGCCATGCGGCAGAGCACCCATCCTCCGCCCGCCGCCGACTGGCGCCTCGCGCCGGCAGCAGGCAAGGCGGCTGGCGCGCCAGTTGCAGCTAGCGAGCGCCCGCTCGCCGCTCGGTGGGCGGCCGCCTTGTTCAGCTTCGAGACGCTGTTCCTACTCTATCTCGGCGCCGGCCGCTACAAGGGCATGCCGGAGTTCAGCTGGTTCCCGATCGACTTCACCTTGTTCTTCCTGGTGGCCAGCATCGGGGCCGCGGTCCTGCTCAGCGCGCACCGGATCAACCTGCTGGCCGCCTTGGAGGACTACGGCACGCTCTGCTTTGCCGCCTTCCTCGGCTGGGTGCTGCTGTCGCTGCTCTGGTCGAGCTTCAGCGAGATCAATCGGATCAAGCTTGCCAACACCGCGATCCTCTTGTCCTGGTCGTTCCTTGGCGGCTACCTGGTGGTGGCCGCAAGCTATGCGCGACTGCGCCGCTTCCTGATCGGCCTGGTGATTTTCTCGGTCGCTCTGCTCCTCTATTGGGCGCATCGGCGCTTTGTTTTGGGCATCGTCGACGTGCGCCCGGAGGAGGAGATCAACAACTACCTGGTCTATGGTTACCACGCCCAATATGTGGCGGCCGCCCTGGTCGCTGGCGCGGTCGCCAGCCGCGGCGCGTTCGGCCTGGCCAGCTGCATGACGGGCTTCGCGGCGATCCTGGTCACGATGCTGTTCATCGGCGGCCGGGGTCCGCTGATCTTCGCGCTGCTGCTCATCCCGCTCGCCTTCGCCCTCCTTCTCAGCCATCCCAAGGCCAGCTTCTATCGCAGCCGGTTCCTGACCGTGGTCATGTGGGTCGCGCTGCTGGCGGTCGTGCTGCAGCTCCTGGTGCTCTGGCTCGGCCCCTATCTGGTTGAGCAGCTGAGCGACCAGATGACCACGATCAGCCGCCTGACCAGCGCGCTCGACCAATCCGATCTCGGCGCCTCGGTCAGCGAGCGCGAGGAGGGCCAGCGCTTCGCGTTCGAGCATTGGCTGCAGGCGCCAGTGATCGGCTGGGGCGTTGGCGAGTTCGGCCATCTCTTCCCGAGCCTTAAATATCCGCACAACCTGTTCCTCGAGATCCTGATGGAGCAGGGCCTGATCGGCTTCTGGCTGCTGGTGGCCCTGATGGGCCTGGGCCTGGTCCGCGCCTGGCGGCTCTGGCCGGCGCGCCCCGACTGGGTGCCGATCGCGCTGATCTTGATGTTCGTCACCTTGCTGATGTCGCGCGCCACCGTTCAGGGCTATCTGCCGGATGAGCGCCTGCTGTTCGCCCTGCTGGGCATCATCCTCGGGCTCGGGCAACGGGCCGTCGCACGACGAACCGACTAGGGAGCGCCGCTCGATGACCGCTTGGGCACCTGTCGTCGCCCATCTCACCTCCGTCCATCAGCTCGATGATGACCGGATCTTCAGCAAGGAATGCCGGACGCTGGCGGATGCCGGCTTCGACGTCTCGCTCATCGGTCCGGCCGCGGCCGATCGCACGGTCGATAGCGTGCATCTGCGGGCCGTGCCGGTGCCCCAGGGCCGCCTGCGCCGGATGACCCGGACGGTCTGGCAGGTCCTGGCCAGCGCGCTCGCATCGCGGGCCCGGGTCTGCCATTTCCACGATCCCGAGCTGATTCCGGTCGGCATCTGCCTGAAGCTGCTGGGTCGCCGCGTGGTCTACGATGTCCACGAAGACTATCCGCAAAAGCTGCTCGACAAGACCTGGATCCCGAGCCTGCTGCGTCGGCCGCTCGCCTTGGCCATGGCGGCGATCGAACGGGTCGCGGCCATGCTGTTCGATGGCATCGTCACCGTCACCCCCACCATCCAAGCGCGTTTCCCCGCGGCCAAGACCATTCGAATCGCGAATTTCCCGCGGCTCGAGGAGTTCGCTGCCGTGCCGGCGACGCCCTACGCCGAGCGGCCGTTCCAGATCGGCTATGTGGGCCTGCTAGCGGAGCAGCGGGGCCTCTTCGACATGGTCCTGGCAGCCGGCCTGGTCGCAGGCGGCCAGGAGCGCTGCCTGCGGCTGGCCGGTGCCTTCGACAGCCCGGCCACCGAAGCCGCCAGCCGCGCCATGCCCGCCTGGCAGCGGGTCGAGCCTCTGGGCTTTCTCGATCGCGCTGGCGTCGCGCGGATGCTGGGCGGCATCCGGGCCGGTCTGGTCCTGATGCATCCGGTGCCCTGCTACATCGCCTGCTACCCGATCAAGATGTTCGAGTACATGGCCGCCGGCCTGCCGGTGATCGCCTCCGACTTCCCCGGCTTTCGGGAGATCCTCGACGATGGCCGGTGCGGCCGCCTGATCCCGCCGCAGGATCCAGCCGCGCTCGCAGCCGCCATCGAATGGGTGTTCGCGCATCCGGACGAGGCCGCGGCGATGGGTGAACGCGGTCGGCGCCGGGTCGAGCAGCTTTATACCTGGCAGGCTGAAAGCACCAAGCTGGTCGATCTCTACCGCCGGCTCGCTGGTCCGACGGAGGCGCCGTCATGCGCATATTGATGCTGACCCAATATTTCGCGCCGGAAACCGGCGCCACCTCGGTCCGCCTCGGCGCCATCACGCGCGAGCTGCAGCGCCGTGGTCACCAGATCGAGATCGTGACCGCGCTGCCCAACTATCCGGTGGGTCGAATCTTCGAGGTCTATCGCGGTCGGCTGCGCGTCAGCGAAAGTGTCGCGGACAGTTCGCTGCACCGGGTCTGGGTCTGGGCCGCCAAGGGGGCAGGGCTCGGCCGCGTGCTCAACTTCCTAAGCTTCATGGTGATGGCCCTGCTGCCGCTGCGCCAGGTGACAGCGCCCGATGTGATCTTCGTCGAATCGCCGCCGTTCACCACCTTCGTCACCGGCTTCGCCTATCGCTGGCGCTTCCCGAAGGCGCTGCTCGTGCTCAACCTCGCCGACCAGTGGATCGAGGCGATGCGCGATATGGGCCTGCTCGGCAATCCGCGGGTGCTGGCACTCATGACTCGCTACGCCCAGGCCTGCTACCGCCGGGCCGATCTGGTCACCACCGTGACCCAGACCATCGTCGACGATCTGGTGCAGCGCCAGGGCGTGCCGGCGGACAAAGTGGTTTTGCTGCCCAACGGCGCCGATTGCGATGGCACAGCCGACGAAGCCACCGCCGAGCGCGTGGTTGGACCGCTCCTGCGCCCGGGCCAGAAGCTGGCCTTGTGCGTTGGCACCCATGGCTACATCCACGGCATGGACGTTCTGCTCGATGCCGCGGCGGCACTCGCAGACCGGCCGGATCTGGTGGTCCTGCTGGTCGGCGATGGCTCGGAGAAGGCGCGCTTGGTCGAGCTCGCGCGCGCGCGCAACCTCGCCAATCTGCATTTCGCGGCGCCCGTGCCGCCAGACGCGGTGCCAGCGCTCTACCGACGCGCCGCGGTCGGCCTTTGCACCCTGCGCGACGTGCCGATCGCGACCACGGTGCGCCTGGTGCGTGCGCTCAATGCCATGGCTGCTGGCGTGCCGGTGGTCTATGCCGGCCATGGCGAAGGGGCTGATCTGGTCCGGCGGACTGGTGCTGGTATCGTGACGCCGCCTGGCGACGGGGCGGCGCTGGCCACGGCCATCGGCGCGATCCTGGACGATCGGGCGATGGCCGGGACCATGGGCGCCGCCGGCCGTCGTTATCTGGAATCGCAGCTCTCCTGGCCGGCGATCGTGGCCCGGTTCGAGCAGGAGCTGCTCGCTCGCAGCGCTGCACGGCAAGCGGCGGCTGACCTCAGCGCCGCGAATGCGGCAGCGCGATGAGCCGCCATGGCTAAGGGCAGGGCAGGCAGTCTCTTGTTGACCATGGCGCTGGTTGTGCTGGCCGGCTGCGAACGCACTTCGCAGAAGGTCGAGCAGCCGCTGCCCGTGACCAGACCGGCCCATGCGCCAGCGGCCCTCGCCTCCTTGCGCGCGACCGCGAGTGCCAATGGCAGCGCCGCTTGCCCGGTGGTCGCGCCGGCGCTTGGCCCGCATCGCGGCGCGCTCTACTACGCCGCACCGGACGGCAGGGGCGGCGGCTTGCTCGCCAACCAGCCCGGCCGCCTGCAAACCGTCCTTGAACAGCTCGTGCCGGGCGACATGGTGGTGGTTCAGGCCGGTGATTATGGCAGCATCCAATGGCCGGCAGGGGTCGACGGCCGGCCGGAGGCCCCGATCACCCTGCGCGCCGAGCATCTGGCCGTGAACATCGCCGGTGAGCCGCCCGATCTGGTCGTGCAGACGATCGAGCCTGCCGCCCGGACCCGTCTCTCGCTCACCCTGCACGATGTCGAGGCGGTCCGCATCGAGGGCATCTACGGCCGGATCGAGGTCGAAGGCGGCAACAACATCGAGCTGCGCGCCAATCATCATTTCGAGAATCCGGGCCAGAATGTGCAGCTGTTCGATATTGATGCGGTCAACGTCCATCACAGCCTGTTCGAGAACTATCGGCTGAAGCCTGGCAGCGAGGAGGACTGGGTCACCGACTACGGCATTGCCGCCTATGTCCAGACCCGCCTGGGCGTGCACCACAATGTCTTCAGCGGCGGCTTCAACCATGCCATATCGCTGAAGGAACGCAGCCACGACATCACGGTCAGCTGCAACCGCTTCACGAATTGTGGCCGGCATTGCCTGGAGCTGGGCCAGCAGACCGATGGCCGAGCCTCTGGCAAGGCGCCGGTCGACCGGACCAGCGCGCGGCTCTTGGTGCAGAACAACCTGATCGAGAAAACCGATGCCAAGCTGGTCAACGGCGATTTCGCCGTGATGGTCATGAACATCAACGACGTCGAGCTGAGCCGTAACCGGTTTGTCGGCTTCGACTATGCGCTCCTGGTGGCGAGCTACGACGCCCCGTCCAATTGCTCGGACCTTGGCGAGACGATGAGCCAGATCGGCACCCTGCCGAAGTATGTGCGTCTCACGGACAACAGCTTCGAGGGCGAGGCCGAGCTGCGCTTCACCGGCCGGGGCGTGGCGGGCGACCTGATCGAGGTGGACGGCCTGACCGGCGGGCCGCTCAGCTGCGAGCTGCGGACTTTGCCGAGGATCAGCTGCGATGCCGCCTGCTGCCGCTGGGATCCGTCGCCGGCCACGGCGGCAGCGCCGACCCTCAAGGTGCGGGATCGCTCGCTCAGCTGCCAAGCGGCATCGTGAGTGGTGCAGGGCAGCCTGATGCAAAAGGGGAGACGCCATGGCTAGCTGGCCCGCGTTCGACGACGAGCAGATCGCGGCGGTCGAGCGCGTGCTTCGCTCGGGTCGCGTCAACTATTGGACCGGCGAGGAAGGGCGTGCGTTCGAGCGGGAGTATGCCGAGAGCTGCGGTCGCGCGCACGGCGTCGCGGTCGCCAACGGCACGCTGGCGCTCGAGCTTGCCTTGCAGGTGCTAGGCATAGGACCCGGCGACGAGGTCGTGGTCACGCCGCGCAGCTTCATGGCCTCGGCCAGCTGCGTCGCACTGTTGGGCGCGCGCCCAGTGTTTGCGGACGTCGATCGGGTCAGCCAGAACATCACCACCGACACCATCAGGCCGGTGCTCAGCCCGCGCACCCGCGCCATCATCGCCGTCCATCTGGCCGGCTGGCCCTGCGACATGGATCCGATCATGGCGCTGGCGCGGCAGCATGGTGTCGCCGTGATCGAGGATTGCGCCCAGGCCCATGGCGCTACCTATCGCGGCCGGCCGGTCGGCGCCCTTGGCGATCTCGTCGCGTTCTCCTTCTGCCAGGACAAGATCATCACGACCGGCGGCGAGGGCGGCCTCTTGCTGCTCGACGACGAGCGCCTCTGGCAGCGCGCCTGGGCCTTCAAGGATCACGGCAAGAGCTACGATGCCGTCCATCGGCGCGACCATCCGCCAGGCTTTCGCTGGCTGCATGAAACGATCGGCAGCAACTGGCGCTTGACCGAGATGCAGGCAGCCCTTGGCCGGATCCAGCTGCGGCGCCTGCCGGCCTGGATCGCCAAGCGCCGGTCGCTGGCAGCGCGCCTGGATGCCTGCTGCAGCGAGCTGGCGATCTTGCGAACCACGCCGCCGCCGCTTGAGATCGGCCACGCCTACTACCGCTACTATGCCTTCGTCCGGCCGGAGCGGCTGACCGCCGGCTGGAGCCGGGATCGCATCATGGCTGCGCTGACGGCGGCCGGCGTGCCCTGCTTCACCGGCAGCTGTCCGGAAATCTACCGCGAGCAGGCCTTCGCCAAGCTGGCGGTCGAACCCTTGCCGATCGCCGCCGAGCTGGGTGAGACCAGCCTCGCGTTCCTGGTCCACCCGACCCTGAGCGAGGCCGAGATCGATGCGCAATGCCGGACCATCCGCGCAATTTGCAACGAGGCCGCCGGCGAAGCCGCCGCCTGACCGCCGCCGCGCCCCGTCAGCGCGACCGCCGCCACTTGGCATAGTACCAGTGCTTCGCGGCTTCGGTGACCAGGACATAAGCGAGGACGATCGCCAGGGTGGTCGCGACCAGGCCGGGCGGCAGCGGAATCAGGCTGAATAGAGCCGCGGCGAAGCCCGTGAACGGCAAGCCGACCGCGAGCGCCGCGACCAGGATCGTCGACCACAGGAGCAGCCCGCTCGGCCGGCTCCGGATCGCCGGCCGGCGCGTGCGCAAGACCAGGGCCACTGCCAGCTCGGTCAACAGCGAGATGACGAACCAGCTGGTCTGGAAGGTCGCCTGGCCAGCATCGAAGACCACCAGTAGAACCGCGAAGGTCAACAGATCGAAGACCGAGCTGATCAGGCCGAACACGATCATGAACCGCCGCACCTCGCCGACATCCCAGCGTTGCGGTCGGGCCAGCAGCTCGGGATCGACATTGTCGCTGGAGATCGCGATCGATGGCAGGTCCGAGAGAAAATTGTTGAGCAGGATCTGCTTGGCGGTCAGCGGCAGGAACGGCAGGAGCGGGGCCGCCATCGCCATGCTGACCATGTTGCCGAAACTGGCGCTGGTCGTGATGCAAATGTATTTCAGCGTGTTGGCGAAGGTCTTGCGGCCGCCTTCGACCCCTTGCCGCAGCACGTCGAGATCGCGGCTGAGGAGAATGATGTCGGCGCTTTCCCGGGCGACATCGACCGCACCATCAACCGAGATGCCAACATCGGCCGCATGCAGCGCCGGCGCATCGTTGATGCCGTCGCCGAGATAGCCCACCGTGTGACCGGTCCGCTGTAACGCGCGCACGATCCGCTCCTTTTGCTGCGGATCGATCTCGACGAACAGATCCGTGCGCGGCGCCAGATGCCAAAGCGCCTCGTCCTTCAAGGCCGCCAGCTGCTCGCCGGTGAGGATCGACCCGGCATCGAGCCCGACCGCCTTGGCCAGATGGGCGGTGACGTAGCGGTTGTCGCCGCTGATGACCTTGATCCGAATGCCAAGGCGGGCCAGATCCGCAATCGTCCGCGCCGCCGCCTCCTTCGGCGGATCGTAGAAGATCAAGAAGCCGCGGAACGTCATGTCGGCTTCATCGCTGCGCTCGAAGCGCGCTTGGGCCGTGGCTCGGCGCGTGGCGATCGCCAGCACCCGGTAGCCCTCGGCGCTCTTGGCCTGGAAGATCTCATTCAATCGGGCGCTGGCCGCCGGATCCAAGTCCCGCACGCCGTCGCGGGCCTGATAGGTCCGGCAGATCGCCAGGACATCGCTGAACGCACCCTTGGTCACGATCAGATTGGTACCCAGGGCCGCGCCGTCATCGACCACGATCGTGAGCCGTCGCCGCGTGAAGTCGTAAGGGATCTCGTCGACCTTCGTGATGCCGGCCAGGCTCAAATTGGCCGTATTGCCGGCCGCGACAATCGCCGCGTCCAGCGGGTTCTCGATCCCGGTCTCGCAAGCGGCATTGAGGAAGGCGAGCCGGCGGACCTCGTCGGAGGGCCGGTCTGCCGGATCGACGGCCGCATTCAGGACGATGGCACCTTCGGTGAGCGTGCCCGTCTTGTCGGTGCACAGCACGTCCATGCTGCCCAGATTCTCGATCGCATCGAGCCGGCGGACGATGACGCCACGCTGGCTCATGGCGCGGGCGCCTGCGGCCAGGGTGACGCTGATGATCGCCGGCAGCAGCTCGGGCGAGATGCCGACCGCGAGCGCCACCGCGAACAGCAGGGAGTCGATCACCGGCCGCGCGATCAGCAGATTGATGGTCAGCACGAACAGCACCATGACCACCATCACCCGCAGCAGCAGATAGCCGAATTGCCGGACGCCGCGGGCAAAATCGGTCTCGGGCGGCCGTCGCCGCAGTCGTGCCGCAATGGCGCCGAATTCGGTCGCCCGGCCGGTCTTGACGACCAGCATCTTGCCTGTGCCGCTGCGCACCGAGGCGCCCAGGAACACGGCATTCGAGCGGGCCCCGATCGGTGTCTCCGGCGGCACGATGCCGGGCCGCTTCTCGACCGGGAACGACTCGCCGGTCATGCTGGCTTCGCTGACCAGAAAGTCCTCGGCCTCGAGCAGCAGCCCGTCAGCTGGGATCAGGTTGCCGGCGCTGAGCAGCACCACATCGCCGGGCACGATGCCGCGCGCTGGAATCGTTTGCGCTTCGCCATCGCGCAAGGCCCGCGCATTGAGGGCGATCCTGCGCTTCAGGTCCTGCACGGCCTGCGACGCCCGATATTCCTGGGAGAAGCTCAAGAGGGCGCTGCCCAGCACGACCACCAGCACGATGCTGGCATCGACCCACTGCCGCAGCACCATCGCGACCAGGGCCGCGAACACCAGGATCAGGATCAGCGGGCTCTCGACCTGGCGCAGCAGCAGGCGCAGCCGGCTCGGGGCCGAGCCGTCCTCGACCTCGTTCGGCCCGTGCTCCGCCAGCCGCGGCGCCGCCGCGGCGGACGAAAGCCCGCCCGCGTCCGTGCCAAGCCGCGCCGCCAGACCCGCCGCATCCTGGCTCCAATAGGGGCCATCGGCGGACGAGCTTGCCGGCTCGCCATGCTCCTGGTCCGCCGGCCGCTCGGCTTGCCTGCCTAAAGTCACGATGCCTCAATCCTCCGCCCGGCCCAGATCGTCACCGCTGCCGGTTGACGAAGTCTAGCGCTGGTGCCGGCGGATAGGCAGCTCAGGGGCAGGCGATGGCGTAGCGTGACCCGTCTGCAGGGTCGAAACTGACGCGCAGCCACTTTTCCCAAGCTGCGGCTGTGCTAGCTTCGCCGGATGCCGCGCCCCTTGATCGACCATCGCCTGACCATCGCCGAGGCCAGGCGGCTTTGGCTGGCGGCGCAGCGGCTTGACCAGCCGACCCCGTTCGGCGCCGGCCCCGCCGCGACCCAGGCCGCGATCGAGCATCTGGGCTATGTCCAGATCGACACCATCCACGTGATCGAGCGGGCGCATCACCACATCCTGTTCACCCGCATCCCGGCCTACGTTCGCGCCGACCTGCACCAGGTCCAGACTGTCGACAAGACGGTGTTCGAGTACTGGACCCACGCGCTTGCCTATGTGCCGACGCAGGATCTGCGGTTCTATCTGCCGGCGATGCAGGCGCGCCGGCGGACGCCCGGCCCATGGTACGCCCAGGTCAGCAAGGGCGATCTGCGGCGGATGCTTGCCCGCATCAAGAGCCAAGGGCCGTTGTCGATCCGCGACGTCGAGGATGACCTGCTGGTCGAGAAGGACCATCCCTGGGCCAGCCGCAAGCCGTCCAAGCGCGTGCTGCAGCTTGCCTTCATGGCCGGCCTCGTCGCCGTCAGCGAGCGGCAGGGCATGCTCAAGACCTACGAGCTGATCGAGCGGCATTTCGGCTGGAACGAGAAGCCGCGTGCGGCGAGCGAGGCGCAGATTCTGGCCTATCTGCTGGACCGGGCGCTGCGCGCTCAGGGCGTCGTCAGCCTGGACTCCGTCTGCTACCTGGACGCGCGCCACAAGCCTGGCATCCGTGCGCTGATCGAGCGGCGCGTGCGCCGCCGGGAGCTGGCGCCGGTACGCATCGTCGGCCTGGAGCGGATCGAGCATTGGGCGCGTCCCGAGCAGCTGGCAGCGCCGCCGGCCGAGGCCGAGCCAGTCCATATCCTCTCGCCGTTCGATCCGTTGGTGATCCAGCGCAAGCGGCTGCACCAGCTGTTCGGCTACCAGCATCTGTTCGAGGCCTATGTCCCCAAGGCCCGCCGGACGCTCGGCTACTTCGCCTTGCCGGTCCTGATTGGCGACCGGATCATGGCGACGCTCGATCTCAAGACCGACCGCGCGGCCGGCCGCCTGCTGGTCCAGCAATGGAGCTGGCAGACGGCCGATACCGAACCTGGCCTCAAAGCCCGGATCGAGGCCGCCCTCGATGACTTCGAGCGCTTCCAGCTGGCCACGGCTCTGCCGGCCAATGGCGGCGACGATGACAAAGCAGGGCCAATGGAGCGCCCCTAGTCATTTCGATAGTACCGCCCAGCTCGGCACCGCTGGCCGGTCCGCGGTGTCTCCTCCGCCGTGTAGTGCAGGCGCATCGCCTTTGCCGCCCCGGATCTCTAAATCATCTTGGCTCCTTGGATGCCTGCGATGCGCCAAAATCCCTCCCTTGTTCAAGGGCAGCGGTCGCCAAGGCGACTCCGGCCCTGCACCCGTTCGCGGTCACAGAGTCGTCGTTAAAGCGAGAGTGTCTCAGCCAGCGCTTGCCGGTTGATCGAGCGCCGTCGGCAGGCGGCGGAGACAATGCTCGATCGTGACCTTGACCGAGTCGATGACCGGGATGCCGAGCTCTCGCGACATTTCCGTGACGATCGGCGCGCCGCGCAGATTGGTGCACAGGATGATGATGGCGTCGGGCATGGCCGGCGCCAGCCGCCGGCAGCGTTCGGCAAGCTGATCGGGCGTGACCTTGGCGTAGTCGGTGTTCTCGGTCAGATCGAACCGCTCCGCCGCGCGCGTCTCGATCCCGATCATCGCGTAGTTGGCGACGATTCTGGCTTCGAGTGCGGCGATGTAGGGCGTGACCAGGCCAATCGAGCATGCGCCGAGTGCCGACAGCTGCTGGTTGATCGCCAGCATCGTGGTGGTCGCGGCGATCCCGCAGCTGCGCTCGATTTCGGCGATCAGGGCGTCGTCGCGCGCGAAGCCGAGCCAGCTCGCGGCGGTGCCGGCCCAGGCGATCAGATCGACCTTGGCATCCGCCAGCAGGCCCGCCGCTGCCAGCATCGCCGGCGGCGCGAACTGGCCAAGCGATTCTGAGCTGTCGGAGACCACGGTCATGCGAAAGCGCGAAACGTGCAGCGATAACGAGCCATCCGCCGGCATCAGCCGCGCGGCTTCGGGCTCGACCACGGTGTTGGAGGACGGCAGCAGGAGACCGAGCCGTCTCGGCGCCTGAGCGGCAGCGGCGGGTGTCATCAGACCCGCAGCCCCTTGGCCAGGAACAGCGCGTCCTCGCCGAGGATGCGGACATGGTCGCGCATCTCCGTCCGGGCGCGCTCGGCGTCGCGTGCCCGCAGCGCAGCCAGGATCGCGTCATGCTCCAGGAGCGCCTCCTGGGTCCGGCCAGGCCGGAAGGTGATGAAGCGGCGATAAGGCGAAAGGCGCTTGTCGAGCACGCGGATCTCCTCGACCAGCACCAGATTGCCGGCGGCCGCATGAATCGCGCCGTGAAACTCGCCATTGATGCGATAATAGGCAGCGGCGTCGGCGCCGCTCGCGGCCCGCCGGCAGGCGGCGTGGGCGGCCTCGATCGTCACCACCTCATCGGCGGTCATGCGCTCGGCGGCCAGCCGCGTGGCGACACCCTCCAGCTCCGCGACCACCTCGAACAGCTCCATCACCTCGGCGGCCGTCAGCCGGGCCACGGTGGCGCCCTGCCGCGGCCTCAGCTCGATCAGGCGCGAGGCCGCCAGATCGCGCAGCGCCTCGCGGATCGGGGTGCGCGACACCTCGAACCGCCGCGCCAGGGCAATCTCCTCCAGCCGGTCGCCCGGCCGCAGACGGCCTTCCAGGATGTCGTTTTCGATCGTGGCCACCAGCGTCGCCGTCAGCGACGGCTGCATGGCCGGGGCCAGGACAGCGGAGGGGCGAGCGGCCAGAGTGATCAAGGCAAGGGCCCGGTGAACCTGCTTGACGACGGGAGGTGTGGCCATCATGCTGAGTATGCAACACGTATACAATAGTTCTCTGCAGCCAGGGCCGCGCAGCGGCGCTAAGACACCGGGGAGGGCGGCATGGACCTGGGACTAGCCGGCCGCTGGGTGCTGATCACGGGTGCTTCGCAGGGCATCGGCGCTGGGGTTGCCCAGGTGTTCGCCGAGGAAGGCTGCCACCTGCACCTGACCGCGCGCAACGCCGACAACCTGCGGCGTGTCCAGGCGGACATCCAGCGGGCCCATGACGTCCAGGTGGTGCTCCATCCCATAGACCTGACCACGCCCGGTGCGCCTGAGCAGCTGGCCGCTGCGGTTGGCGACCTCGACATCCTGATCAACAATGCCGGCGTCATCCCGGGCGGCAATCTGCACTACCTGGACGAGCAGACCTGGCGGGCCGGCTGGGAGCTGAAGGTCTTCGGCTACATCAACCTGACCCGCCTGGTTTACGCCAAGATGAAGGCAAAGGGCGCCGGCGTGATCATCAACGACATCGGCAATGCCGGCGAGCGCCATGATGCCGACTACATCGCCGGCACGTCGGGCAACGCCTGCCTGATGGCGTTCACCCGGGCGCTGGGCGGGCGCAGCCTGGATGACGGCGTCAGGGTGGTCGGCATCAATCCCGGCCCGGTCGATACCGATCGCATCTACAAGCTCTTGAAGAAGCGCGCCCTCGACTGGTTCGGCGACGAGAGCCGCTGGCCCGAGCTGCAGGCGCGCTACCCCTTGGGCCGGCCGGCCAAGGTGCGGGAGATCGCCGACCTGATGGCATTCCTCGCTTCCGATCGCTCCGGCTACACCAGTGGCGCCATCTTCACCGTCGATGGCGGCATCACGTCTCGATCGTCGATCATCTGATGGGCGCCGTCGTCGCGTGGCGTGCCGCCGGAGCGTGGTCCGGTTGAGCGCAAGGACCGCCATCGCCCGCGGGCTCGCGCCAGTCGACGCCGCCGCACCCTGCGTCCGCTTCGAGCGGGTGTCGATGGTGTTTCGAGGCCAAGGCGGCCATCCCGACGTCCAGGCGCTCTGCGACATCGGCTTGACGATCCGCGAGCGCGAGTTCGTCTCGCTGATCGGCCCGTCGGGCTGCGGCAAGAGCACGCTGTTGCGGATCATCGCCGATCTGGTCCTGCCCAGCGAAGGCCTGGCCTCGATCAACGGTGAGCCCCCGCGCCGGGCGCGTTTGGGCCGTGAGATCGGCTGCGTGTTCCAGGAGCCAGCGCTCTTGGAATGGCGCCGGGTGCAAGACAACATCGCTTTGCCGCTGGAGCTGGCCGGCGTCGGCCGGGACGAGCGGGCCGCGCGCACCGCCGAGCTGCTCGAGCTGGTCGGTCTCAAGGGCTTCGAGCGCGCCTGGCCGCGCCAGCTGTCGGGCGGCATGCGGCAGCGGGCGGCGATCGCCAGGGCGCTCGCCACGCGGCCGCGCGTGCTCCTCCTGGATGAGCCCTTCGGCGCGCTCGACCAGATCACCCGTGACCGGCTGAACATGGAGCTGGTGCGGATCTGCGAAGCGACCCGGGCGACCGTCTTGCTGGTCACCCATTCGATCCGCGAGGCCGTGCTGCTCTCGGACCGGGTGGTGGTGATGTCGCCACGGCCCGGCCGCATCATCGCCGATCTCGCGATCGATCTGCCGCGGCCGCGCACGCTCCTGACCCGCGACGACGGGCGCTATGCCGATCTGGTCCAGCGCGGCACCAGCGAGCTGGAGAGGGGCTATGACGGCAGCGAGCGATAGGCTGGCCGTCGAGCTCGGCGCGCCGTCCTGGCTGGTCGCCGCCTGGCGCCTGACCTGGCCGCCGCTCGTCACCGCGCTGATCGTCGGCGGCGGCTGGGAGCTGCTGATTTGGGCGCTCGAGATTCCGGCCTACTACATCCCGGCGCCCAGCCGGATCTGGCAGGCCTTCTGGGCCAATCCCGGCAATCTCATGGTCCATGCCGGCATCACCCTGCTGGAGGCGGTCAGCGGCTGCGTCATCGGCTCGCTGCTCGGCGCCATGCTCGGCACCGGCTTTGCCTACTCGCCGCTCCTGGCGCGCGGCCTCTTGCCCTACTTCATCGCCGCCAACACGATCCCGGTGGTCGCGATCGCGCCGATCATCATCCTGTGGTTCGGCCATGGCATCGAATCCAAGATCGCCGTCACCACCTTCCTGTCGTTCTTCCCGCTCGCCCTCAACATGATGAAGGGCCTGCAGTCCTACGATCGCGTCATCATGGACGTGTTCCATGTCGCCGCGGCCAATCCCTGGCAGCGCTTCCTCAAGATGCGGCTGCCAAGTGCCCTGCCTTACGTCTTCGTCGGCCTCAAGATCAACGTCACCTTCTCGGTAATCGGCGCCATCGTGGCCGAGTTCGTCCAGGCCGATCGGGGCCTGGGCTTCATCATCATGACCACCTATCGCAGCTTGAACATGCCTAGGCTCTGGGCGGCGCTGTTCATCTCCGCCCTGATCGGCATGGTGTTCTTCGGCATCGTGAACGCGCTCGAACGGCTCGCCATTCCATGGCACAGCTCGATGCGAACTGACGTGTAACCAAGACGGGGGAACGACAATGGGGCGCTTTGGAGTGATCGCGGTCGCGGCGCTGGCCGTCTCGACCTTGGCCGGCGGCGTATCGGCCAAGGACACCATGCGGCTCGAATGGGTGATCCAGGGCCAGTTCGCCGGCCCGCTGGTGGCGCTGGAGAAGGGCTACTACCAGGAAGCCGGCGTCACGATGGAGCTGCTGCCGGCCGGGCCGGACATCAAGCCGGCGGTCACGGTCGCGCAAGGCTCGGACAGTTTCGGCATCGGCCATCCCAACCAGGTGATCGCCGCTCGCGCCAACGGCGCGCCGCTGGTCACCGTGGCGCAGTTCGGCCATCGCGGCGCCAGCACCTACATCGCCCGCAAGTCGAGCGGCATCACCTCGATCAAGGACATGAAGGGCCACAGCGTGGGCTTGTGGTTCGGCGGCGACGAGCACGAGTTCCTGGCGATGCTGAACGCCGCCGGCATTCCCCAGAGCGACGTCACCGTCATCAACCAGGGCTTCGAGATCACGTCCTGGCTGCGCGGCGACTACGAGGTCATGCAGGTGACCCGCTACAATGAGCTGCAGCTGGTCTACGAGCAGGGCATCAAAAAGGACGACCTGGTGTTCCTGGAAGCCGAGGATTCCGGCGTCGCCATGGTCAATACCGGCATCTTCACGACCGAACAGATGATCGCCGAGCAGCCCGCGATCGTGCAGGGCGTGGTCGATGCCACCATGCGCGGCTGGCAGGAGGCCCTGGCCGATCCGAAGGCCGCGGCCGAGATCGTGGTCAAATACAATCCCGAGCTGACCGCCGACATG
>CADEGR010000058.1:0-1708 GCA_902826935.1 uncultured Alphaproteobacteria bacterium | reverse complement strand
GGTCCGCCAGATCGAGGCCATGGGCGACATGTTCTGCTCCGGCGTCACCTTGGAGGGCAAGTTCGGCCAGTCCGTGCTCGCGGAGTGGGAAACGGCCCAGAAGGTGCTGCTGGGCGCCCAGCTGATCGACGCGCCGGTCGACCTGGCCAAGGGCTTCACCAACCAGTTCTGGGACCAGGCGCCGGCCGCCTACAAGACCATCAACTGCCCGAAGTGAGGCCAGCCGGGCCGTCCGCGCGGCGGCCCGGATAATCTCATGCAGACCGTCCGCATCCGCCTTCTCTGGTATCCGCAGGCGCAGTTTGCCGGCTACCATGTGGCCGAGCAGCTGAGCCTTGCCGGCACGGCAGGCGTCGAGCTGGTCTGCCAGCCTATGGTCCAAGGCGAGGGCCCGATCGAGGCAGTCCTGGCCGGCCGGGCCGAGCTGGCGGTGGCCAGCCCGAGCCATTTGGTTGAGGCCAGCGCTCCATCGGCCCTGGCGCTGCTCCTGGCGATCCAGCAGGAGAGCCCGCTGGTCTATCCGGTCAAGCGGACCGCCGGCATCGAGCGGCTGGCGGATCTGGTCGGCCAGAAGGTCGGTGTCTGGCCCGGCCAGGAGGATCTGGAATTTCGCTGGATGCTGCTCAAGGCGGGCGTGGCGGCCGAGCAGGTCGAGCGCGTGCCATTGCCGGACACGGTGGGCCCCTTCGTCGCGGACGAGGTCGCCTGCGCCCAGATGACGCTTTATCACGAGCTGCACCAGGCTGAGCAAGCGCTTGGCCGGGACCGCCTGCGCCTGTTCCGGGCGAGCGATGTCGGGGCGGCCCTTCTGAAGGACGGCCTGATCGCGCGCCGGGACTGGCTCCAGCGGAACCGAGCTGCGGCGCAGGCCGCGATCGACGCCATCCTGCAAGGCTGGACCCTTGCTCTCACTGACGCGCCACGCACCATCGGCATCTGCGCCGAGGTGCGGCCGGACATGAGCCGGAGCGAGCACGCGACCCAGCTGCGTGACATCCGCCGCCTGGCGCTGTGCGGCGCCACGCTGAGCCATGGCCTCGGCTATCCGGATCCGGAGCACGCGGCGCGCGCCCTCCAGGCCATGGCGGCGGTCGAAGGACGCCACCTTGCGCTCAGTGCTGACGACCTAATCGACGCTTCGTTCTGGCGCGCGGCGCCGGCACGCTGGAGGGCGACCGCATGGCCCTCGACGTAGCGGTCGTCGGCGGCGGCATTGTCGGCGCCGCGATCGCCCGCGAGCTGGCGCTCCGCGGCCGTCGGACCATGCTGATTGAGCAGGGTGATTTCGGCGGGGCAGTGACCGGGGCGAGCCTCGCCTGCCTCGGCACCCACATGAACAGTAAGGCCGAGCTGGCGATCCTGAGCTGGAGCTGCGCCGCGTGGGCCGAGCTGGCCGCGGCGCTGCCCGAGGCCATGGACTACCGGCGCTGCGGCCAGATCCGCTACATCGCGCGGACCGAGGACCTTGCCGTGGCGCAGGACTGGATCGAGGCGGAACGCCAGGCCGACCTCGACCCGGAGCTGCTGCAGCCGGCCGAGCTGCGCCGGATCGAGCCGCTCTTGACCGGACCGGTCGTGGCCGGCACATGGTCGCCCGGCGCCGCGGTCGTGACGCCGTTCCTCGCGGTCCGGGCGCTGCTCGCCGACGGGGTGCGCCACGGCCTCGAGCTGCGCTCGCATCAGCCGGTCCGTGCGGTCGTCTGGCAGG
>CADEGR010000057.1:14980-24337 GCA_902826935.1 uncultured Alphaproteobacteria bacterium | reverse complement strand
CTGGTCGAACTGTTCCCGACCAAGATCCGCTACACCTCGATGTCGCTGCCCTATCACATCGGCAATGGCTGGTTCGGCGGCATGCTGCCGCTGCTGGCCACCGCGATGGTCGCGTCCTCGGGCAACATCTATTACGGCCTGTGGTACCCGATCATCGTGGCGCTGATCACGGTGGTGGTTGGCGTCCTGTTCCTGCGCGAGAACAAGAACGTCGACATCCACCAGTAGGCGGTGCTGCCGGCGCCCGAGCCATCCTGCGGCTCGGGCGCCGGCGCACGCTTCAAGGCTCAAGGCCTGTTGCCGATGTTCATCCGTCAGGCAGCCACCCGGTCCAGACGGCAGCTTGGTGCGGCGGTGCCTTCAGCTTTACGACGGCCTGGTCGATCGGGTTGGCGTCGGGGCGAACAGGCGCCAGGTCGCGGACCGAGGCATGGGCACCCCGCCGGCCTGGCGACATCGTCCTTGTGACGGGCGGATCGCAGCTCCGCCGGCGTCAGTTCCGGCCAGGTCCGCACCAATGCCATGGGTGCCCGGTTACTGCTTCGACCGGACGGCCGCGACCCTTGGCGTCCCCCGTTCTGGCCGGTCGCCCTAGGCCTTGACCTCCGCTGCCAGCCAGTCGATCGCGGCCTGGACGCCGCCTTGGCCATGCGGTATGGCGAGCGCGCCGAGCCCGACCTCGACCGCGCCCAGCGTGCCCAGAATCATCGGCGCGTTGATGTGGCCCATATGGGCGATCCGGAACGCCTTGCCGCTGAGCGCGCCTATGCCGAGGCCGAGGACCACGCCGAGATGGCGATTGCAGTAGTCGCGCAAGCGCTCCGGATCATCGCCTGAGTTCAAAAGGATCGTGGTCACCGAATCGGCCCGCTCGGCCGGCTCGTTGACCGCAAAGCCGAGCGCGCCGCCCGCGGCCCAGGCCGCGACCGCCCGGCGCACCGCCTCTGCCAAGAGCCGATGGCGCCGGAACACGTTCGCCAGACCTTCCTGGAACAGGAGATCCATCGCCTGGCGCAGGCCGAACAGCAGATGCTCGGGCGGCGTGCCGCAATATTTCTGATAGTGCTCGGGCCCCTCACGCTGGGTCCAGTCCCAATAGAAGGTGCGCAAGCCCGCCCGCCCATGGGCCCGCAAGGCCTTGGCGCCGGCGGCGACAAAGCCCAGGCCGGGTGGCGTCATCAGGCCTTTTTGCGAGCCCGAGACGGCGACATCGACGCCCCAATCGTCCATCGCGAAGGGCATGATGCCCAAGGATGCGATGGTGTCGACCATGAGCAAGGCGTTATGGCCGGCGGCATCGATCGCCGCCCGGATCGCCGGGATGTCGTTGACCACGCTCGACGCGGTGTCGATCTGGACCACCAACACCGCCTTGATGGCGCCCGCCCGATCGGCCCGCAGACGCGCCTCGAGCGCGGCGGGGTCGACCGCGCGGCTATAGGTTCCGGGCAGGACCTCGACCTCGACGCCCAGCATCGCCGCCATCTGGCCCCAGCCGACCGCGAACCGGCCGCTTTCCAGCACCAGGATCTGGTCGCCCCGGGACAGCACGTTGGTCACCGCGGCTTCCCAGGCGCCATGGCCATTGGCGGCGTAGATGTAGCTACGTCCCTTGGTGCCAAAGATCCGGCCAAGGTCCGCGAGGCAGCTGGCGGTCAGCTCCAGATGCGCGCCCGAATAGAGGTCGATCGCCGGCCGGTGCATCGCCCGGAGCACCTCGTCCGGCACGGTCGTGGGGCCCGGAATGCTCAAGAACTCGCGGCCGTTGCGGACCGTCATGGATGCCCCCCTTCGCGGCGATGTTGGTGGCCAGGCTGCCGGCCCATCCATAGCCGAGAATGGGCCGCCGAGTAAGCCGAGCCAGGGACGCGTCGGTTGCGCCGTGCCTGATCGCCTGGGGTTTGGCACCCGCGCGGCGGGGCCGTTGCGCCGGTCATGACCGAAATGCCGCGGCAATCATGACCATCCGGCTGAAAGCATCACGGATATCCCGGCTTGTGTTGCAGCTGCGAAGAGCTATATCCGAGGGAGAGCGTCTCGGACCTGCCGGGCGCGTTTTTTTATGGCTGCCCATGGACCTGCGCAATATTGCCATCATCGCCCATGTCGACCACGGCAAGACCACCCTGGTCGATCGGCTGCTGCAGCAGAGCGGCACGTTTCGCGCCAACCAGCAGTTGGTCGAGCGGGCGATGGATTCCAACGATCTGGAGCGGGAACGGGGCATCACGATCCTTGCCAAATGCACCTCGATCGCCTGGCAGGGACACCGGATCAATATTGTCGACACGCCGGGCCACGCCGATTTCGGCGGCGAGGTCGAGCGCATCCTCAGCATGGTCGACGGCGTCCTGCTGCTGGTGGATGCCGCCGAGGGGCCGATGCCGCAGACCAAGTTCGTGCTCGGCAAGGCGTTGCGCCTGGGCCTGCGCCCGATCGTGGTGATCAACAAGGTCGACCGGCCGGATCAGCGGGCCCATGCGGTCCATGACGAGGTGTTCGACCTGTTCGCGGCGCTTGGCGCCAACGACGCTCAGCTGGACTTTCCGACCCTGTTCGCCTCGGCCAAGCAAGGCTGGGCGAGCGAGCAGCCCGACGGCGATCGCGAGCGGGGCATGGACCCGCTATTCGCGCTGATCCGGCGCCATGTGCCGCCGCCCGAGGTGGCGCCCGAGGCGCCGTTCGCCATGCTGGTGACCCTGATTGAGCGCGATCCCCATCTGGGGCGCCTGCTGACCGGCCGGATTGCGGCCGGCCGGATCCGCCACAATGCCACGATCAAGGCGATCGGCCGCGACGGCGAGACTCTCGAGCAGACCCGGATCATGAAGATCCTGGCGTTCCGGGGCCTCGAGCGGCTCGGGCTGGAGGATGCGGAAGCGGGCGACATCGTGTCGATCGCGGGCTTCGACCAGGCGACCGTCGCCGACACCTTGTGCGACCTCGAGGTCAGCGCGCCGATCGCCGCCCAGCCGATCGATCCGCCGACCTTGTCGATGACCTTCTCGATCAACGACTCGCCGCTCGCCGGCCTGGAAGGCAGCAAGGTCACCTCGCGCATGATCGGCGACCGGCTGCAGCGCGAGGCCGACGGCAATGTCGCGATCAAGGTGACCCAGTCGGCGAGCCGCGACTCGTTCGAGGTCGCCGGCCGCGGCGAGCTGCAGATGGCGGTCTTGATCGAGACCATGCGGCGCGAGGGCTTCGAGCTCTCGGTCAGCCGGCCGCGGGTCCTGATGCAGGAAGATCCGGCCACCGGCCGGCTGCAGGAGCCGATCGAGGAGGTCGTGATCGACGTCGACGAGGAGTTCGCCGGCGTCGTGGTCGAGAAGATGACGCGGCGCAAGGCCGAGCTGACCGAGATGCGGCCGGCCGGCGCCGGCAAGCAGCGCCTCAGCTTCCTGGCGCCGTCGCGCGCCCTGATCGGCTATCACGGCGAGTTCCTGACCGACACCCGCGGCACCGGCGTGATGAACCGGCTGTTCCACGGCTATGGTCCGTTTCGCGGCGAGATCGAGGGCCGGCGCTCGGGCGTGCTGATCTCGCTCGAGCGCGGCGAGGCGGTCGCCTATGCCTTGTGGAACCTGGAAGACCGGGGCGCCATGTTCGTCAGCCCCGGCGAGAAGGTCTATCCGGGCATGATCGTCGGCGAGCACAACCGGACCAACGATCTGGACGTGAATCCGCTCAAGAGCAAGCAGCTGACCAACATCCGCGCCGCCAACAAGGATGATGCAGTGCTGCTGACGCCGCCGATCGCCCTGACCTTGGAGCGCGCGCTTGCCTATATCGCGGATGACGAGCTGGTCGAGGTCACGCCCAAGTCGATCCGGCTGCGCAAGCGCCATCTCGATCCGACCGAGCGCAAGCGGGAGGCCAGGCGGCGCAGCGTCGCCTGAGCCTGGCCCGCTCGCCCCCCTTCATTCAGGCAGGATCTGCACCCGAGTCTTCAGCAGGCGCTGACGCTCGGCGCTTTGCCCGACCAGCAGCTCGATCGGACCAGGCTCCAGGGTCGGCCGCAGATCGGCGCCCAGAAAGGTCAGCTCCTCGACTGGAAGCTCGATCTCGATCTGCTCGCGCCCGCCGGCTGCCAGCTTCGCCTTGGCCATGCCCTTCAGCTCCATCAGCGGCCGAGCCAGGTGCGCGACTGGATCATGGGCGAACAGCAGGATGGTGGCTTCGCCCGCCCGCTGGCTCTGATTCTCGATGGTCGCACGCACGGTGATGGTGTCGCCGCGGCGCACCTGCTCGGGCGTCGCGCGCAGCTCGGTCAGCTGGAACTGGCTGTAGGACAGGCCGTGGCCGAACGGAAATTGGGGCTCGACCGGCACATCCAGATACTTGCTGGTGTATTTCTGGTCGTAATCGGTCGGTCGGCCGGTCGGCTTCATCGCATGGAAGACCGGGATCTGGCCCTCGACCACCGGCCACGACACCGATAGCTTGCCGCTCGGATTGTGCCGGCCGGTCAGCACGTCACCGATCGCATGCCCGGCCTCCGAGCCCAGGAACCAGGTGGCCAGGACCGCATCCGCCTGCTCGAACAGCCAGGCCACGGTCAGCGGCCGGCCCGAGCAGAGCAGCACGATGACGGGCTTGCCCGTCGCCAGGACCGCGCGCGCCAGCTCGGCTTGCCGCCCCGGCAGCCCGAGCACCGCCCGGCTTGCCGCCTCGCCGCTCATCTCGGCATATTCGCCCACGGCCAGGACCACGACATCGGCCACCTTGGCCGCCTGGACTGCCGCCTCGATATCGGCGGGCTGATCGGCTTCGATCTCGACGCCCTTGACGTGCTGGACCTCGCTGTCAGGGAACGCGGCGCGCAGCCCAGCCAGGATCGTCACCATGTCGTCCGGCCGGGCGACAAAGGCCCAGGGGCCACGCATATCGGCGGCCGAGTCGGCCAACGGGCCGATCACTGCCAGGCGCCGCGGCGCCGGCGCCAGCGGCAGGCGGTCGTTCTTGTTGGTCAGCAAGACGATCGAGCGGCGGCCGCATTCCCGCGCCAGCGTCCGATGGGCCGCCAGATGCTCGGGCGTCAGCCAGAAGCTCTGGCCGCGGGCATAGGGATCGTCGAACAGCCCGAGCTTGGTCTTCAAGGTCAGGATACGGCGGACAGCGGTGTCGATCTGATCCATCGTGACCAGGCCACGATCAAGCGCTGCCGGCAGACCACGCGCGTAGGTTTCTCCTACCAGGTCTATATCGACCCCAGCGCGCAGAGCGAGGGCCGCCGCCTCGACGATGTCGGCCGCCACGCCGTGCTGCAGCAGCTCGGCCACCGCATTGTAGTCGCTGATAATGACGCCATCGAAGCCCCACTCGCCGCGCACGATATCCTGCAGGACCGCGACATTGGCGGTCATGGGCATGCCCGCCAGGTCATGGAAGCCCGGCATGATCGCAGCCGCCCCGGCCTCGACCGCGGCCTTGAAAGGCGGCAGGTAGACTTCCCGGAAGGTCCGCTCGGAGATATCGACCGAGGCGTAGTCCCGGCCGCCCTGGGCGGCGCCATAGGCCGCCAGATGCTTCGCGGTCGCGGCCAGCGCGTCGGGATGGGCGACGTCCTCGCCCTGGATGCCACGGACCTTGGCGCGGGCGTAGTGGGTCGCGAGCCAGGGATCCTCGCCCGGGCCCTCCGCGATCCGGCCCCAGCGGGGATCCCGCGCCACGTCGAGCATCGGCGCGTAGTTGAAATTGACCCCTTCGGCCGCCGCCTCGCTCGCCGTGGCACGCGCCGTGCGATGCCACAGCTCCGGATCGAAGGTTCCGGCCTCGGCCAGCGGGATCGGAAAGACCGTGCGGTGACCGTGGATGACGTCGAGCGCGAACATCAAGGGAATGTGATGCCTGGTTTCCTCAACCGCGACCCGTTGCACTTCGCGCGTCTGCTCAGCACCCCAAAGTACGCTTACCGTCCCGACCCGCCCGGCCCGGATCAAGGCAATGTAGTCACCCGATACCTTCGGCCCAGTGACCGCCAAATTGGCCGAGATCAGGGTCATTTGGCCGATCTTCTCGGTCAATGTCATCGCTTCGATGAGCGCTTCGATGTGTTGTGATGATCTCAACGTCGCCATGTTTTTAGGATCCAACTAGTGCCGAGGCGGGAGGTTTGGTCCAGATCAGTCTATGATAGCCGAGCGCTCCGGCGGTCGCCACCGACCGGAATGCCGGCGTGGCTCCGGGTGGGGTTGCCGCGGCCGGCTCGGAGCGCTAGGTCCGAGGTCAATGGCGGAGGCCGTCGGTTGGGCGAAGGTTGCTAGCGGATGAAGGTGATCCAGGCGCAAGAAGCGCAGGTCCAGGCACAAGCGCCGCCGCGCGAGGAGGCGGCGGGGACGCAGGACGGCGTGCTGGGTCAGCTGCGCTCGCTCCTGAACGCGCTCAAAAGCTCGCATCACCGCCGCCGGGTGATCTGGCTGACCATCGGCATCGTGGTCGTGGTCGCCGCCAGCATGGTCGGCCAGGTCCGGCTGAATTCCTGGCAAGGCGACTTCTACGACGCCCTGGAACAGCAGAATCTGAGCGTCTTCGTCGACCAGCTGGGCGTGTTCCTGGTCATCGTCGCGGTCCTTTTGACCCTGGTGGTGGCCGAAACATGGCTGCGCGAGATGATCGAGGTCCGCCTGCGGGAATGGCTGACCCATGATCTCTTGGACGAATGGCTGGTCTCGAAGCGCGCCTATCTCCTGCCGTTCGCTGGCGAGATCGGCGACAATCCCGACCAGCGCATGCAGGCGGATTGCCAGCGGCTGACCGAGTTTTCGGCGGATCTCGGCCTTGGCCTGCTGCGCTCGACCCTGCTGCTCCTGAGCTTCATCGGCGTCTTGTGGCTGCTCTCGACCCAGGTCCTGTTCGGCTTCGGCGGCAGCACCTTCACGATTCCGGGCTATCTGGTGTGGTGCGCGCTGATCTACGCGATCAGCGGCTCGTGGCTCACCTGGCAGGTCGGCCGGCCGCTGATCTCCATCAACGCCGAGCGCTATGCCCGCGAGGCGGATCTGCGGTTCTCGCTGGTCCGGATCAATGAATATGCCGAGGGCATCTCGCTCTATGGCGGCGAGAAGGACGAGCGCCGGGCGCTGAACCGGCCGGTCGAGCGGGTGGTCGAGGTCACCCGGCTCCTGGCCAATGGCCTTGCGCGCCTGACCTGGATCACCTCGGGCTATGGCTGGCTGGCTCTGGTGGTGCCCATTCTGGTGGCATCCCCTGGCTACTTCCAAGGCAGCCTGTCCTTCGGCGAGCTGATGATGGTGGTCGGCGCCTTCAACCACGTCCAGGCGGCGCTGCGCTGGTTCGTCGACAATTTCCCCCGGATCGCCGATTGGCGCGCGACCTTGCTGCGCGTGGTCGCGTTCCGCGATGCCCTGCAGGAGCTCGAGACGCTGGGCCAGGATGCCAGCCGGATCGAGCGGATCGAGCATCCCGACGGCAATGTCGTGATCGAGGCGCTGACGGTGCTCCTCCCCGATGGCCGGGCGGTGCTCGAGGAGGAGCGGATCGAGGTGCAATATGGCGAGCACCTCCTGATCGTGGGCGAGCATGGCGGCGGCAAGAGCACCTTGTTCCGAGCGCTGGCCGGCTTGTGGCCCTGGGGCAGCGGCAAGATCGCTTTGCCGACTCGCGGCGAGATCATGTTTATCCCGCAGCGGCCCTATCTGCCGCTCGGCACCTTGCGCGGCGTGCTGACCTATCCCGACGAGCCGGACAAGTTCGCGGAGGCGGACCTGGTCGCGGCGCTCGAGCGGGTCGAGCTTGGCCATCTGGTGCCGCAGCTGCCCAAGGAGCAGCGTTGGGACAAGCAGCTGTCGCTGGATCAGCAGCAGCGTCTGGTGTTCGCGCGCCTGCTGCTGCACAAGCCGCGCTACGTCGTCCTGGACAACGTCACCGCCAATCTGGCCGCCGACCATCGCCGGCTCATGTACGGCCTGTTCCAGGGCGAGCTGACCGCCACGGTTATCAGCATCAGCCAGATGGCGCCGCCGGATGGCTTCTACAGCCGGACGATCCGCCTGGTCCATCTGGCCAGCGACGAGCGGCTCGATCTCGAGCTGCACCAGCCCCAGCCGGCGAGCACCCGGGCGGCGAGCTGACCGGGCACCCCCGCCCGGGCCCGCCTGCGTTTCCCGTTGACAGCGCCTTGGCCGATGGTCGAGCTTGGCCGCCGAGCTGGCTGAGTGTTTGATTCGGAGCGCTTTTGATGGCGGACGATGCGACGGTCCGGCCGATCCCTGCCGCAGGCGTCGGCGCGGAGCGGCCGCGGGGCCTGACGGACGAGGCGCTCCTGGACCTCGTCCAGCGCCAGACCTTCCGCTATTTCTGGGACTACGCCCACCCGGTCAGCGGCCTCGCCCGCGACCGCAGCAATGTCATCAACCGCTACGGCCCCGAGGCAATGGCGATCGGCGGCTCCGGCTTCGGCGTGATCGCCATCGTGATCGCGACCGAGCGCGGCTGGATCAGCCGCGACGAGGCGCTGGCCCAGCTGCTCAAGATCACGCGGTTTCTGTATGACGCCGACAGCTTCCACGGCGTCCTGCCGCATTTCATGCATGGCGCCACCGGCAAGACCATCCCGTTCATGCGCAAGGACGACGGCGCCGACGTCGTCGAGATGGCATTTCTGATCGGCGGCCTGCTCTGCGCCCGTCAGTATTTTGCCGGCAACGATCCGCGCGAGGTCGAACTCCGCCATTGGGTCAACATGCTCTGGCAGCAGACCGAATGGGACTGGTTCACCCAAGGCGGCCGGCCGGTCATGTACTGGCATTGGAGCCCGAACCATGGCTGGGCGATCAACCATGAGGTCCGCGGCTGGAACGAATGCCTCCTGACCTACGTCCTGGCGGCCGCCTCGCCCCGCTATCCGATCAGCCCGGACGCCTATCACCGCGGCTGGGCGATCGGCCGGGTGTTCCACAACCAGCGGGACTACTACGACATCACCCTGCCGCTCGGCCCGGATTTCGGCGGGCCGCTGTTCTGGACCCATTACTGCTTCATGATGCTCGATCCGCGCGGCCTGAAGGATCGCTACGCCGATTATTGGGAGCAGAATCTCGCCCATACCCTGATCAACCGCGAGCACTGCATCCGCAATCCCTATGGCCATGCCGGCTATGGCGCCCAGTGCTGGGGCCTGACCGCGAGCGACAACGAGCAGGGCTACGCCTCGCATCAGCCGGTGCGCGATCTGGGCGTGATCGCGCCGACCGCAGCGATCTCGGCGATACCCTATGTGCCTGACCATGCGATGCAGGCCTTGCGGCATTTTTACGACGAGCGCGGCGACGCGCTGTGGCGCGCCTTTGGCTTCGCCGATGCGTTCCATCCCGGCACCGGCTGGGTCGCCGACTC
>CADEGR010000057.1:12072-14970 GCA_902826935.1 uncultured Alphaproteobacteria bacterium | reverse complement strand
GATGATTGAGAACTACCGGACTGGGCTGGTCTGGCAGCTGTTCATGAGCTGCCCGGAGGTCCTGGACGGCTTGCGCCGCCTGGAGTTCGACACGCCGCATTACGCCCCCAGCATCGCGTGAGGCAGACCATGGCAGGACCCTGGTGGCAATCAGCCGTCATCTACGAGATCTACCCGCGCTCGTTCCAGGATAGCGACGGCGATGGCGTCGGCGATCTGGCCGGGATCATCGAGCGGGTCGACTACCTCGCCTGGCTCGGCATCGATGCGGTCTGGGTGACCCCGATCTATCCCTCGCCCATGGCCGATTTCGGTTATGACGTCGCCGATTACACCGGCATCCATCCGCTGTTCGGCACGCTCGACGACTTCGACCGGCTGGTCGTGGCGCTGCACGCCAAGGGCATCAAGCTGATCCTCGATCTGGTGCCGAACCACACCTCGGAGCAGCATCCGTGGTTTCAGGAATCCCGCAGCTCGCGCAGCAACCCCAAGCGCGACTGGTATCTCTGGCGCGATCCGGCGCCGGATGGCGGGCTGCCCAACAATTGGGTCAGCATCGCCGGCGGCAAGGCCTGGCAGCTCGATCCGGCGACCGGCCAGTATTACTGCCATCTGTTCCTCAAGGAGCAGCCGGATCTGAACTGGCGCAATCCAGAGGTCCGAGAGGCGATCTACGACGCCATGCGCTTTTGGCTGGAGCGCGGGGTCGACGGCTTTCGGATCGACGTCTTCTGGTTGATGATCAAGGACGACCGCTACCGGGACGATCCGGTCAATCCGGACTACGTCGACGGCCAGCCGGACTTCCGCCGGGTGCTGCCGACCTACAGCGCCGACCGGCCGGAGATCCACGAAATCGCACGGGAGATGCGCGCCATCGTGGACAGCTATCGCGGCGAGCGCCTGCTGATCGGCGAGATCTATCTGCCGGTCGAGAAGCTGGTCGCCTATTACGGCGAGCAAGGCGTCGGGCTGCAGCTGCCGTTCAACTTCAACCTGATGTGGCAAAAGTGGAACGCTGCCGCGCTGCGCGGCTTCATCGAGCGCTATGAGTCGGTCATGCCGGCGGCCGGCTGGCCGAGCTGGGTCCTGGGCAACCACGACCAGAAGCGGATCGCCAGCCGGATCGGCAGCGCCCAGGCGCGGATCGCGATGCTGCTGCTGCTGACCCTGCGCGGCACGCCGACTCTCTATTACGGCGACGAGCTGGGCCTGGAGAACGTGGCGATCCCCAAGGAGCGGCTGCAGGACCCGTTCGGCCAAGCCCATCCCGAGCAAGGCCGCGATCCCGTCCGCACGCCAATGCCATGGGACGACAGCGGCCCGGCCGCCGGCTTCACCGCCGGCCTGCCCTGGCTACCCTTGGGCGCGGATCATCCGGATCGGAGCGTCGCGCGCCAGCAGGCGGCGCCAGGCTCGATGCTGCGGTTCACCCACGCGCTCTTGGAGCTGCGCCGGCGAGCGCCGGCCTTGGCGCTGGGCGCCTGGGCGCCGATCGATGTCGCAGGCGAGGTCCTGGCCTACCGGCGCAGCCTGGACGACCAGCATTTCCTGATCGTCTTGAACCTGGAAGCGACGGCAAAGCGGGTGCCGGTCGAAGGCGGCCTTGCCGGGCGCATCGTCCTGACCACCCGGCTGGAGCGGGCCGGCGAGTTCGTCTCGGGTCAGCTGGCGCTGGCGGCCGACGAAGGGGTCATCGTCGCGCTCGACTGAACATGGTAGGTGCGCGTGGCGGCACGCCGTGGCCAGATGGTTGCCACCACGTGCCGCCCGCTCAAGGCCCACGATGCCTGTTACGTCGTGCGCCGACTTAGATCGGATTCTCGACGCGAATGATCGGCCCCTCGGCAAAGCCCGCAATATCGAAGCCGGGATGCTGCAGGTTGGCGTCAAGGAAGCAGGTGGTGACCAGCTTGTAGACCCCCGACGGGCCGCCATTGCCAGGATTGCCCTCGGGCAAAGTGTTTGCCGGCACCGTCAAGGTTGCTTGGTAGCTCCTGGGCGAGGCCGCTGGGCCGACCGCCACGGTGGTCGACGCGATCTGGATCTCTGGCCCAGGTCCCATGGATTCGGCATAAGCCTCGACCGACCACCTGTTGCTGCCATTGCCCAGCGCCGCCAAGTAGAGCGGAACATCGTCACCGGTCAGCTGCCACTCGACATTGATGGTGAACGGCTTGGACGGGTCCACAACAAGATTGGCCACATTGGGCGGTCCGGCCGGATCCCGCACTTCAACCTTGGTAAATTCGCCCGTGAACAGGTTAGTGTTGCCAACTTGCCGACGCGGGTCAAATGTGCTTAACATGATCAAATACCTCCGATCGTATGTTGATATTCGCGCCAGGATCGTCAAAACTTTGATCAATGGTCGCTCCTATCTATTATCTCATGTTCTGCCCCTTGATCTGTGAACTACCTCACAATGATCTATGATGCTGCGCGGGCGTGGTGGAAGCGGTAAGGTAGCCTAGGCGTAGTCCAGCGGTAGCGCAGTCGTGTATTTGATCTGCTCCATGGCGAAGCTGGAGCTGACGTCGGACAGCTCGATCTTGGCGATCAGCCGCTTGTAGAAGGCGTCGTAGGCGGCGATGTCGGGCACCACGACCTTGAGCAGGTAGTCGATCTCGCCGCTCATGCGGTGGAATTCGATCACCTCGGGCAGGTCGGACACCGCATCCGCGAACTTCTTGAGCCAGTCCGTGCTGTGCTGGTTGGTGCGCACGAACACGAAGGCGGTCAGGCCGACATTGATCTTGGCGCCATCGAGCAAAGCGACCCGGCCGCGGATCACCTTGGCTTCCTCCAGCTTCTGGATGCGCCGCCAGCAGGGCGTTGCCGATAAGCCGACCCGGCGGGCGATCTGGGCTAGCGGCATGGCCGCATCCTCCTGCA
>CADEGR010000057.1:8612-11972 GCA_902826935.1 uncultured Alphaproteobacteria bacterium | reverse complement strand
GTTACCCGGCTGGCGCTGATCGGCCGTGGCGCGGTGGCGCTGCGGCGGCTCGAGCTGCTGCTCGACGGCGGCGCTGCCTCGCTCGAGGTCTATGCCGACCGCCCCTGTCCCGAGCTTGCGGCCCTGGCCGGCGAGCGCTTGCGCCAGCGGCTGCCGACGCCGGACGAGCTTGCCCGCCAGCAGCTGATCTGGATCGCCGATCTGCCCGAAGCCGAGGCGGTGCCGCTGGCGGCGGCGGCGCGCGCCCGCGGCATCCTGGTCAATGTCGAGGACGTCAAACCCTGGTGCGACTTCCACAATCCGTCGCTGGTGCGCCGCGGCGATCTGTTGCTGACGGTCTCGACCAACGGCAAGAGCCCGGGCCTGGCGGTCCGGATCCGGCGCCAGCTCGAGCAGATGTTCGGGCCGGAATGGGCGGCCAGGCTGGAGCGGGTCGGCCTCAAGCGCACGGCTTGGCGCCGCCGGCCTCGGCCGCTGGACGAGCTGGCCCGGCTGACCGATGCCATGATCGATCACCAGCAATGGCTGGGCGAGGAGCGGCGGCGATGACCAAGGTTCTGGCGCGGAACGAGCTGTTGGCGCAGACCGGCCAGCTGGCGCCGACCGGGGTGCTCGAGCATCTGGCCGATCTGCGGCAGCTGCATGGCAATCTGGACGGCCTGGCGCTGTTGCGCCCGCTGCTGCGGGAGGGGCCGCTCAAGGGCAAGACCGCGCTGGTGTCCTCCTTCGGCGCCGAAAGCGCTGTCCTCTTGGACATGGTCGCCAGCATCGATCCGGCCATGCCGGTGATCTTTTTGGATACCGGCAAGCTGTTCCCGGAAACCCACGAGTACCGCGAGGAGGTCACCGCCCTGCTGGGCCTGACCAACGTCATCCTGGCACGGCCAGGGGCCGCCCGGCTGGCGCGCTACGATGCCGATGGCGGGCTTTGGGCCAAGGAGCCGGATCTATGCTGCGATCTGCGCAAGACCGAGCCGCTGGATGAGGTGCTGAAGGATTTCTCCGCCTGGATCACCGGGCGCAAGCGCTACCAGGGCGGTGCCCGCACCCAGCTGCCGACCATCGAAGGCGAGCCGTCGAGCGGCCGGATCAAGCTCAATCCACTGGCGCCCTGGTCCGCGGACGACATCGAGCGCTACATGCTGCTGCGCAATCTGCCGCCGCATCCGCTGCTCGCCCAAGGCTACCGCTCGATCGGCTGCACCACCTGCACCCGGCCGGTCAAGGCGGGCGAGTCGGCCCGCGCCGGCCGCTGGTGGGGCCTGGACAAGACCGAATGCGGCATCCATGGCGATGGCATCTAGCATGCATCCGGCGCTGCAGCCCGCCCCGTTCGCACCCGGCACCGTCTGGCTGGTCGGCGCCGGGCCGGGCGATCCCGGCCTGCTGACCCTGCATGCGCTGCAAGCGCTGCAGCAGGCCGACGTGATCTTGCACGACGCCCTGGTGGCGCCCGAGATCCTGGCGCTGGCCGGGCCGCAGGCGCGCCTGCTGCCGGTCGGCAAGCGGGCGGGGCAGCCGAGCCCGTCGCAGCTCGCGATCAACCAGCGTCTGATCGAGCTGGCGCGCCAGGGCCACCGCGTGCTGCGCCTGAAATGCGGCGATCCTTGCGTGTTCGGCCGCGGCGGCGAGGAGGCCTTGGCGCTGGCCGCCGCGGCCGTGCCATTTCGCCTGGTGCCGGGCGTGACCTCCGGCATTGGCGGGCTCGCCTATGCCGGCATCCCGGCCACCCATCGCGGCATCGGCCAGGCGGTCACCCTGGTCACCGGCCATGGCGCCGCCGGTCGCGAGCCTGAGGCGGTCGACTGGGCGGCGCTGGCGCAGAGCGGTGCGACGCTGGTGCTGTATATGGGGCTGCGCCGGATCGGCAAGATCGCCGAGACGCTGCTCGCCGCCGGGCGGCCGGCCGACGAGCCGGTGGCCTTCGTCAGCGACGCCTCGACGCCGCGTCAGACGATCGTCCTGACCAGCCTGGCGGCGGCCGCCGAGGTCGGCGCCCTGCGGCCCAGCTCCGCAGCGACCTTGATTGTGATCGGCAGCTTGGTCAACCTACAGCCAGCGATCGCTGCCTGGCAGCAAACCCAGCCGATGCGCCTGCGCGCGCCGACGGCCGAAGCGGCCGTGCAGGCCAACTAACGGGGAGGCCACCTTGTCGACATCCAGATTGCCGATCCTGCCCGATACCGCGCCGTTTGCGGCCGAGCAGATCCGGGCGCTGAATGCGGTCATGGCGACCACCAGCCCCGAGCAGCGCCAATGGCTGGCGGGCTTTCTGGCCGGCTATCTCGCGGCGACCGGTCCGGCGCCACGCCCGGCGGCAGCGCCCGAGCCCAAAGTGCCGCTCACCCTGCTCTACGGCACCGAATCCGGCAATGCCGAGGAGCTGGCGGCCGCGGCCAAGAAGGCGGCCGGCCAGCAGGGCTTCAACGCCAAGCTGCTCGACATGGCCGACATCACGCCCGCCGATCTCGCCAAGCACAAGAACCTCCTGGTGCTCGCCAGCACCTGGGGCGAGGGCGACCCGCCGGAGCGCGCCGCCCCGTTCTACCAGGCACTCATGGCTGAGGACGCGCCGAAGCTGGATGGCGTCCGCTTCTCGGTGCTGGCGCTGGGTGATTCCAGCTACGTCAATTTCTGCGCCACCGGCCGCGCTCTCGACGAACGCCTTGCGGCCCTGGGCGCCACGCGGGTGGCACCCCGGGTCGAGTGCGACCTCGACTACGAGGCGCCGGCAGCGGCCTGGACCAAGTCGCTCCTGGCTGAGCTCGGCAAGCTGAACGGCCTGGGCGCCAAGCCGGATGGCCGGGTCATCCAGGTCGACTTCGCCGAGTCCCATGGCCAGGCCGCCTACGGCAAGAGCCACCCCTTCCCGGCCGAGATCCTGGAGCAGGTCAATCTGTCCGGCAGCCGCTCGGACAAGCAGACGCTCCATCTCGAATTGTCGCTGGAAGGCTCCGGCCTAGCCTACGAGCCCGGCGACAGCTTGGGCATCATCACCGAGAACGACCCTTCGATGGTCGAGGCGGTGCAGGCGGCCGCTGGCCTTGCCGGCCAGGCCGGGCTGGCCGACCGCTTGGCCCGGGAGTTCGACATCACGGTGCTGAGCCGGCCGGTGATCGAGGCCTATGCCAAGCTCAATCCCGATCCGGAGCTGCAGGCGCTCGCCCGGCGCGAGGACCTCGCGGACTATCTGCACGGCCGCCAGATCATCGATCTGCTGACCGCCTTCCCGCGCGAGCTGAGCCCCGACCAGCTGACCGGCATCATGCGCAAGCTGCCGCCCCGGCTGTATTCGGTCGCCTCCTCGCAGCGCGCTCGCGCCGAGCAGGCCGATCTGCTCCTGGGCGTGGTCCGCTACCG
>CADEGR010000057.1:5836-8512 GCA_902826935.1 uncultured Alphaproteobacteria bacterium | reverse complement strand
CAGCTGGAATGGCAGGACTGGCAAAAGGCCGGCCTCTTGACCCGGATCGACGTCGCCTTCTCGCGCGATCAGCCGGAGAAGGTCTATGTCCAGCACCGCCTGTGGCAGCGCCGGGCCGAGCTTTATGGCTGGCTGGAGGATGGCGCTCACCTCTATGTTTGCGGCGACGAGAAGGCGATGGCCAAGGATGTCGATCTGACCCTGCGGCGGATCGTGGCCGAGGTCGGCGGCCGGAGCGAGACGGCTGCCGAGGCCTATCTGGCCGAGCTGAAGCGGACCGGCCGCTACCAGCGCGACGTGTATTGAGGATCAGTTGCATGAGCGAGCGCAGCGCGAACGAAGGCATCAAGGAAGCGAGCCGCTACTTGCGCGGCACGATCGAGGCCGGCCTCGAGGACGTGATCACCGGCGCGATCAGCGAGGACGATTCGCAGCTCACCAAGTTTCACGGCACCTACCTCCAGGATGACCGCGATCTGCGCGCCGAGCGCCGCAAGAAGAAGCTGGAGAAGGCCTATTCCTTCATGATCCGGGTGCGGGTGCCGGGCGGCGTCACCACGCCCGAGCAATGGCTGGCGATGGACCGGATCGCCTCGGATCTGGCCAACGGCACGCTGCGGCTGACCACCCGGCAGGCCTTCCAGTTTCATGGCGTGATCAAGACCAACCTGAAGCGCACCATGCAGGCGATCAACGCCAGCCTGCTCGACACGCTGGCGGCGTGCGGCGACGTCAATCGCAACGTGATGTGCAACCCCAACCCCTACCAGTCCCGGGCCCATGCCACGGTCTGGCAGCTGGCGCGGGAGCTGTCCGACCACCTCTCGCCCCAGACGCCCGCCTATCACGAGATCTGGCTGGACGGCGAGAAGATCGTCGACAGCTCGGATGCCATGGTGGTTGAGCCGATCTACGGCCAGCACTACCTGCCGCGCAAGTTCAAGACCGTGATCGCGGTGCCGCCGTCGAACGATGTCGACATCTTCGCCCATGACCTCGGCTACATCGCGATCACGGACGCGAACGGCGAGGTCATTGGCTACAACGTCACCGTGGGCGGCGGCATGGGCATGACCCATGGCGAGCCGGACACCTATCCACGCACCGCCGACGTCATGGGCTTTTGCACGCCCGAGCAGGCAATCAAGGTCGGCGAGGCGGTGGTCACGACCCAGCGCGACTTCGGCGATCGCACCAACCGCAAGCACGCCCGCCTCAAATACACGATCGAGGATCGCGGCATCGACTGGTTCCGCAGCGAGGTGGAGCGCCGGGTCGGCTTCAAGCTAGGAGCGCCCCAGCCGTTCCTGTTCGAGGACACTGGAGACCGCTATGGCTGGGTGCGGAGCGAGGACGGTTCTTGGCACCACACGCTGTTCATCGAGAACGGCCGGATCAAGGACACGCCCGAGCAGCAGATGAAGACCGCCTTGGCCGAGATCGCCAAGATCCACCAAGGCGACTTTCGCCTGACCGCGAACCAGAACGTGATCATTGCCCGGGTGCCGGCGCGGCAGAAGGGCAAGATCGAGAAGCTCCTGGCCGCCCATGGCCTCGGCCAGGCGGTCGGCGCCTTGCGCCAAAATGCCATGGCCTGCGTCGCTCTGCCGACCTGCGGCCTGGCGCTGGCCGAGAGCGAACGCTATCTGCCGAGCCTGGTCACCGCCCTCGAGGAGCTGCTGGAGCAGGCCGGCCTGCGCGACGATGCGATCGTGATCCGCATGACCGGCTGCCCGAATGGCTGCGCCCGGCCGTTCCTCGCCGAGATCGGCCTGGTCGGCCGCAATCCCGGCAAGTACAACCTCTATCTAGGTGCCGCCTTCAATGGCTCCCGCCTCAACAAGCTCTACCGGCAGGATGTCGGCCATGACGAGATCCTGGCGGCGCTGGCGCCGTTGATCGAGAACTACGCCAAGGAGCGCCAGGACGGCGAGCGCTTCGGCGACTTCGTGATCCGCACCGGCCACATCGCGGCAATCCTTGCGGGCCGCGACTTCCATGCCAACTCCGGCGTCACCGCGGGGCCTAGCGCGCACCCTGCCACTTGACCGCGTAAAGATCGAAGCGGCGGTCCTTCAGGTTCTGCACGGTGCCGGCGTTGCGCGCCTCGAGCAGGCGGTCGAGCTGGAGATCGGCGAACGCCACCATCTCGGCATTGGGCGTGGTGTCGGCGGCGATGCCATCGCGCGCGAACGGGAAGTCACAAGGCGTCAGGATGCAGCTTTGGGCATATTGGATGTCCATGTTCTCGACATTGGGCAGATTGCCGACATTGCCCGCCATCGCGACGTAGCACTGGTTCTCGACCGCGCGGGCATGGGCGCAGTAGCGCACGCGCAGATAGCTCTGCCGCTCGTCCGTGCAGAACGGCACGAACAGGATCTGGGCGCCCTGGTCGACCAGATGGCGGGCGAGCTCGGGGAACTCGCTGTCGTAGCAGATCAGGACGCCGATCGGCCCGCAATCGGTCTGGATCGTCGCCAGCTCGTCGCCGCCCTCGATATGCCACCAATAGCGCTCGTTGGGGGTCGGGTGGATCTTGGCCTGCTGATGGATCGAGCCATCGCGCAGGCAGACATAGCAGATGTTCAAGACCGCATTGCCATCCGTGGTCGGATGGGAGCCGCCGATGATGTTGATGTTGTAGCTGACCGCCAGCTTCGAGAGCAGGGCCTT
>CADEGR010000057.1:0-5736 GCA_902826935.1 uncultured Alphaproteobacteria bacterium | reverse complement strand
CGGCCGCCGCAGACGATGCCCTTGAGGTTCAGCCGGATGCACAAATTCTTGCGCTCGTTGTAGAGCCGCTGGCCGACTCGCAGTCCCCGGAACTCGGGATCGACACAGACCTCCATGCCGTAGAGCCAGGCTCCCTCTGGCTGGTGCCGGGCGGCATAGCCGCTGCCGGTGATCTCGCTCCAGCTATGGGGCGCAAAGGCGAGCGCCTCCGAGATCCGGAAGGTCGCGCAATAGCCGATGATCCGATCCTGGTAGACGACCACGAATTGGCCTTGCGGGAAGTTCTGGATCTGGCCGCGCAGCATCGCATCGCTATAGGCGCCCATGCCGGGATAGGCGCGGCGGCTGAGATCGATCAGGCTGGGAATGTCCGCGAGCGCGGCAGCGCGGATCAGCAATTTCGCCGTGGCTTCGTCCAACCAGGTCGCTCCTCTTCGTCGTGATTCAGGGATTCGGCCGCCGCCCGGCCGGCCAGCTCAGTCGCCGATCGCGCAGCGCACGTTCAAGAGCGCCTGGCGCCCCTCGACCGTGACCGCCTGCCACGCCCGCGCCAGCGCCGCCGGCAAGGCGTCTGGATCCTCGACCCGCTCGCCATGGCCGCCGCAGGCCGTCACCACCTGCTCATAGGCCGGCGAGGGCGCCAGCGACGACAGCGGCATCTGGTTGGCCTCGCTGGCGTGGCCCCGCGGATAGAGCGCCCGGGTCGACTTGCGCACCGCGTTCCAGATTTCGTTGTTGAACACGATGGTCAGGACCGGCAGGTCGAGCGCTGCCGCGGTCTGATGACAGGCGACCGGATTGGCGAACATGTAGGAGCCATCGCCAACGCACGCAATGACCGGCCGCTCCGGTGCCGCCAGCTTGGCGCCGAGCGCCGCCGGCAGGCCCCAGCCCAGCCCACCCGCGATCGGATGGCTGAAATAGCTGTCGACCCGCTGGCAGGTCATGACCGCGGGGTCGCAGCCAAGCTCGTTGAAAACGATCGCATCCGGGCTCTTTTGCCGGTCCAGGCAGCGGCTGATCCAGGCGGTCGTCATCGGCGCGGTCCGGCCACGCTCGGCCTCGGCCTGGGCGCGCAGCCGCTGCTCGGCGATCGCCGCCGTCACGGCCGCCCGCCGCGCCTGTGCGGCCGGCTCGGGCGGCGGCGCCTGCAACAGCTGATCGAGCGTCGCGGCGACGCCGGCCTGGATCGCCAGATCGGCCGGAAAGCTGCGCATCGGCAGGGTCGCGAACAGCGGATCCGGCCCGATCTGGACTACCTTGGCGCCCTCGGCCAGCTGATGGCGGGCCGGCAGCCAGGGCACCATCACGTCCAGCACCAGCACCAGATCGGCCTCGCCGAGCCAGGGCTGGACATCAAAGCCGGCATGCAGCGGATGATCGGTCGCGAGACCCAGCCGGGCCGGCCAGAAATGCACGACCGGCACGCCGTAGCGCTCCACGAAGCGGCCGATCGCGCCAAAGGCTGAGGCATCGCTCCGGCCGGTGACGATCAGCGGCCGCTCCGCTGCGGCCAGCAGCTCGGCGAGCTTGGCGATCGCGCCAGCCGACGGCGCCGGGGCGGCGGGCGGCTGCAGCAGCGGGTCAGCTGGCCACGCCGCCATTGACAGAGGCTCGGCCAGAACCTCGCGCGGCAGGCTCAGATAGACCGGCCCGCGCGGCTCGCTCATGGCGATCGCCAGCGCCCGGTCCACCACCGGCAGCAGCTGGTCGCCAAAGCGCAGCTCGTAGTCCCATTTGACCAGCTCGCGCAGCATGCCGGCCTGGTCGAACATCTCCTGGCCCCAATGGATCGGCAGATCGCGCGCGCCGAGGCGACCATGCTCGGTGATCGGCGTGCGGCCCGAGGTGAACAGCATCGGCACCTGGTCGCGGGCGGCGTTGATCAGGCCCATCAAAGCATTGGCGGTGCCGACATTGACATGGACCATGATCGCCTGCGGCTGGCCGCTGACCAGGTAGTAGCCATGGGCCATGGCGACCGCCACCGTCTCATGGGCGATCGGCACCGCCTCCGGCATGGCCAGCCCAGCACTTCGGCCGCGCGCCAGCGCCTCGATGATCGGCGCGAAGTCGGTGCCGGCATTGGCGAACAGCCAGTCGATGCCGCGCTGCTTCAGCAGACAGAGATAGGCTTCGGCGACGGTCTCGATGCGGCCTTGCGACATGCGGGCGCCCCGGAATGGCTGAGCTGAGCGGCGGGTCCCATCATAGGCCCGGCAGGCCAGCCTCGGCTATTGCAGGCGCGCTTTGCGCGCAGCCGGTCATCCGGTCACAGCGCCACGATCTTGCCCGGGTTCATGATGTTGCCCGGATCCAAGGCGCGCTTGATCGTCCGCATGACGCTCAGCGCCTCGCCATGCTCGGCTGTCAGATACGCCATCTTGCCGTGGCCGACGCCATGCTCGCCGGTGCAGGTCCCGCCAACCGCGAGGGCATGCTCGACCAGCTGGCGGCTCAGCTGCTTGGCGCGCTGCAGCTCGGCGGGATCGGCCGGATCGACCAGGATCGTCAGATGGAAATTGCCGTCGCCGACATGGCCGACCAAGGGCGCCAGCAGGCCCGCCTCGGCAATCGCCGCCTTGGCCGCGCCGATGGCACCCGCCAGCTCGGAGATTGGCACGCAGACATCGGTGACCACCGCGTTGGCGCCCGGCCGCAAGCCCTTGGCTGCGTAGAAGGCATTGTGCCTGGCATCCCAGAGGCGCGTGCGCTCTTCGGCCTGGGTCGCCCACTGGAAATCCGCCCCGCCCTGCTCGCTCGCAAGCGCCGCCACGGTCTCGGCCTGCTCGACCACGCTGGCGCTGCTGCCATGGAACTCGAAGAACAAGGTCGGCAGCGCCTGATAGCCCGCAAGCTTCGAATAGGCGATGCAGCCCGCCATCTGGACCTCGTCCAACAGCTCGATCCGGGCGACCGGCACCCCCAGCTGGATGGTCTGGATCACGGTATCGACCGCAGCCTCGATCGAGGGAAAGGCGCAGACGGCCGCCGACATCGCCTCCGGAATCCCATAAAGCCGCAGCTGTAGCTCGGTGATCACGCCGAGCGTGCCCTCCGAGCCGACGAACAGCCGGGTGAGGTCATAGCCCGCCGCCGACTTGCGGGCGCGGCCGCCAGTCCGGATGATCCGGCCGTCCGCCAGCACCACCGTCAGGCCCAGGACATTCTCGCGCATCGTGCCATAGCGCACCGCGTTGGTGCCGGACGCCCGGGTCGCCGCCATGCCGCCCAGGCTGGCATCGGCGCCCGGATCGATCGGGAAGAACAGGCCGGTATCGCGCAAGTGATGGTTCAGCTGCTTGCGCGTGACGCAGGCCTCGACCCGGCAATCGAGGTCCTGGACGTTGACCGCTAGGATGCCGTTCATCAGCGCCAAATCGAGCGATACGCCGCCATGCAGAGCCGCGATGTGGCCCTCGAGCGAGGTGCCGGTGCCATAGGGCACGACCGGCAGCCCGTGCCGGGCGCAGATGCGCACGATCTCGCCAACTTCCTCGGTGGAGGTCGGAAAGGCAACCGCATCCGGAGCAGCGCCGGCATGATAGGTCTGATCCTGGCCATGCTGCTGCCGCACGGGCAGCGCCAGCGACAGGCGATCGCCAAGGCGGGCGCCAAGCTCGATCAGAGCGGGTGGGAGAGAGCGGTCTCGCTGCTGCATGGTCAGCTGCCAGCAAGGGTGAAGCGGCCATCGATCAGCCTATCGGTGATGCCGCCAAAGGCAAGGCCCGGCGAGCGTTGGTAAGGGTTCGTTAACCAAGATTGGCTAGGGTCAGGTTCACGCAATGTTCCGGGCGCAGACGCGCCGCTCAAGGGGTTGGCCCATGGCGTTCTCGTGGCTTCGTCGGCGCTTCGGCAGCAAAGCCACGCGCGCTGCGCGCCCCCTGGCTGATGGTGCTGCTGCTGCCGCGGCGCCGCTGCAGCTGGCGCCAGCCGCCCTGCGTCTCCTGATCGACGACGGCCTGGTGCTGGCGGTCGGGCCATCCGGCGACCCGATTCCACCCGATCTGCTGCAGGAGCTGGCCGATGTGGCCCCTATGGCGGCGATCAGCCTGCCGGATGGTCGAAGCGTCAGCATGGCCCGGGCAGCGGCGGTGCTGACCGCGCAAAAGACCGGCCGGCTGGCGCCGAGCGGCGCCGATGCCTGGCTGCTCGCGATGCTGGGCGCGGGGCCGCAGGTTGAGGACGTGCCGCCCACGCCGGACGCCGCCGGCACCGAGCTGCTGGTGACCTTGCCGACCGGCGAGGCTTTGCGCCTGTTCGATGCCAAGCCTGACGCCCTGAGCGAGCATGGCGCCTGCCTCTGGTCGCCGGCCCTGGGCGGCTGCCTCAGCATCGAGGTGCTGGCCGAGCAGCTGCAGCAGGCGCTGGGCGCGCAGCCTCTGACCGCACCGGAGGTCGATCTGCCGGACGGCCTCATCTCGCTGGATCAGCAAAGCATTGTCCTGACCTTGCCCCCGCTCGGGCCGCTCCGGCTGCTGGACGCCGGCGCAACCCTAGCCGGCGGCCCGCCGATCGGCCTGCAGCTGGCGGCCGGCCGGCCGATCAACCTGCAGGATCTGGTCGCCAAGTGCCAGGCCGTGGCCATGGCCGATCAAGTGGCAGCCCACGCCTCGGCCCAGGCCGTGGACTTGGCAGCGTCGGCGCCGGCACCCACGGCCACGCTCTTGCCGCTGCGCGCCGGCGCCTCGACCGCATCGCCAGGACCCGCCGCGCCAAGCTGGGGCAATGCCGCGAGCGCTTCTGCCAGCGGTGAGCAGCCGCCCACCGCGACCACCACGCCAACCGCTCAGGCGGTCGCGGCGGCACCGCTGCCGGCGCAGCGCGCGCGCTTGCTCGATCTGCTCGAGCCTGATCTGGTCGCCGATGCGATGCTGGTGATCGTGGCGGGCCTGCCGCCGGGGGCCCAGCTCACGGCCGCCACCGACAATGGCGACGACACCTGGGCGATCGCACGCGCGATCCTGGCCGAGGTCGAGCTGGTATGGCCGGCTGGGCCAATCAGCGAAATCAGCTTCGAAGTCGCGGCGATCGGCCTTGCCGGCGCGTCCGGTGAACTCGAGCGCAAGAGCCACCTCATCACCGTGCCAGCACCCGGCAGCCCCATTGCCTAGGCGCGGATGGATAATGATCGCCACATGTCAAGCGGTTAGCCAGTCTGACCGGTGTGTTCTGGGCGGCCCGACGGCCGGCGCGCTTGGTTGGCTGTTCATACGTGAATGAGAATGTTGCGGGTGCGTTTAGGTGATGGCTGATAGTCGGGCTTGCAGATGGATTGGCCAAGCTTTGCCAGCGCATGCGCCGAAAGCCGCAAAAGCGCTTCCAGATGTCGAAGACATGCCTACGGCCTCGCATGGACCACGCCCGGATCATCGGGCAGCGCGGCTGCTCCGTTGCTGCAGTCATTGGTATCGCCGGGCGTGATTACGACCCTCCCAACCAGCGCTATCCCCACCTCGACGCCGACATGCGCTTTGCGGCGCCGTGGGTCTCCGCAATGCCACAGCTTGAATAGAAGACAATGTTGGCAGCGGCTGAGCAGCGTCCCTCGCTGGCCGAGATCGCCAGGCTGATCGCTTGGGCGCCGACGAGCCGGCTCGTGGTGATCCAAGGCGGCGCTGCGGCGGCGAAGCGAGCTGGCCGCCGCTCACCAGTTTTGGCGCGATGCTGCCGGCGATCTGGCATGACCTTGCGGACGTGAAGCTCGCCGATGCCCGCGACCGCCGGGCATCGTTT
>CADEGR010000056.1 GCA_902826935.1 uncultured Alphaproteobacteria bacterium | reverse complement strand
TTGGCGTGGACGGAGGATGTTACGGGCGCGACGCTGGCGCCTGCCAGGTCCGATCGGTCGCCGGCGCGTGCGTCGGGCGCGGTCCGGATGCAGTCAGCCGGGCGCGCCAGCCAGCCAGCGTCAGGAGCAGGCTGGTCCGCCGCCGGGCCGGCCAGTCGGGGCAGTAGAACACCATGGCCGGGCCGGCCTCGCCGGGTTGCGCGTGCAGCAAAGGCGGCGGCAGGCACAAGCTCTCGGCCAGGCCGGTCGACAATGCCGCCGGGGCTGCGGCGCTGGTGCCGAGTGCAACCGCGGTACAGCCGTCGATCCGGAACAGGCGGTCGAAGGCGGCATTCAAGGCTGGCAGCAGCAGCGCCCGCTCGATCGGCAGGTCCGCCAGAGCCTGCGGCGCGCCCAGCGGCCGGGCGAGGCGCAAGCTGACCGGGCCGATGTGCAGCGATTCCAGCCGCAGCGGCAGCAGGCCGACCAGCCGGTCAGCGCGTTGCCAGCTGAGCAGCCGCAGCCGGCCGTCCGGCTCGTCGCCGTCGCACAGCCAGCCCTGCCGGCAATGGTCATAGGAGGCTGCGGCGGCGCCCCAATGCTCGTCTAGAAAACCGTCCCACATCGTCCGATCGAGCGGACATTCATGAAAGGTTCGAGCCACGGTCATCCGGAGGTTCATGCCGCACTCCCAGATCGCCACCCCCTTCCTCAATACACCTAAAATTGCCCAGAGTCTATTTTACAACAATTTAGAGGATATTTTACCGAGCCGCCCGTGGGACAATCTGCCGGTTCTGGCGCCGAGCTGGATTGGCTATAGATGGGCGCCACGCCGATCCCTTGCCGTTTTGGAGGCCCGCCATGAGCCTGCCCGTCCGCCCCCGCCGCAGCGTTCTTTACATGCCGGGCGCCAATGCCCGGGCGCTCGATAAGGCGCGCACGCTGCCGGCGGATGGCCTGATCCTCGATCTGGAGGACGCGGTCGCGCCCGATGCCAAGCCGGCCGCGCGCGACCAGGTGCTGGCGGCGCTTGCGGCCGGCGGCTACGGCGCGCGCGAGACGATCATCCGGGTGAATGGCCTGGCGACGCCTTGGGGCCATGCCGATCTGACCGCCGCCGCGACCGCCGGCGCCGATGCTGTCTTGATCCCCAAGGTCGAAAGCGCCGATGCGGTCCGCCAGGCCCTGGCGGTGCTCGATGGGGCGGGGGCGCCCGCCGACCTGTCGCTCTGGTGCATGCTGGAGACGCCGCGCGCGATGCTCCGGGTGGAGGAGATTGCAGGCGCCAGTCCGCGCATCGGCTGCCTGGTGCTGGGCACCTCGGATCTGGCCAAGGAGCTGCACGCCGCCCATACGCCGCTGCGCCTGCCGATGCTGACCGGGCTCGGCCTCTGCTTGCTGGCGGCCCGCGCCTATGGCCTGGCGATATTGGATGGCGTGCATCTGGATCTGCAGGATGAGGCGGGCTTCGCAACTGCGTGCCAGCAGGGCCGCGAGCTGGGCTTCGACGGCAAGACCCTGATCCATCCCAAGCAGATCGAGCCGGCCAACCAGGCTTTCGCGCCGACTGCGGCCGAAGTCGATCAGGCGCGCAAGATCATCGCCGCCCATGAGGCAGCCCGCCGCGCCGGACAGGGCGTGGTCGTGGTCGACGGCCGGCTGATCGAGAACCTGCATGTCGCCGAGGCCGAGCGCCAGGTCCAGCTGGCCGAAGCGATCGCCGCCCTGGGTGCGTGAGCTGGCCCCGGCCGCTTGATGGAAGATTCCGCCGCCTCTGCCTGTTGAAGAAGAGGGGGGTGGCGGTCGGACCGCCCCGACTTCAGCACCTGCGCGGCGCCACGCCAGCGGCGCGGGATCGGGGAGGACGGGCATGCGGCCACGGCGGATCGTCACGCTGATCGCTGCGACCGGCTGGCTCGCAGCCGCTTGGCCGCAGGCCGCGCTGGCCTTGGGCTATCTTTGTCAACGCGCCAGCGAGGTCTATTGGGTCAAGGTCGATCAGGAGCAGCCCGATCAGCCGGTGCCCTGCCGGGTCGTGCGCTGGCTGGGGCCGAGCAACCAGAAAGAGCTCTGGCGGGCGACCACGGACCCTGCCTTCTGCGAGGCGCGCGCCCGCGAGGTGCGCGACAAGCTGATCGCCTATGGCTGGCTCTGCCAGCCGGTCGACGCCCTGTTCCAAGGCGTGCCCGAGGCGCTGGACCGGCCATCCGCGGCGCCCGCAGCGCCCGCGCCGCCTGCGCCCGAGACCGCGGTCGGAGGCAATGTCGTGATGTAGGCGGGTCGGGCGGCGCTATTTCTCGAGCGGGATCGAGCTGCGCGAGGACACCTGCAGCAGCTGCACGCAGTCGAGCTCGGCGCCGCTGCTGTTCTGGCATTGCGGCACCTTGTTCACCAGGATCCGCCCGATGCCGTTGCAGGCCAGGGAATCGAGCAGGAACGAGGCGAGCACCTGCTTGCCATCATAGAGTGGCGCCATGTCGAGCAGCACCTGCTTGCTGTACACGCCCTTGGGATCGAACAAGACGAGATCGACCTGGAACCGGCTGAGCTGGTGGCCGGTCTGGTTGCCGAACAGAAATACCGGCCGGCAGCCTTGCGCGGTCTGCTCGACTTTGTTCAGCTCGATGGTCAGATGGCCGGCCGGCTGGTCAGGCGCCGCCTGGAGCGCGCAGGGCCACAATGCCGCAGTCACCAGCATCAGCCATCGCCAGCCAGGACGGGCCATTGCAGGACGGTGTATCATCGCCTTCTTCTTTCGCCGTTTGAGACGTTGACTTATGATGGATGCCACAATGCAACAACTGTGCTGCCATTGCCACCATCTTGCCACAGAGCCCACCGCGCGCATCGGCGGCGCGCCCAGCAGGAGGCACCCGGCATGACCCATGACGGCAGCGCGGCCAAGACATCAGCCGGCAATTTCTTCGAGGATTTCAGCCCCGGCCAGGTGATTCATCACGCCACCCCGCGCACCGTGACCGAGGCGGACGCGACCTTGTACCTGGCGCTGACCGGCTCGCGCTTCGGCATCCACTGCTCGGCCGCCTTGGCGCGCATGGCCGGCTTGCCACGGCCGCCGATCGAGGATCTGCTCGCCTTTCATCTGGTGTTCGGACGCAGCGTGCCCGACATCTCGCAGAACGCGGTCGCCAATCTCGGCTATGCCGAGGGCCGCTTCGGCACGCTGCTCTACCCGCATGACACGATCACCGCCAGCTCGACCGTGCTCGGCGTCAAGGAGAACTCGAACGGCCGGACCGGCACGGTCTGGGTGCGCACCGAGGCGCGCAAGGACGACGGCCGCGACGTCCTGAGCTATGTCCGCTGGGTCATGGTCAACAAGCGCGATCCGGCCAGCCCGGCGCCGGAGCCGATCGTGCCGAAGCTGCCGGACCAGGTCGCCGCCGATCGGCTGAAGGTGCCGCCGGGCTTGCGGCCGCGCCACTTCAACCGGGTGCTGTCAGGCTCGCTGCACCGCTTCGACAGCTACGCCGTGGGCGAGCGGATCGACCATGTCGACGGCATGACCATCGACGAGGCCGAGCATCGCCTCGCGACCCGCCTCTACCAGAACACCGCCGCGGTCCACTTCAACGCTCATCGGGAGCGGGACGGCCGCTTCGGCCGCTGCCTGGTCTATGGCGGCCACGTGCTCAGCGTCGCCCGCGCCTTGTCGTTCAACGGCCTGGGCAACGTCCTGCATGTCGCCGCGATCAATGGCGGCACCCATGCCAACCCAGTGTTCGCCGGCGACACGATCTATGCCTGGTCGGAGATCCTGGACCGGGCCGATTTGCCGGGGCACCCGGATCTGGGCGCCTTGCGGATCCGTTTGGTTGCCCTCAAGGACTGCCCGGCACGGGACTTCCCGCTCAGGGACACCGGCGGCAGCTACCGGCCGGAGGTGGTGCTCGACTTCGACTATTGGGGCATCCTGCCGCGGTGACCGGCCGGGCCGGCGCCGGCGCGCTGCGCTAGGAGCCGGCGCCCATACGCAGGCGGCGCGCCCGGACCGCGCGCACCATCGCCTCCAAGGGCTGGCCGCTGGTCAGCGCCGCCTCCCACAGGCGGTCGGCCTCCTCGATCGGCACCTGGCCGAACAGCGCCATCCATAAGGTCGCGGCGCGCAGCTCCGCCGGCTTGTGGTCGGCCAGCCACTCCTCGAACCGCCAAGGCTCGCCGGCATGGCTGATTCGCTCGGTATGCCGGTAGACATGAACCTCGATCGGCTCGCCGGCGCTGGTCGTCACCGGCATCGGCACTGGCAGGTAGTCGACCGATTCGAAGAATGCGATCCGCTCGAGATCGCCCGGCCCGAAGCCGTCGACCACCACGCCCTGGACCTCGGCGCCATGGGCCGGCAGCAGCATCGGATAGGTCTGCCGGCGGACCTTGACCAGCCGATGATCGGCCAGCCAGGCCGGGGTGAACTGGGCGGCGGGCGCGCGATGGCCGAGCACGACCGCGAGAACGTCGCGATCGCGGAGCGTGCCGAAGAAGAAGAAACGCATGCGCGCAGCCGATCCGTGGACGGGTTGGTGTACCAGCGGCCACCGGCCGAGCTGGCGTGGCGCGCGACCGTCACTCCCATGGCGGCGATCGCCCCGTCTTATCGAGGAAGCGCCGCCGCGAGAAGCCTGATTCTGCGGCCGGCCCTGATGCGGCGCAGGTCCGCGACCGGGCATGGCGCGGTGCCGCTGCAACAGCTCGTGGACTGCGTGGCCTGGCTGCAACGCCGCCGAGTGGGGGCAAGTCGCCGTGCCATCATTTAAACCGTTGATATCGCGGAGAACCTGCTGCTTTGCCAACTATAAGTAGCAATAGCATGAATGAACAATACTGCCAGTTCTGTTGACACGCTTGTGAAACGTGGGATTGTCCGAAACTTAACGATGTTCGCAAATGGAGCGCCTCGATGCGAACTATCGCATATTTGCTTGCAGCCGCCCTGCTCAGCAATTTTTCAGTCATGGCTCTGGCGCAGGAGGCCAATGAGCCGGCGCCGGCGCCGGCTGATCTGGAATCGTTGAAGTCGGCGCTGATCGATGCCACGCCCGGCATCTATGTCGCGCCGGTTCTGTCAGCGTCCTATATTTCCGGCACCTCCGATAATGCCGGTGTCGCGATCGACTTCGACGGCTATCTGCTGCTGGGCGGTGGTGCCGTCGGCTACGAGCTGGAGAATGTCCGGCTCCAGGTCGACGCCGTGCTTGGCACGTCGCAGGTCGAGATCGACGACAACGTGCCGGTGCTTGGCGGCACCGATCTCGATATTTTTACCGTGTCCTTCGTCGGCAACGCCTTCTATGATCTGCCAATCGACATCGGCAAAAAGATCTCACCCAATTTGCCCAGCATCATGCCTTATGTTGGCGCTGGACTTGGCTGGATCTATCTCGATGTCGATGGCGACAGCGACGACGGCCTGCTGACTCAGGCGATGACTGGCCTTGGCTTCCGCATCACGCCGCGGCTTACCTTGGATGTCGGCTACCGCTACCTCTATATCCCTCGGATCGCGCCCCAGGATATTGATAGCGAGCTGGATGCCCATACCGCCGAGGCGCGGGCGCGCTATCGCTTCTGACCGCCGCGCCTGGCTGGCAGGCGGCCAAGCTGCGGGCCTGAGATCAGCGATGAGCCTGAAGCCGCACCTCTTCTGGACCACAGCGCGTGCCCGGCGGGGCCGGTGGCGGGGCCTCGGCGTCCTCCTGCTCGGCCTGGCGCTGGCGCCCGGCCTGGCCCTGGCCCAGGCCGCTCCGCCCGCGGTCCCGCCTGGCCAGCCCAGCTTGCAGCCCGATCTCGACAAGCTGCGCGCGACCCTGCAGCAGCTGCGCGAGCGGGTGGCGAAGTTCGGCCAGTCGACTGTAGGACCATCCGCCCAGGAAGCCGGCGCGCTCGATCGCCAGGCCCTGGCTGACCTGCGCCAGGAGGCAGAGGTGACCTTGCGTCGCATCGTCGTCCTGCAGGGGGCAGGCGGAGCGCCATCCGAGCCGCCGGCGCCAAGCACCGCGGAGCTGCGTCTCGGGCTGGCAGCGGCGCAGCGCCAGGTCGAGGCGCTGACCCGCGAGCGGCAAGCCACGGCGGCCCAGCTGGCCAAGGCCCAGGCGGCGCTGGGGCGGGAGCAGGACCGCGCCGCCGCGCTCGCCGCCGAGCGCGATCGGTTGGCGCAGCAGCAGGCTGACCCCAAGGACGCTGCGGCCGTAGCCGATCTTGGCGCCCGGCTGGCCCTGGCCCAGGAGCAGGTGGCCTTCCTGGCGGCCGAGCGTTCCCGCCTCGCCGGGCAGCGCTGCCCGGCGGCCAATGCCGGTGTGCCGGCCGCAGCGCCGGCCGAGCTGGTCCGGGCCAATGCCGCGCTCCAGGCCGCCCGCCAGCAGGATCGGGCGCAGCTGGCCGAGGCCACGGCCCTCGCCGAGCAATGCCTGGCCCGGCTCAACGACGACCAGCGCTACCGGGCGGCGCTGATCCAGATCGAGGCGCTGGAGGCTGAGCTCGCTCAGCTGCGCACCCAGGCCGGCAACTAGGCGGCAATCAGTGGTTGCCCGGTCCAGGCCGGGGCGGGTGCCCCTGGACCTGCGCCAATCTGCCCAGATTGACTTGCCCGCGACCCCGGCTATGCTCTCGCATTACTGCGGAAAGTGCAGTGCAGCATAATCTCGCGCCGGTGGGCTAGCGCTATTCCCATCGCTTGGAGCTCGGCATGGCCAAGGCGGAGCGGCCGCTTTCTCCCCATCTGCAGGTCTACCGCTGGTACCTGACGATGGGGCTGTCGATCGGCCATCGGGTCAGCGGCATCGGCCTGGCGCTTGGCCTCGTGCTGTTGACCTGGTGGCTGCTGGCGCTGGCCAGCGGGCCGGACGCGTTTGCCTTTGTCGAATCGGTCAAGGACTCGGTGCTCGGCACGCTGGTGCTGTTCCTCTACACCTTCGTCATCCTCTACCACCTGTGCAATGGCATCCGGCATCTGGTCTGGGACTTCGGCTACGGCCTCGATCCCGAGGTCGCGTTCCGCTCGGGCCAGGCGGTGCTGATCGCGAGCGGCGGCTTGACCCTGCTGCTCTGGCTGATCATCGCGCTGTTCGGCTAGGGAGGCACCTTGATGCGCCTGCGTTCGCCCCTGTCCACCGCCCGCGGCCTCGGCTCGGCCCGGGCCGGCGTCGAGCATTGGCAGCTGCAGCGGCTGACCGCGCTCGCCAATGTCCTGCTGGTGCTGTGGTTCCTGTTCAGCTGCATGGCGCTGGCCGGCAGCGACTATGCCGAGGTGCGGGCCTGGCTCGCCTCGCCGATCTCGGCCAGCCTGATGGTCCTCCTGGTGATCTCGATCACGGTCCATGCCCGGCTGGGTGTGCAGGTCGTGATCGAGGACTATGTCCATCACGAGGGCGCCAAGGTGCTGGCCCTGGCCGGCGTCACGCTGGCCGCGGTCGGGCTGGCCGTGGCGGCCGTGATCGCGATCCTCAAGGTCTCAATCGGAAGCTAAGTCCATGGCCCAGGCCTACCCGATCACCGACCATCAGTTCGACTGCCTCGTCATCGGCGCCGGCGGCTCCGGGCTGCGCGCCGCGGTCGGCATGGTCGAGGCTGGGCTGCACACCGCCTGCATCACCAAGGTGTTTCCCACGCGCTCGCACACCGTGGCGGCCCAGGGCGGCATCAACGCGGCGCTCGGCAATATGGGGCCGGATGACTGGCGCTTTCACATGTACGACACGGTCAAGGGCTCGGACTGGCTGGGTGACCAGGACGCGATCGAATACATGACCAAGAACGCGCCGGCCGCGGTCATCGAGCTCGAGCATTACGGCGTGCCGTTCTCGCGCACGCCCGAGGGCAAGATCTACCAGCGCGCCTTTGGCGGCCAGTCGACCGAGTTCGGCAAGAACCAGGCCTATCGAACCTGCGCGGCCGCCGATCGCACCGGCCACGTCATCCTGCATACGCTCTATCAGCAGTCGCTGAAGAACAAGGTCCAGTTCTTCAACGAATACTTCGCCCTCGATCTCTTGATGGACGAGGACGGCGCCTGTCGCGGCGTCATCGCCTTGTGCCTGGAGGACGGCACGCTGCACCGCTTTCGGGCGCAGATGACCGTGCTCGCCACCGGCGGCTATGGCCGGGTCTACTTCTCCTGCACCTCCGCCCATACCTGCACCGGCGACGGCAACGCCATGGTCCTGCGCGCAGGATTGCCGCTGCAGGACATGGAGTTCGTGCAGTTCCACCCCTCCGGCGTCTACGGCGCCGGCTGCCTGATCACCGAGGGTGCCCGCGGCGAGGGCGGCTATCTGACCAACCGGGAGGGCGAGCGCTTCATGGAGCGCTATGCGCCGACCGCCAAGGATCTCGCGTCCCGCGACGTGGTCAGCCGGGCGATGACCATCGAGATCAACGAGGGCCGCGGCTGCGGGCCGGAGCAGGACTATATCGAGCTGCATCTGGAGCACCTCGATCCGGCGCTCCTGCACGAGCGGCTGCCGGGCATCTCGGAGACCGCGCGGATCTTCGCGGGCGTCGACGTCACCCGCCAGCCGATCCCCGTCGTGCCGACCTGCCACTACAACATGGGCGGCATCCCGACCAACTACCTGACCGAGGTGATGACCAGCGCCAACGGCGCGGGCGAGCGCGTCGTGCCGGGCCTGATGGCGGTCGGCGAGGCCAGCTGCACCTCGGTCCATGGCGCCAACCGCCTCGGCGGCAACTCCCTGATCGACCTGGTGGTGTTCGGCCGCGCGGCGGCCCATCGCGCCGCCGAGATCGTGACCCCGGGCGCCGCCCAGAAGCCGCTCGCCAAGGACGCCGGCGAGGCCGCGATCGCGCGGCTCGATCGGACCCGCCATGCCGCGGGCTCGCTCTCGACCGGCGACATCCGCCTGACCATGCAGCGCACCATGCAGCGCTATGCCAGCGTGTTCCGCACCGGCGAGGTCCTGGCCGAGGGCGGCCAGAAGCTGGGCGAGGTGGCGGGCAGCCTGGGCGAGCTGCGCCTGACCGACCGCTCGCTGATCTGGAACACCGATCTGATCGAGGCGCTGGAGCTGCAGAACCTGATGCTGCAGGCGGTCGCGACCATGCATGCCGCCGGCTATCGCACCGAGAGCCGGGGCGCCCATGCGCGCGAGGACTATCCCGAGCGCGACGACGAGCATTGGCTGAAGCACAGCCTGTGCTGGGTCGACGAGCGCCATCAGCCGCGGCTCGGCGAGCGGCCGGTGCACACCCAGCCGCTGACCAACGAGGTCGAGCCGGTCCCGCCGCAAAAGCGCGTCTACTAGACCGCCCCGCTTGCGCCTGCCTGCCGGCATCAAGGAGCCCGCCCGATGGCCGAATTCGCCCTGCCCAAGAACTCGCGTGTGCAAGCCGGCCAGGCGCATCCGGCGCCGGACGGCGCCAAGCGGGTCAAGCGCTTCACGATCTACCGCTACGATCCGGACACGGCCGCCAATCCGCGCCTCGACAGCTTCGAGATCGACCTCGACAGCTGCGGTCCGATGGTCCTGGACGCCCTGATCAAGATCAAGACCGAGGTCGATAGCGGCCTGACCTTCCGCCGCTCCTGCCGCGAGGGCATCTGCGGCTCCTGCGCCATGAACATCGACGGCCGCAACACCTTGGCCTGCACCAAGGCGATCGACGATGTGCCGGGCGAGATCAAGGTCTACCCCTTGCCCCATCAGCAGGTGATCAAGGATCTGGTCACCGACTTCACCAAATTCTGGGCGCAGTACGAGTCGATCCAGCCCTGGCTCAAGACCGAATCCGCCGACCCGGAGAAGGAGCGCCGCCAGGATCCGACCGACCGCGCCAAGCTCGATGGCCTCTATGAGTGCATCTTATGCGCCTGCTGCTCGACCGCCTGCCCGAGCTACTGGTGGAACAGCGACCGCTTCCTCGGCCCGGCCAGCCTGCTCCAGTCGTACCGTTGGTTGATCGATTCCCGCGATGAGCATACCGGTGAACGGCTCGACCAGCTCGAGGATCCGTTCCGCCTCTACCGCTGCCACACCATCATGAACTGCGCCAATACCTGCCCCAAAGGCCTCAACCCGGCCAAGGCGATTGCCGAAATCAAGAAGCTTATGGTTGAACGTAAGCTCTAACTATTCAATTGCTGAAGACTTGCACGAGTACCTAAAATGCACTAACAGTTCGGACTTCAGATAAGCCGGAAAACGGCAAGCTCTTAGAGCAACACTCAGGTGGGGAGGCTTCGGCCTCCTTTCTTTTTACTTTCGGCGATTCGGTCAAAGCACAGCGCTCGCCTTCACCTGGCGGGTCCGCTGGCCTATCCTCGTCGGTCATCAGGGACCAACGAGAGATCGCCATGAATCTGCATCGCCTCCTGGCCGCGCGCGCGGACGCCGGCCGCCCGATCCGGGTCGGCGTGATCGGTGCCGGCAAGTTCGGCACCATGTTCCTGGCCCAGGCCCGGCTCACCCCCGGCCTGCATGTCATGGCGATCGCCGACCTGCAGCCGGCGCGGGCCGCGCGCTCGTTGCAGGGCGCCGGCTGGCCGCCCGAGCAGCATGCGGCCACGGGCTTCGCCGACGCTTTGGCCACCGGCCGGACCTATCTGACCGACGACGCCGATGCCCTGATCGCCGCCTCCGGGCTGGAGGTCCTGATCGAGGCCACTGGCGATCCGCGCGCCGGCACCCGCCACGCGTTGGCCGCGATCGAGCAGGGCCGTCATCTGGTCATGGTCAATGTCGAGGCGGATGTCCTGGTCGGGCCGGTCCTGGCCGCGCGCGCCCGCCAGGCGGGCCTGGTCTACAGCCTGGCCTACGGCGATCAGCCGGCCTTGATCTGCGAGCTGGTCGACTGGGCGCGCGCCGCCGGCTTCCCGGTGGTCTGCGCCGGCAAGGGCACCCGCTATCTGCCGGCCATGCACCAGTCCACTCCGGATACCGTCTGGAGCCACTACGGCATCACCGCCGAGCAGGCCGCAGCCGCCGGCATGAACCCCAAGATGTTCAACAGCTTCATCGACGGCACCAAATCCAGCATCGAGATGGCCGCCGTCGCCAATGCCTGCGGCCTGGCCGTGCCCAGCGCCGGCCTCGGCTTCCCGCCCTGCGGCGTCGAGGATCTGGCATTCGTGCTCCGGCCGGCCAGCGCCGGCGGCCAGCTCGAGCACTCTGGTACCGTCGAGGTCATCAGCGACCGCGAGCGCGATGGCCGGCCGGTCGCGCGCGATCTGCGCTGGGGCGTCTATGTCACCTTCGAAGCGCCCACCGACTATGCCAGCGCCTGCTTCGCCCAATATGGCGTCACGGTCGACCCCTCCGGCCGTTATGCCGCCCTCTACCGGCCGGTCCACATGATCGGGCTGGAGCTCGGCATCAGCGTCGCCTCGGCGGCCTTGCGCGGCGAGCCGACCGGCTCGCCGGCCGATTTCCGCGCCGACGTGATCGCCACTGCCAAGCGCCCGCTTGCGGCCGGCGAGCGGCTGGACGGCGAGGGTGGTGCTTGCGTCTGGGGCAAGCTGATGCCGGCACCCGCGGCCGCGCGCGAGCAATGCCTGCCGATCGGCATCGCCCACGACCTGACCCTCAAGCGGCCGGTCGCGGCCGGCGCCAGCCTGCGCTTGAGCGATGTCGAGCTGCCGGCCGACGATCCGATCCTGGCCTTGCGGCGGGAGCTGGTCGCAGTCTGAGGGGCACCGTCGGGGGCCTCCCGTAAAGGATTTGGCAATAATTGGCGGTCTAGAGTCGGCGGTGGTGAGGCCTCCAGGGAAACATCTGGTGCCCCGCCAGCAAGCGGCAAGTAGCCGCGCACGATGACCATCCATGTAGGAGGATACGCCATGTCTATGACCATCAATTCGAACTACGCCGCCAATGTTGCCCATCGCAACTTGAAGATGACCGATGCCCAGGCGACCAGCTCGCTGGCCAAGTTGTCGATCGGCACCCGGGTGGTTTCGGCGCGCGACGACGCCGCCTCGATGGCGGTCGGCTCGCGGATCAGCGCCGAGGTGCGCGGCCTGAAGCAGGCCGTGGTCAATGCCGGCCAGGCCAACTCCATGCTGCAGATCGCCGACGGCGCCATGGGCACCGTGTCGGACATTCTGACCCGCATGAAGACCCTGGCGGTGCAGTCCTCGTCCGGCAACCTCTCGGCCACGGAGCGCGAGTTCCTGGACGTTGAGTTCCAGGCGATGATCGAGGAAATCGACCGGATTGCCGATGACACCGACTTCGCCGGCACCAAGCTGATCGACGGTGCGATCAGCGTGACCTCCGGCGGCGACTATGTCGCCACCGGCGGTGTCGCGGCAGTGACCGGCCAGGGCATCGACACGACCACCGCGGCGTCCGGCGCCACCTTCGCCATGAGCTTCACCTCGGCGGCGACCGGCGGCTCGTTCCAGCTGACCGGCAACGGCCAGACCTTCAGCGGCACCATCGACTCGTCGGCGATCACCAGCACCGGTGCTCTGAGCGGTTCGACCGTGGTCACCCTGACCGAGGGCACCAATGGCGGTGCCACCGTCACCGTGGCACTGAATACTGCATTCAATGCGACCGCGACGCACGCCACCACTGCGATCACCCTGGCTGGCTCGACTCAGCTCGATCTCAGCTTCAAGCTCGGCACCGGCATCGAGTCCAACGACTCCTTGGACTTCACCCTCGATGCCATCAACACCAGCTCGCTCGGCCTGAGCGCGCAGTCGGTCGACACCTCCGGCAACGCCGACGCCGCGCTGCAGGCGGTCAACACCGCGATCGACACCCTGAACTCGTTCCGGTCCAATGTCGGCGCGGCCCAGAACCGGCTGGAGTTCGCCTCGGCCAACCTGAACGTCTCGATCGAGAATGCCGAGGCCGCGCGCAGCACGCTGCTCGACCTCGACATCGCGTCTGAGATGTCGAACTTCACCAGCAAGCAGATCCTGATGCAGTCCGGCGTGGCGATGCTCGCCCAGGCCAACCAGCTGCCGCAGAATCTGCTGCGGCTGCTGCAGTAGGTTCGGCGGCACGGGAGGGGGCGGTGGCTCCCTCCCGCCCGGCCTTGGGCCAACTGGCATAGGCAGGACCCGGCACCATGAACGCCAATCTTCCCATCGGGTCGGGAGCGGTTTCGGTCGATCGGCCGGCCGGCCCGCCGCCCGCCGCCGCGCCGCGCCTCCGGCCCGCGGCTGCCGAAGAAGCTCAGCCGGCCACCGTTTCGAACCGGCTGGACGAGCAGACCAAGGCCGATGCCGACCAGCTCAAGGCCAGAATCACTAGCCCGGCGATGCGCGTGACCACCTTCCAGGACGAGACCACCGGCCGGCCGGTCCTGCGGATCGAGGATCGCCAGACCGGCGATCTGGTCGAGCAATACCCCTCCGAGCGGCTCCTTCGCCTGTTCGCCGCGATGCGCGGCGCCGGCGGTGGCGGCGTGATCGACGAAAGCGCATGAGGTAGACCCGCCATGGCGACCAATCTCAATCTGAACAGCCTGGTCGTCGACAGCAGCGGGCGCGCGTCGTTTTCCGGCCTGAGCACCGGCATCGATCTGAAGTCCACGGTCGATCAGCTGATCGCCGCCAAGCGGATCCCGATCGACAGCATCAAGCAGCGGATTTCCCAGAACGAGGTCAAGATCGCGGCGTTCAACGACCTCCAGGACCTCGCTTTCAACCTGCGGACCGCCAGCGATCGGCTGCGCGGCGCCTTGAGCTTCGATGGCGCCAAGGACGTGTTCGAGGCCAAGCAGGCCTTCATGACCACCAGCCGGCAGGATAGTGCTACCGCCTCGGACGCGGGCGCGTTGGCCGGAGTGGCCGTGACCAGCCGGGCGCAGGCCGCCAGCCATTCGGTCGAGATCCTGCAGGTCGCGACCGCCCACAAGATCGCCAGCGACAAGATCACGGGCGATCTGGACGACGCCCTGGGCCAGGTCGGCAGCTTCACCCTGCAGGGCAAGACCGTGACCCTGGACGGCAGCGAGAGCCTGTTCGATCTGCGCGACAGCATCAACGCGCTCAACAGCGGCACCGATGCCACCGGCGTCAGCGCCAGCATCGTCTCGATCAGCTCGACCGAGCATTATCTGATGCTGAGCGCCGACGAGACCGGCACCGATGCCGCGATCACCCTGGCCGACAGCAGCGGCACTGCCCTGCAGGGGCTGGGCCTGCTCGATGGCACCGGCAGCATCAAGAATGAGCTCAAGGCCGCCGGCAATGCTCGGCTTCTGGTCGATGGCCTGACCAGCGACGAGGTCGAGCGCCAGAGCAACACGATCGACGATGTCTTCGAGGGCGTCACGCTCAGCTTGTTCAAGGCCGAGAGCGGCACCACGATCAAGCTCGACATCGAGCGCAATCTCAATGATGCGAAGTCGGCGATCGTCGATTTCGTCGACGCCTATAACGAGCTGCGCAGCTTCATCAACAATCAGGCACGGACCGATGTCGCGGAGGGCGATACCTCCGGCGCCGGCGTGCTCGCCAACACCGGCGGCCTGGCCGAGATCCGCTCGCGGCTGTCCGGCGCCATCGGCAGCCGGGTCGCGGCCGAAGATCCAGCGCTGGCCGTGCTGGCCCAGATCGGCATCACCTTCCAAAGCGCCAGCGCGGTCAGCGATCCGACCCAGGCCAACACGCTCGTGATCGACCAGAGCAAGCTCGACAATGCGCTGCTCACCCAGGCGAGCGACATCCGCTCGCTGTTCGGCTTTCAGATGTCCAGCAGCTCCAGCCAGGCCCGGCTGGTCGGCTTCGACGGCCAGACCGGCTACCAGGCCGGCGGCTATCAGCTGAACGTCGCCTACGCCAATGGCGCCATCGTGTCCGCCAATCTGGGCGGCGCTGCCGACGGCAGCGACGATGGCAGCGTCAGCGTCAGCGGCAATGTGCTGACCGTCGAGAACGGCAACGCCAAGGGCCTGAAGCTGCTCTACAGCGGCCAGGCGTCGGCCAGCGGGATCCAGGTCGACATTTCGGTCGGTGTCGCCGCCAATGTCTTCAACACCGTCGACAAGCTGCTCGACACCACTGACGGGCTGATCACCAACGAGAGCAAGTCGCTGACCGACCAGAGCAGCTTCCAGCAGGGCCGGGTCGATCGCATGACCGAGCGCCTCGAGCGCGAGCGCACCCGGCTGACCGAGCGGTTCGCCAACATGGAGGCAGCACTCTCCCAGATGAACCGCCTGCTCGAGAGCATCCGCCAGCAGGTCGACGCCGCCTTCGGCGGCAGCAGCAGCTAGGCGCCATCTGGCTGCCCGGCGCGGCCGGGCTTGGCGGGTCGGCAGCCGCGTGCTCTGATCGGCCTGTGGCGCGGGCGAGCGCGCCGGGTCGGAGGGCGGCAATGCTGCAGCCTTGGTGATGGCGGCGGATGTCTACGGGCGGCTTGGGGTCCGCCGGATTGTCAACGCCAAGGGGCTGGCGACCCGCCTGTCGGGTGGCCTGATGCGGCCGGAGGTGGCTGCCGCCATGGCCGCGGCGGCCCAGCATTGCGTCGATATCGCCGAGCTGCAGGGCCAGGCCTCGGCGCTGATCGCCGGCTGGACCGGCGCCGAGGCGGGCCTGGTCACCAGCGGGGCCGCGGCCGGCCTCCTGCTCGGCACCGCCGCCTGCGTCACCGGGCTCGATCCCAGCAAGATGAACCGCCTGCCCGACACCACCGGCATGCGTGACCAGGTGGTCGTGGTGCGCAGCCAGCGCAACATGTACGACCACGCGGTGCGCATGGCGGGCGTCGCGCTGGTCGAGGTGGGGCTGCCGGACCGCTATGCGGGGGCTGGCGTGCGCGACGCCGAGGCCTGGGAGATCGAGGCTGCGCTCAGCGAGCGCACGGCGGCGGTCTTGTGGGTCGCCGGTCCGCAGGCGCGCCCGCCGCTGCAGCAGGTGATCGAGGTGGCGCATCGGATGCGCATCCCCGTCTTGGTGGATGCGGCGGCCCAGCTGCCACCGGCGCAGAATCTGCGTCGCTTCATCGCCGCCGGCGCGGATCTGGTCGCGTTCTCCGGCGGCAAGGCGATCGGCGGCCCGCAAGCCTCGGGCATCCTCTGCGGCCGCCAGCCTTTGATCATGGCCGCCGCCCTGCAGCAGCTCGACATGGACGTCGAGCTGGCCGAATGGCAGCCGCCGCCCGGCCTGATCGACCGGCGCCTGCTCAAGGGCCTGCCCCAGCACGGCATCGGCCGGCCGTGCAAGGTCGGCAAGGAGCAGATCGTCGGCCTGCTGACTGCCCTCGAGCTGTTCCTGGCCGAGGACCCGGCCGCGCGCGAGGCTGCTTGGCAGGCACTTTTGGCGGAAATCCTGGCCGGTCTGCCGGCCAAGCCCTGGCTGACCGCCGAGATCCGGCCGCGCGGCGCGGTGCCTGGCCTCCGGCTGACCATCGCGCCTGTCGGCGCAGCGCTGGATGCCGATCAGCTGGCGACGGCGCTGGCCGAGGGCGAGCCGTCGATCCGGGTCGATCGCAGCCAGGCAGCGGACGGCCGGCTCTGGCTCGATCCCCAGGCCCTGGCGCCGGGCGATCCGGCGCTGATGGTGGCCCGGCTGCAGGCGATCCTGGCCAGCTGAGCCCGGCGCGGCTGGCCCAAACAGCTGGGCCGCCGCTAGACTTGCCGCTACGGGATTTGACGGCGGGAGTGCGCGATGGCGGGGCGGGTGCAAGACAAGGTCGCGATCGTGATCGGTGCCGGCCAGGGCATCGGCGCTGGCATTGCCGCGCGCTTTGCCGAGGAGGGCGCCCGGCTGGTGCTGGCGGACTGGCGGCAAGAGCCTGGCGCCACGACCGCGGCCAAGCTCGGCGCCCGCTTTGTTCAGACCGACGTCAGCGACCCCATCCAGATGGCGCGCCTGGCCGAGACCGCGCTCGCCAAGCATGGCCGGATCGACATCGTCTGCCAGAATGCCGGGATCTTTCCTTTTGCGCTTCTGCCGGACATCCCGGTCGAGCAATGGGACCAGGTGCTGGCGGTCAATCTGCGCGGCTGCTTCCTGGCGATCCAGGCCTGCCAGCCGGCGATGCAGGCGCAAGGCTATGGCCGGATCGTGCTGACCTCCTCGATCACCGGCCCGAAGGTCAGCGTGCCTGGCCATGCCCACTACTCGGCCAGCAAGGCCGGCATCAACGGCCTGATCCGAGCGGCCGCGATCGAGCTGGCGAGCTTCGGCATCACCGTCAACGGCGTCGAGCCCGGCAACATCCTAACCGAGGGCCTGACCGCCGAGCGCGACCAGGACTATATCGACGCCATGGCCCGCTCGGTGCCGCTCGGCCGGCTAGGCGTGCCGCGCGACGTCGCCAATGCGGTCCTGTTCCTCGCCTCCGATGAGGCCGCCTACATCACCGGCACCACGATCGTCGTGGATGGCGGCCAGATCCTGCCGGAGAGCAAGGTGTGAGCACGGCGGATGGGCGTGGCCGCAATTGGCTCGATCTGCCGCCGGTCTATCTGGGCGGCACGATCCTCCTGATGCTGCTCCTGCATCGCGTCCTGCCGATCGTCGATGTGATCGACCGGCCGCTTGCCTGGCTCGGCTTGATCCCGATCCTGGCTGGCATCGGGCTGGCACTCTGGGCGGAGCGGCTGTTCCACGCGGCCGGCACCGGCGTCCTGCCGTTCAGCCCGTCGACCACGCTGGTGGTGCGGGGGCCTTACCTCTTCACCCGCAATCCCATGTATCTGGCGATGCTGCTCACCCTGGCCGGGCTCGGGCTGCTGCTCGGCTCGCTCGGCGCCAGCCTGCCGATTCCGGCCTTCTTCTGGCTGATCAGGCAGCGCTTCGTGCTGCGCGAGGAGGCCCATCTGAAGCGCAGCTTCGGCAGCGCCTACCGCGCCTATCAAGGCCGCGTGCGCCGCTGGCTGTGATGCCAGCCCCTCTCATTGCCCGGCAAGGACCAGGTCCGAGGTGGCGAATTGCGTCACCCGGCCTCGCCGCCGACGTGGCCGTGGCTATGGCGGAGCCGCAGGATCTGGACGGAGCTGGGCAGCTCGATCAGGAGCTCCGGGTCGCGCTCGAGGTGGTGAATCTGGGTGGGGTCGGCGCCGGCGAAGCTTTGCATGGCGGCGAGGCTGGCCCAGTAGGAGATGGTGACGAACTCGGTGGCCTCCGCGCGGTCCTCGCGGAAGGTCTGCACGCCCAGCGCCTGCTCGATCAGGGGCTTGATCCCGACCTCGTAATTGTAGGCCTCGTACTCGTCGGCGCGCTCGGGGCGGGTGCGGCCGCGCCAGATGCGGGCGATCCTGGGCTGCGTGGATGTGCTGGCATCGGGCATGATCGGCTCCTTCTGGTCGTTCGGCGCCTGGCAAGCTGCCGCGTTCGGAGGCGCGGGCTCGCGCTCGGCAGCTAACCCACGAACGCCCGTGTCCGGGGTTTCGTTCCGCCTGCGGCGAGCCGATGCGGGGCCGCGGTGGATCAGCTTGGCTTTCTCGCTGCCTGGTGGCCCGCTGGGCAGCGACGCGTTTGCGATCCGGCAGGCGGCATTCAGCATTGCCGCTGCCCTGGCTTTGGGTCGAGAATGGCGGCCGGCAGCAGGCCAGGAGGTCCCCCTTGTCAGACGATCGCTTCGCCACCGGCATGGCCATCAGGCGCAGCGTCTTGGGCGATGCCCATGTCGACCGGGCGGAGGCCGGCAAGACCGCGTTCGACGAGGACTTTCAGCGCTTCATCGTGGAAACCGCCTGGGGCTCGGTCTGGAGCCGGCCGGGCCTCGATCGGCGGACCCGCTCGCTCTTGACCATCGCGATGCTGGCGAGCCTCGGCCACCACGAGGAGCTGGCGCTGCATCTGCGCGCCTGCCGCAATACCGGCGCCAGCCTCGCCGACATCAAGGAGACGCTGCTGCAGGTGGCGGTCTATGCCGGCGTGCCGGCCGCCAATGCGGCGATCCGGATCGCCAAGGCGGAGCTGGCGCCGCCCGGTGCGTGACGTCAAGGGGGCTCTGCCGATGGCGGAGGACAGCTACCGGCCGCGGGATTGGCAAAGCCACCCGCCTTATCTCCATCCGGCCTATCGCTCGACCGAGCTGCGGGCGCCGACCCGGCCGTTGATCCCGCTCCGGCAGAGCTTGGCCGAGCTGACCGGGCCGGTCTACGGCCATGCCGCCCTGGCGCCGCTCGACCATGATCTGACCCGCAACGGCGCTTGCAACGGCGCGCCCTTGGGCGAGCGCATCGTGGTCACCGGCCGGGTCTTGGACGAGGCCGGCCGCGCCGTGCCCGGCTGTCTGATCGAGATCTGGCAGGCCAATGCCGCCGGCCGCTATATCCACAGAACCGATCAGCACGATGCCCCGCTCGATGCCAATTTCTTCGGCGGCGGCCGTGCTCTCACTGACGATGAGGGACGCTACCGCTTCCTGACGATCAAGCCCGGCGCCTATCCCTGGGGCAATCACCACAATGCCTGGCGGCCGAACCACATCCATTTCTCGTTGTTCGGCCCAAGCTTGGCGACCCGGCTGGTGACCCAGATGTACTTCCCGGGCGACCCGCTCCTGGCGCTCGACCCGATCTTCCAAGGGGCGCCCGAGGCGGCGCGGCACCGCCTGATCGCCGACTTCTCGATCGCGGTGACCGAGCCCGGCTTCGCGCTCGGCTATGTCTTCGACATCGTGCTGCGCGGCCGAGGGGCGACACCCATGGAGGCGCCCGGCCGATGACCAAGGCAGTCTTTCGGCAGACGCCCTCGCAGACGGTCGGACCGTTCTTCGCCTACGGTCTGACGCCGGCCCAATATGGCTACCGCCACAGCAGCATCGCCGGCCCGGTCCTGGTCGAGCCGGACACATCCGGCCGGCGGATCCGGCTGACCGGCCAAGTCCTGGATGGCGCGGGCGAACCGATCCCCGACGCGTTGATCGAGCTCTGGCAGGCGGATGCTGCCGGCCGTTTTGCCCATCCAGCCGATCCGCGCGGCTCGAATCTCGGCTTCACCGGCTTTGGCCGCTGCGGCACCGGCACCGATCCCGGCCACCGCTACTGGTTCGACACGATCAAGCCAGGTGCTGCAAAGCCAGGCGAGGCGCCTTGTCTCAGCCTGATCGTGCTGATGCGGGGCCTGCTCTCGCATGCCTATACCCGCGTCTATTTCGCCGACGAGGTAGTGGCCAATGCCAGCGATCCGGTCCTCGCGAGCGTGCCGCCTGAGCGCCTGGCCACCCTGCTGGCGCGGCCGGAGGACCTGCCGGGCGGCCGGGTCTACCATTTCGACATCCACATGCAGGGGCCGGCCGAGACGGTGTTCTTCGATGTCTGAGCCAAGCGCTCGATGCGCCGGGCCGCGCCGCTGAGCGGATCGCCGCAGCCTGCCGCCAGCAGCCATGGCCGGTGGCGCCGGCGGCTGCATACGAAGCAGCGGCTGCTCGCCTGCATCGGCCTCGGCATCCTGGCCTATGGCTTGCTGCCCGACCGGTTCACCGGCGCCACCCGGCTGCTGATCGGCTGGGATGTCGGCGCCGGCAGCTATCTGATCCTGAGCTGGTGGATGATGCTGGCCTCGAACGTGCACCAGATGCGGCGCCGGGCCGCCCTGCAGGACGAGGCGGACTGGGTGATCCTGCTGCTGGCGGTGGCGGCGGCGCTGGCGAGCCTGGGTGCCATCGGCGCCGAGCTGCATGGCATCCGGGCGACTGCCGGTGCGGCCCAATTCGGGCCGGTCCTGCTGGTCGGCGGCACCATCCTGGTGTCCTGGTTCTTCGTGCACACGCTGTTGGCGGTGCACTACGCCCATGACTACTACGCGCGGCCGGATGCCGAGCCGGAGCTGGTGTTCCCGGAGCGGATCAGGGAGCCGGGCTACGACGACTTCCTGTATGTCGCCTTCACGATCGGCGCCGCCTGCCAGACCTCGGACGTCACGATCGCCTCGCCCAGGCTCCGGCGGCTGGTGCTGGCGCACACGATCCTGTCGTTCCTGTTCAACACGACGATCCTGGCGCTCGCCATCAATGTCGGCGCCAGCCTGCTGTAGCAGGCGCCGACTCGCCGGTTGGCTCAGACGCGCTGGCCGCTCGCCTTGTCGAACAGGTGCACGGCACCTAGGTCCGGCGCCAGATTGATTGCGTCGCCCGGCCGGAACTGGTGCCGCTCGCGGAACACGGCCGAGACTTCCTGGCCGGCGAGCTTGGTGAACACCAGCGTTTCGGCGCCGGTCGGCTCGACCACCACGACTTCGGCCGGCACCGAGCTGTTCTGTGCCTGGGTCAGCTGGAGATGCTCCGGCCGGATGCCGTAGACCACCGGCTGACCGTCGGTGCCGCCGGCATTGGGCGGCAGCGGCAAAGCGGTGCCGTCGCTGGTCACCGCCACCGGCGCCCCGCCATTGCGCTTGATCGAGGCCTCGATGAAGTTCATCGCCGGCGAGCCGATGAAGCCGGCCACGAACAGATTGGCTGGGTGATCGTAGAGCGAGAGCGGATCGCCCTGCTGCTCGACGATGCCGTCATGCATCACGACGATGCGATCGGCCATGGTCATGGCCTCGATCTGGTCGTGGGTGACGTAGACCGAGGTGGTCTTGAGGCGCTGATGCAGCTCCTTGATCTCGGTCCGCATCTGCACGCGCAGCTTGGCGTCGAGATTGGACAGCGGCTCGTCGAACAGGAACACCTGCGGATCGCGCACGATCGCGCGGCCCATGGCGACGCGCTGGCGCTGGCCGCCCGAGAGCTGGCGCGGATAGCGCTGCAGATAGGGCTCGAGCCCGAGGATCTGCGAGGCTTTCTGGACGCGCTTCTTGATCTCCTCCTTGGGCGCCTTTGCGAGCTTCAAGGAGAACGCCATGTTGTCGTGCACCGTCATATGCGGGTACAGCGCGTAGTTCTGGAACACCATGGCGATGTCCCGGTCCTTGGGCGGGACATTGTTGACGATCCGGCCGCCGATCGAGATCTGGCCGCGGCTGATCTCCTCGAGGCCGGCGATCATGCGCAGCAAGGTGGACTTGCCGCAGCCCGACGGCCCGACCAGGACCACGAACTCGCCGTCCACGATGTCGATTTCGACCCCGTGCAGGACCTGGACGGTGCCGAAGAACTTGTCGACCTTGTCGATATCGACGGATGCCATCGCGGGTCCATCCCGTGCTTGCTTGTGGTTCCAGCCCAGGATCCTGGCGCGCGCGGTGCGCGGCGCAGCCCCTGACGTTCCTCCCCGGCGGCCATGCTTGCCAGCGCAAGCGCCGTTTGCGCAGCCGACCTTGCCACGATCATGACGATTCCCCGGGCAATCGGCAAGCGATGCGCGTCCGTGGCCGCGCGGGAACCCAGGGGCCACGCCGGCGCGAGCCGGCGCCGCCATCCCGGACGTTGCGCGGCGGCTTGAGCCAGGCGCGGCTGGCGCTAGTGAACCAGCTGCTCGAGCGGCTCGCTCGCCAGGCCGACGCGGGTCGCCGCAGCCATGATCTGGCTCCAGGTCTCGGGATCGACGGTCACGCCCTTGGCCAGGCGCTCGGTCCGGCCGCGCTGCTCCGGCTCGCCCGGCACCATGACCGGCTTCTCAGGATCGCGCGGCCGGGCGCTGCGCACGAAATCGACATAGCGCTGGACTTCCGCGCCGATCCCGTCCGGCTCGGCGAAGCAGGCCGGCGCGATCACGATCGAGAGCATGTTCGAGCCCTGGCGCAGCGGGTCTTCGGGCGGCCGGGTGCAGCCGCCGGCGAAGGCCCCCGCGAGCAGATCGCACATCAGCCAGAGCGCCCCGCCCTTGTGGCCGCTGACCGCGCCGCCCAGCGGCAGCATGCGCGCCGGCGGGTCGGCATACAGGGTGGCCGGGTCGGTGGTCGGCTGGCCGTCGGCGCCGATCAGGCAGTCATGGGGCAGGAAGGTGCCCTTGTTGCGCGCCAGGCGGACCTTGCCTTCGGCGACCGCCGAGGTCGCGAAATCGAGGATCACGGGCGGCCCGGCCGGGGTCGGCATGCCGATCGCGATCGGATTGGTGGTGCCGCGCGGATCGAGCCCGCCATGGGGCACCACCCGGGCCGGGATGCCGACCACGTTGACGAAATGCAAGGAGGTCATGCCGGCCGCCGCCGCATGCTCCGCCCAATCACCGATCCGGCCGAGATGGCCGGCGTGGCGCAGCGAGGCCATGCCGATGCCATGCTGCCTGGCCTTGGCGATCGCGGCATCGACCGCCTGCTCGCCGACGATCTGACCATAGCCATATTGACCATCGAGCAGGCTCACCGCGTCGGTCTCGGCCAGCAGCTTGACCACCTGGTTGGGCAGCAGAGCGCCGGTTTGCACCATGTCGACATATTGCGGGATCCGGATCACGCCGTGCGAGTCGTGGCCGGTCAGATTGGCGTCGACCAGGCGCTGGGCGACCTTGGCCGCCTCGGCGCGCGCCGAGCCCGCCGCCATGAAGATCCTGAGCGCGACCTCGGCCAGCCGCTCCGCCGCACATTGCACCTCGAGGTTCCTCCCGCCCGCGACCTGCTGGCCGCTGTCTTATTGCCCGGCATTCAAGCCGCAACTTCCGTTGTAGGGCGAAACCGGTTGGCAATCGAGAGCGTTGCCGCGACAGTCCCAGTGACGCTCGACGGTCGCGATCTGGCTCGGATCGGGTCAGCCGGCGGGTCACGCATTCGGTGTATGCGTCGATCGTAAACGCCCGCGATGACGCCCAGGGAACCCACACCCCGCAAGGTGGCAGCGGCTGCCAAGGCGGCTAAGCATTGTGGTGCAGACGCACTCGCCCGAGAACGCCAGCCGCGCCTCGTGTCGCTCCGTTGCCGCATTCCAGCCGAATTGGCTCCGCGGCCGCGCAAGGCGCGATGCGGGCAGCCCGACCGACCGCAAGCTCGAGCAAGCCGCGCGGCTCGGCTGGTGCCGTTAGCAGGCTGAGCGCCATATCGTGGTGCGCTCCAGCAGGTGGATGCCGCGATGGCGATGGCGGCGCGGAGGTTTTGAGCGAGCTCGTCGTAGCGGTGGCGATCCGGCGGAAGTCCTTGCTGTGCCCGAACCTGCGCTCGATCGGATGGCGCGCGCGATCGGCGATGCGAGCGGGTCGTTGCGCGACGCGGTGCTCGGGCCGGCCGCTGCGGCGCCGCGTTCTGCCAGCAGCTGGCGGCCGTGGTTGGCGTCGTCGCCTTGGTCGGCATACCGCCGGCCACTTGGCGGCAGCGCCTCGATCAGCTCGGCTCGCGACCGCGATGTCGGCCATGCTGCCGGGCGTCGGCGCCAGCAGCATGGGGCCAGCAGCACCCATCTGTCGAGCGGTCGTCGGGCGAAAATAGCGTTCGCCGCCAGCGCCGCAGGAACCTTCTGCCAAAGCTGCTTTCGGCGCCAGCAATGGCAGCGATGGTCGATCGCGGTCGGTGGGCCATGGATCGAAGCACAACCATGCTTGCGGCCGCCGCCTTGCAGCCCATGAACGGTGCCGCTGATTAGCCGGGGATCGTCGCCGCGGCGCGCGCCCGGTTGGTTCTGTGGATCGAGGCCTTAAGCGACGCCCAGGCGCGCTCCGACAGTCACTCCTCGCTCGCCATCACCATTGAGCCCAATGCGACCATCTGCAACTTCCAAAAACATCGGCGTGATCCCATCGGCCACCGACAGGCTTTGGCTAAAACGTCCGCGCGCCGACTGCAGCTGCTGCACTTGCGGTTCATGGAACCAGCGCGATGTGTCC
>CADEGR010000055.1:14664-25055 GCA_902826935.1 uncultured Alphaproteobacteria bacterium | reverse complement strand
GTCCCGACCCGGCGGGACGGGCAAGGGGCCGCCGGCAGCGCGGCCAAATCGTGCAGGCCGAGGCTGGCCGCCAAGGCGCGGACGGTGGCCTTGGCGATCCCGGCCTCGACGAAGGGGTGGCGCACGGCATGGCGCTTGGCCGCCTCGAGGCCGGGCCGCCAGTCGCCCAGATCGTCGAGATTGGTGCCGGAGAGCAGCTGCGCGTCGCTCTGGGCGGCCAGCGTGCCGTAGAGGTTGGCCTTGCAGAAGAAGCAGCGGTTGGCCGGGTTGGCGAGGTAGTTCGGATCGCTGAACTCGCCGGCATCCAGCAGGATCAGCTGCCAGCCGCAGCGCTCGGCATAGGCGCGGACCCGGGCGGTGGCGGCCGGCGGCACCGCGGCCGAGACGGCGTGATACATCGCGACGTCGCTGCCCAAGCGGCGGCCGGCGATGACCGCGAGCGTCATGCTGTCGACCCCGCCGGAGAGCGCCACCGCGGCCGGCGCGCAGGCGCCCAGCACGTTCTCCAGCGCTGCCAGACGGGCGCTCAGCTCAGTCATCCTCGATCTCCGCGGCGAGGGCGGCCTGCTCGGCGGCGGCGCGCGCGGCCTGGCGGCCGGCATGGCCGGTGCCGTGGTCGAGCCCGGCCAGGCCGGCCAGCTCGGCCTTGGCGGTGAGCCCGGCCGCCGGGCGCTCGGCGAGCTTGACCGCGAGGCCGGATGCGGTCGTCACCGAGCGGCGCGGCAGGACCTTGCGGGTCTCGATGGCGCAGCGCAGGCCCAGCGTCGTGGTCTCGTGGAAGCAGGCCGCGGCGACCGCATCGAGGGCGTCGGGGCGGGTCAGGATCTGGATCGCCGCGACCAGCCGGCCCCGCTTGCCGACGGCCGGCAGCTGGAGCACGTCCAGGACCGCCGGCAGGGCGCGCAGCCTGTCCAGGCCGAGCGCCAGGTCTTCCGCCGTCTGGTCGTCGATCTCGAAGCGCAGCACGCCGACCTGATCGGTCTGGCTGGCCGCCTCGGCCGGCTGCAGATGCAGGACCCGGAGGACATTGCTGAGGCCGGCGAGCCGCCGCTGGCCGAAGCCGTAGCCGCTCGCCACTAGGCGCCAGGGGCGGCCTTGCGGCAGGCCGAAGGCGGGCTGGAGATGGCGCAGGATGGCGGCACCGGTCGGCGTCACCCGCTCGCCTGGCCGGCCGTCGTCCAGGACCGGAAAGCCTTGCAGCAGGCGGACCGTGGCCGGCGCCGGCACCGGCAGATCGCCGTGGGCGCTCCTGACCCGTCCGCTGCCGAGCGGCACGGCGCTGATCGACCAGCTCGCCGCCGCCAGCTGCTCGATCAGGCTGGCGGCCGCGACGATGTCGGCGATCGAGTCCCAGGCCCCCACCTCGTGGAAGGTGGCGGCCTCCGGCGCCACGCCATGGACCGCGGCCTCCGCTTCGGCCAGGAGCCCGAAAATCGCGAGCGCATGGTCCCGGACCGCGGGCGGCAGAGCTGCCCCCGCCAGGCGCTGGCGCAGGCTCCGCCAATGGACATGGTCGTGGAGGTCGGCCTCGGCGGCCGGCTCGGCCAGGCGGACCACGAAGCGGCTGCCGGCCAGGACGCCGTCATGGTGCGGCTGGTGCTCGAGCGTCACGTCCTCGCGAAGGCCGGCAGCACGAACCGCCGCGAGGGCGGCCGGCGCCAGCTCCGGCCGGGCATCCAGGAGTGCGGCCACGAACATGTCGCCGGCCACGCCGCCCACCGGATCGAGATGCAGATGCAAGCCCAAGCGATCGCCGCCCTATGGTCGCGGAAAGCCAGCCCCAAGCGATCAGCCTAGCATCGCATGGTGCTTGCGCAAACCTAGCCGCGCTAGGCAGGCCGGCGGGTGGCGCCTATCCTGCCGGCAGGTGAACCGGGCAGCGAGGGATCGATGGCGAAGCAGGCGGCGCTGGCTGGGACGAGGGCGCGGGTGGTGCTGCTCAGCACCGGCGGCACGATCGCGTCCCGGCGCGACGAGGCGAGCGGCCACACGGTGGCGTCGGTCGCGGGTGCTGGCCTGCTGGCCCAGATCCCGAGCTTGGCCGAGCTGGCTGAAATCGAGATCGAGGACGTCGGGACCGCGCCCAGCTTCGATCTGACGCCGGCCTTTGGCCATGGCCTGGCGGCGCGCATCCGGCATCATCTGGCGCGGCCGGAGATCGCGGGCGTGGTCGTGACCCACGGCACCGACACCATGGAGGAGACCTGCTACCTGGTCGATCTCCTGGTCGCGGCCGGGAAGCCGGTGGTGTTCACCGGCGCCCAGCGCGCCCATGACGCCGCCCAGCCGGACGGCCCCGGCAATCTGCTGGATGCTGTTCGGGTCGCCGGCGCAGAAGTGGCGCGCGGCCTGGGCGTGCTGCTCTGCTTTGCCGGCCAGATCCATGCCGCCCGGGACGTCACCAAGCTCAGCACGGTGGCGCTCGCGACCTTCCAGTCGCCCGGCCTGGGGCCGCTCGGCGAGGTCGATGGCGAGCAGGTGCTGATCCGCCGCCAGCCGCCCGCGCGCCGGCATTTCGCGCCGATGGCGCTCGCCGCCGAGGTGGCGCTGCTCCGGCTCTATCTGGGCTTCGATCCGCGCCTGGTGGAGGCGGCGCTGGCGCTCGGCGCCAAGGGTCTGGTGCTGGAGGCGTTCGGCCGCGGCAACGGACCGGCGGCGCTGGTGCCGGTGGTCGCCCAGGCGGTCGCGGCCGAGATCCCGGTCGTGATCTGCTCGCGCTGCCTGACCGGCCGGGTCATGCCGATCTACGGCAAGGGCGGCGGCCGCGACCTGGCGGAGGCCGGCGCCCTGTTCGCGGGTGACCTCAAGGGGCCGAAGGCGCGGCTGTTGCTGATGGTGCTGCTGGCAGAAGGGCTGCCGCTGGCCGAGATCCGCCGCCAATTTGCCGAGCTGGCGCCCTAGCAGGCCTGGCCGCAAACGCGCAGCGCCGGCCTCGGTAGGAGGCCGGCGCCGACGGGCTCAGCGTTGGGTGGTGGGGCGGCCTCAGCCGACGTCCAGCTGCTCGCGGCTGACCAGGGCGTTCAGATCGTCCTGGATGCGCAGGACCAGGGACAAGAGGCGTGCCTCGCCGTGGTCGTAGAAGACGTCGCCGGGGTCGGTCACGAAGATCTCGCGGAAGCGGTCGACCAGGAGATCCATGACCGCGGCCACCTCCTCGATCGAGCCGGCCGGGGTGCGCACCAGCTGGCCTTCCAGCTCCTCGGCCTGCTGGTCGATCTCGTTCAGCTGCTCGTCGATGCCGTCCAGCCCGGCCTCCGCCTCGACGCTCGAGAGATCGTCGACCAAGCCCTTGACCTCGTCGCTGGTCATGCCGACCAGCCGGAGCGGCTCGACCGCCCAGTCGGGGAGCTGAATCCGAAGCTGCTCCTGGCGCGAAACCAGGCTGTGCCGCCGGCGTTGCAGGTCGCGAATGCGCCGTGTGAGCAGGGCCGCATTGCTGATGACGCTGATGTTGTTCTTGGCAATTGGCGAGAAGGGGCGACGCTCGGCGGTGTCCATAGTATTAGCTCCCGGCAAGGCTCTATCCGAACTTGTGCACTAATTCAGCCGCCGCTTCGGCATGCGCCTTCGACTAGCGGCTACTTGCGCTACGCGCGTCGTCCAGCCATGGCCCTTCGTGTTAGTAGCGACAACTCGATGGCGGCGCGTCATGTGCAGTGGTGTCTCTAATCAAATAGAGGGTAACAACTTGTCAAGACTAATTTCTTGGCCATATTTATTTTGGTTTTCTTTAGTAAAAGTTCCAGCAAATTTGATCTAAAATCCACTTAAAGTAACGAGGTCAAACGCCAGCGGTTTCAAGGTGTTAGGGGGCAAGATCGGGAGCGGGCGGAGGGGGTGCGATCGCCCATCGCGCGAAGTCAATTTTCCAATGCAACTATTTAAGTCATTTTGACTTGGTTGTATTTGGCGAGTTGAATTCTTCCATAAAGCGATATGCTGCGGCGGCGGGCCGCCTGGACGAGGTCTCTGGCGCGGTTTATGGTCAGGACCTCGATCATCGCGGCCGCGATGGCCATGCCTGCTCTGGTTGAGGACAGCCTGCTTGCCGAGAGCTCCTGTTGGCCCAGCGAAGTCGGGCAGCGCCAGCGACCCTGGGCCCTCGCTCCTGGCCGAGGAGCCGGCCCGGCGGTTCAGCCTGGTGCCGCGCCTGCGCGCCTATTTCCTGACCGGGGTGATCGTGACCGCGCCGATCGCGATCACGATCTACCTGCTGTGGAACTTCATCAGCTTCCTCGACCGCCAGGTCGGCAACTTCATCCCGACCCACTACAATCCCGAGACCTACCTGCCGTTCAGCCTGCCTGGCCTGGGCCTGCTCCTGATGCTGGCGTCCCTGACCCTGGTCGGCATGCTGACCGCCGGCTTCGTCGGCCGCAGCATGGTCCGTCTCGGCGAGGCGCTGCTCGCCCGGATGCCGATCGTGCGCAGCGTCTACAGCACCTTGAAGCAGCTGTTCGAGAGCCTGCTCACCCACTCCTCGCGCTCCTTTCGCGAGGTCGTCCTGATCGAGTATCCGCGCCGCGGCATCGGCTCGATCGCCTTCGTGACCGGGCCGACCCGGGGCGAGATCCAGGCGCGCTCCGAGGACGAGCTGGTCAATGTCTATCTGCCGACCACGCCGGTGCCGACCTCGGGCTTCCTCCTGTTCGTCCCGCGCAAGGACCTGGTCCATCTCGACATGACGGTCGAGGAGGCGCTGAAGCTGGTGATCTCGGGCGGCATCGTGAGCGGCGATGCCAGCGAGCTTGCCGGCAGCGCCACCGAGACCCGCTTCGGCACGCGCAGCCAGCTGCCGCCGGCACCCGGCCGGTCCTTCGCGCCGGCTCAGCCAGAGCGCAGATAGGCCGCCCGCGCCGGCCGGTCGAACCAGGCGAGCAGGCGCCGGAGCGCCTGGCCGCGCGGGCTGGCCAGAGCCGGATCGCGCGCCAGGATCAGCCGGGCGTCGTCGCGCGCCACCGCCAAGAGCTCGCCATGCAGCCCGAGATCGGCCAGCCTGAGCGCCGGCAGGCCGCTCTGGCGGGTGCCCAGCAGCTCGCCCGGCCCGCGCAGCCGCAGATCCTCGGCCGCGATCTTGAAGCCGTCCTCGGTCGCCCGCATGACCTCCAGCCGGGCGCGGCCGAGCTGGCCCAGGGGCTCGCCGTAGAGCAGCAGGCAGGCCGAGGGCTGGTCCGAGCGGCCGACCCGGCCGCGCAGCTGGTGCAGCTGGGCGAGGCCGAAGCGCTCGGCATGCTCGATCACGATCGCGGTGGCGCCGGCGACGTCGACGCCGACCTCGATCACCGTGGTCGCGACCAGGAGGCGCAGCCGGCCTTCGGCGAAGGCCGCCATGGTGCGCGCCTTCTCGGCAGCGCTCATCCGGCCGTGCAGGAGGCCGACGACGGCACCGAAGCGGGCTTGCAACATCGCATGGCGCGCCTCGGCCGCGGCCAGGTCAGAGGCCTCGGTCGGCGCCACCAGCGGGCACACCCAGTAGAGCTGCTGGCCGGTCCGGATCAGCCGCTCGACCGCGAAGGCGACCTCCTCCAGCTTGCCGAGCGGCATCACCCGGGTCTCGATCGGCCGCCGGCCCGCCGGCTTCTCGCGCAGCTCCGAGAGCGCGATGTCGCCATAGAGCGCCAGCACCAGGGAGCGCGGGATCGGCGTCGCGGTCATGACCAGGACGTCGGTCGCCTCGCCCTTGCCAGCGAGCTCCAGGCGCTGATGCACGCCGAAGCGGTGCTGCTCGTCGATCACGGCGAGGCCCAGGGCCTGAAAGGCGACCGGCGCCTGGAACAGGGCATGGGTCCCGACCACCAAGGGCAGCGTGCCCTCGGCCAGGCCGGCCAGGAGGCGCCGCCGCTCGGGCGCCCGCTCGCGGCCGACCATGAGGCCGACCTCGAGCCCCTGCGGTGCCAGCAGCTGGCCGAGGTTCTTGGCATGCTGGCGGGCCAGGACCTCGGTCGGCGCCATAAGGGCCGCCTGGCAGCCGGCCTCGATCGCGGTCAGGGCGGCGAGGCAGGCGACCAGGGTCTTGCCGGAGCCGACATCGCCCTGGAGCAGCCGCAGCATCGGCCGCTCGGCCGCCAGATCGGCGTCGATCTCGGCCAGGGCCTGGCTCTGGGCGGCGGTCAGCTCGAAGGGCAGGGTGGCCAGCACCGCTCGGCGCAGCCGGCCGCTCGCCACCAGCCGACGGCCTGTGGCCGGGCCTGACTGCTGGCGGCCGAGGCTGAGCGTGAGCTGCATCGCCAGCAGCTCGTCGAAGGCCAGGCGCGCCCGGGCCGGCGAGTCGGGGGCGAGATCAGCCGCCTCGGCCGGTTGATGGAGCTGGCGCAGCGCATCGCCGAAGCCTGGCCAGCCCTGCTGCGCCAGCCAGGCCGGATCCTGCCATTCCGGCAGGTCGGGCAGGCGCGCCAGCGCCGCCTCGATCAGCCTGGCCAGCTGCTTTTGGTGCAAGCCCTCGGTGCTGCGGTAGACCGGCTGCAGCCGGCGGCCGGCGGCGAACTGCTCGGGCGCCGTGATCAGGTCGGGATGGGCGATCTGCCACTGGCTGCCGAAGCGGGCGAGCGTGCCGCTGACCACCCGGCTGGCGCCCTCCGGCAGCTGCTGCTCCAGGTAGCTCCGGCGGCCGTTGAAATAGACCAGCTGCAGGGCGCCGATCCGCGACGCGCAGTCGATCCGGTAGGGCTGGCGGGGGCCGCGGCCCGGGCGGTGGCCAAGGATCTCGACCAGAAGGGTGCCGCGGCTGTTGGGCGCAGGGGGGCTGGCGCCGGTCGCCTCCAGATCATGGTCGACCAGGCCTTGCGGCAGATGGAGAAGCAGGTCGAGGCAGCGGGCCGGGCCGTCCTCCGACCCGCATAAGCGGTCGAGCAGCCCGGCCAGGCGCGGTCCGACCCCCGGCAGGCTGGTCGCCGGCGCGAGCAGGAGATCCAACGCTGCGAAACCTGGAATTGACCGTGACTCCGCCGTTTTGGCCACTGGCCCCTTTGAAATTGCCGCGTCCTCCTTTACATGCATGGTCAATCCCGTGCACCGAGATGATGGATGAGCTTGTCGATCGCAGTGCGGCGCCGCCGGCTGCTTCACCGCAGCCGCTACCGTGGCTGCAAGGAGGCGGATCTAATCCTCGGACGCTTTGCCGATCAATATGTCAAGCGGCTGGACCCCGAGCAGCTGGCCCGCTACGAGCGGCTGATCGAGGTCGACGACCATCTGTTGCTGGCTTGGCTGCTGGGTCGTGCCGAGGTCCCGGCCGAGCATCGCCACGACGTGTTCGAGCTGCTGCAGACCTTTCGCCTGCATGGCTGAGCTTGGATCGGCTGGCTTGGGATCGGCTAAGGCGCCGCCGGCGTGCATCGCTCTACTCGCAACCTGCTGAGGCCAATCGTGGCTGAACCTGCCTTGGATTCCCTGACCCGGCCAGCGGCCGCTGTGGGCGCGACCCCGCGCCGCCGCCTGGTGACCGGCGCGGTCGACGGGCTGGATGCGCTCTATCTGGCCGAGGCGGCCGGCGGACGCGGGCGGCACCAGCTGCTGCATGTCGCGATCGATGGCCCGCGCGCCAGCCAGCTGGTCGAGCTGGTCCGCTTCTTCGCGCCCACGCTCGAGGTGGCGCTGCTGCCGGCCTGGGACTGCCTGCCCTACGATCGCACCTCGCCCAACAGCGACGTGATGGCGCGCCGGCTCGACGTTCTGGCGCGCCTGTCCGGCGACGCCAAGCACCGGCCGCGCCTGGTCGTGACCACGGTCAACGCCGTCCTCCAGAAGGTGCCGCCGCCCGAGGTCATCCGCAGCGGCCTGTTCAGCGCCAAGGCCGGCGAGCGGATCGATCGCGACCGGCTGCTGGGCTGCCTCGCCCATAACGGCTACCGGCGCAGCGGCACGGTCGTGGAGCCCGGCGAATACGCGATCCGCGGCGGCATCATCGACGTCTACCCGACCGGCGCCGAGCAGCCGCTCCGGCTCGATCTGTTCGGCGACCTGCTGGAGGGCATCCGGGCCTTCGACCCCCTGACCCAGCGCTCGCTCGGGCCGGTCGGGCGGCTCGACCTCTTGCCGGTCAGCGAGGTGTTCCTGGACGATGCCTCGATCCAGCGCTTCCGCGGCGGCTACCTGCAGCGCTTTGGGGCCGCGACCGACGATCCGCTCCTGGAATCGATCAGCCACGGTCGGCCGTTCCCCGGCATGGAGCACTGGCTGCCTTTGTTCCACGAACAGCTGGTGCAGCTCACCGACTATCTCGATCCGGCCGCGGCGCTGAGCTTCGACCATCTGGCCGACGAGGCGATCGAGGCCCGCCAGGCGACCATCGGCGAGCATTACGAGAGCCGGCGCGAGCCGCCCGATGCGGCGCGCGCGATGGGCGCGGCGATCTACCGGCCGCTGCCGCCGGATGCGCTCTATGTCAGCGAGCAGGGCCTCGCCCACCTCCTGGCCGAGCGCATGCGGATCGACCTCACGCCCTTCGAGCAGCCCGACGGCGCCGGCCAGGGCGCCGAGCTGGTGGCGCTGGGCGGCCGCCGGGCGCGCGACTTCGCGCCGGAGCGCAACCGGCCGGACCAGAACCTGTTCGACGCGGTCATCGGCCATCTCAAGGCCGAGCAGCAGCAGGGCCGTCAGACCATGATCGCTGCCGCGAGCGAGGGCTCGCTCGAGCGCCTGCGCACGGTTCTGGCCGACCATGGCCAGGAAGGCCTGTGGCGCCTCGAGCGCTGGGACCGGCGCGATGCCGAGCCCGGCCCGGCTTTGGCGGTCCTCCCCCTCGACCACGGCTTCGTCACGGCGGAACTGTCGCTGCTCGCCGAGGCCGACATCCTGGGCGACCGGCTGTCCCGGCCGACCCGCCGGCCGCGCCGCTCCGACAAGTTCATCGCCGAGGTGGCGGCGATGAGCGAGGGCGATTTCGTGGTCCATGCCGACCACGGCATCGGCCGGTTCGATGGTCTGGTGACCTTGGAGCTGGGCGGCGCGCCGCATGATTGCCTGCGCCTGGTCTATCAGGGCGGCGACCGGCTGTTCGTGCCGGTCGAGAACCTGGACGCGCTGTCGCGCTACGGCTCGGCCGACGGCCAGGTCCAGCTCGACAAGCTGGGCGGGCTCGGCTGGCAGCAGCGCAAGGCCAAGGTCAAGCAGCGGATCCGCGAGATCGCGGGCGAGCTGATCGAGCTCGCAGCGCGCCGCGCGACCCGCCAGGGCACCAAGCTGGATGCGCCTGCCGGCCTCTACGACGAGTTCGCCGCCCGCTTCGCCTATCAGGAGACCGAGGACCAGGAGCGGGCGATCGGCGCGGTCCTGGACGATCTGGCCGCCGGCCATCCGATGGACCGGCTGGTCTGCGGCGATGTCGGCTTCGGCAAGACCGAGGTGGCCCTGCGCGCCGCCTTCGTGGTCGCCATGGCCGGCAAGCAGGTCGCGATGCTGGCGCCGACCACGCTCCTGGTGCGCCAGCATTTCAAGCTGATGCGCCAGCGCTTCGCCGGCCTGCCGCTCAAGATCGAGCAGATGTCGCGCTTCGTGCCGGCCAAGCAGCTGGCCGCCGTGCGCGCCGGCCTGGCCGAGGGCAGCGTCGACGTCGTGGTCGGGACCCATGCGCTCCTGGCGCCCAAGGTCAGCTTCAAGGACCTGGGCCTGGTGATCATCGACGAGGAGCAGCATTTCGGCGTCGCCCACAAGGAGCGCCTCAAGCAGCTGCGCGCCGAGGTCCATGTCCTGACCATGACCGCGACCCCGATCCCGCGCACCTTGCAGATGGCGCTGGGCGGGCTGAAGGAGCTCAGCATGATCGCGACCCCGCCGGTCGACCGGCTGGCGGTGCGCGCCTTCGTGCTGCCGGCCGATCCGGTGGTGCTGCGCGAAGCGATCCTGCGCGAGCACTACCGGGGCGGCCAGACCTTCTATGTCTGTCCCAAGATCGAGGACCAGGCCAAGCTCGCCGAGCAGCTGCGCCGGCTGGTGCCCGAGGTCAAGCTGGGCGTCGCCAATGGCCGGATGCCGGCGCGCCAGCTCGAGGAGGTGATGAACGCCTTCTACGACCGCCAGCTCGATCTGCTGCTGACCACCAACATCATCGAGAGCGGCCTCGACATCCCGACCGCCAACACCCTGATCGTGCATCGGGCGGATCTGTTCGGCCTGTCCCAGCTCTACCAGCTGCGCGGCCGGATCGGGCGTGGCAAGGTCCGCGGCTACGCCTATTTCACCCTGCCGCCCAAGCGCAAGCTGCGCGAGGTCGCCGAGCGCCGCCTGGGCGTGATCCAGAGCCTGGATCAGCTGGGCGCGGGCTTCCAGCTGGCCTCGCACGATCTCGACATCCGCGGCGCCGGCAACCTCCTTGGCGACGAGCAGTCCGGCCACATCAAGGAGGTCGGCTTCGAGCTCTACAACCATCTCCTTGAGGAGGCCGTGGCGCTGGC
>CADEGR010000055.1:0-14564 GCA_902826935.1 uncultured Alphaproteobacteria bacterium | reverse complement strand
GGGCCCAAGGGCATCGTCTTCGCCTTCCACGAGAACCGCTTCGCCCATCCCGAGCGGCTGGTCGGCTTCATCGCCCAGCACGCCAGGCAGATGAAGCTGCGCGCCGACCACCATGTCGTGGTCGGCCTCGCGACCAAATCGCCGCCCGAGCGCCTGAAGCGGGTCCGCGACCTAGTCACCCAGCTGGTCCAGCTGGCGGCCTGAGCGTGCCGGCCAAGCACCTTTCGACGGCCGCGGCCGGTTGTGCTAAGGCTCGCTGAAGAGGGAGGGCTCGGCCTGTGCACACCTTGCTCTACACCCATCCGGCATCCTTGCGGCACGATACCGGCATGGGCCATCCGGAATCGATCCAGCGCCTGCGCGCGATCGAGACCCTGCTCGAGCGCGAGGAGCGCAAGGGCGGGCTGATCTGGATCGACCAGCGCCAGGCGCCCCTGGCGACCATGGAGCAGCTGCTGCGGGTCCATGACCGGCGCTATGTCGAGCACACCTTGGCGGTCGAGCCCGCCCAGGGCCATGCCCATCTCGACGCCGACACGGTGATGTCGCCGGGCTCCGGCGAGGCGGCGCTGGCGGCGGCGGGTGCTGCCTGCGCCGCGGTCGACGCGGTCCTGGGCGGCGAGGCCAGGACCGCGGCGTGCGCCTTACGGCCGCCTGGCCACCATGCCGAGCCGGCCCGCGCCATGGGCTTTTGCCTGTTCAACAGCGTCGCCGTCGGCGCCCGGCAGGCGATCGCCCAGCATGGGCTGAAGCGGGTCTCGATCTTCGACTTCGACGTGCATCACGGCAACGGCACCCAGGCGATCTTCCAGGCCGACCCCCAGGTGCAGTATCTCTCGACCCATCAATGGCCGCTCTATCCCGGCACCGGCGCCGAGCACGAGACCGGGGTCGGCAACATCGTCAACGTGCCCCTGCCAGCCGGCACCGGCTCGCAAGCCTGGCGGGCCGCGGTCACCAAGGCCATCCTGCCGGCGATCGAGCGGTTCGCGCCGGAGCTGATCATGCTCTCGGCCGGCTTCGACGCCCACCGGGCCGATCCCTTGGCGGCGCTGGAGCTGGTCGAGGACGACTATGCCTGGGTGACCGGGGCGATCCGCCAGCTGGCCCAGCGTCACGCCGGCGGCCGTGTGGTATCGGTGCTGGAAGGCGGCTATGATCTGACCGCGCTCGCCAACAGCTTTTGGGCCCATCTTCGCGCATTGCAGGAATAGTGAGCAGAAATCCGAAAGACTCCACCCCTACCGACATGGCGGCGGCCGGGCAGCCCCAGGACGAGGACGTCGCCGGGCTGAGCTTCGAGCAGGCGCTGGGCGCGCTCGAGAAGATCGTCCAGGATCTGGAGCGCGGCCAGCTCGATCTGGACGCCGCGATCCGCGCCTATGAGCGCGGCACGCGCCTCAAGCAGCATTGCGAGGGCCGGCTGCGCGAGGCGCAGCTCCGGGTTGACCGGATCACGGTCAACAGCGCCGGCGAGGTCAGCGCCGAGCCTGCCGAACTCGGCTGAGGCCATGGCCGAGCTGGAGCGTCTGCTGGCGACCGAGGCCGAAGCGCTGGAGCAGCTGCTGGTGAGCCTGCTGCCGGCCGAGACCGGGCCGGCCGCCAAGCTCCATGCCGCGATGCGCTACGCCAGCCTGGGCGGCGGCAAGCGTTTGCGGCCGTTCCTGGTCGGCGCCGGGGCGCGCCTGTTCGACGTGCCGCCGGCGCGCGCCCGCCGGGTCGGAGCCGCGCTCGAGCTGATCCATTGCTACTCCCTGGTCCATGACGATCTGCCGGCGATGGACGACGCCGCCACCCGGCGCGGCCGGCCGACCTGCCATCGCCAGTTCGACGAGGCGACCGCGATCCTGGTGGGCGACGCCTTGCAGAGCCTGGCCTTCGAGGTCCTGGCCGACCCGGCGACCCATCCGGATCCGGAGGTCCGTTGCAGCCTGGTCGAAGGCTTGGCCAAGGCGGCGGGGGCGGCCGGCATGTGCGGCGGCCAGCAGCTCGATCTCGCGGCCGAGGGAGCGAGCCTGCAGCTCGATCAGATCATCCTGCTGCAGCAGCTCAAGACCGGGGCGCTGTTCCGCTTTGCCTGCGAGAGCGGTGCTGTGCTGGGCCAGGCCGATGCCGCCGAGCGCACCGCTTTGCGCGCCTTTGCCGACGATCTGGGCTTGGCGTTCCAGATCAAGGATGATCTGTTGGACGTGGCGGGCGATCCGGCGCTGGCCGGCAAGGAGCTGGGCCAGGACCAGGCCGCCGGCAAGGCCACGCTGGTGGCGGCGCTGGGGCTGGATGGCGCGCGCCAGCGCCTGGCCGAGCTGCGGCAGAGCGCCCTGGTCAGCCTGGAGCGGTTCGGGCCGGCGGCCGGGCCGTTGCGGCAGATCTTCGACTTCGTGATCACCCGTGCTTACTAGCATCGAGAAGGACTGGACGGCGATTGATGGTTGACACTCCCTTGCTCGACACCATCCCCGATCCGAGCGCGCTTCGGGCCTTGCCGCCGGACAGCCTGCGCCAGCTGGCCGACGAGCTGCGCGCCGAGATGATCGACGCGGTCTCGGTCACCGGCGGCCATCTCGGCGCCGGATTGGGCGTGGTCGAGCTCACCGTGGCGCTCCACTATGTGTTCGACACGCCACGGGACAAGCTGATCTGGGACGTCGGCCACCAGGCCTATCCCCACAAGATCCTGACCGGCCGGCGTGATCGGATCCGGACCCTGCGCCAGCCGGGCGGGCTCAGCGGCTTCACCAAGCGCAGCGAGAGCGAGTACGACCCGTTCGGCGCCGCCCACAGCTCGACCTCGATCTCGGCCGGGCTCGGCATGGCGACCGCGCGCGATCTGGCCGGCCAGGACTTCAACGTGATCTCGGTGATCGGCGACGGCGCGATGAGCGCCGGCATGGCCTACGAGGCGATGAACAATGCCGGCGCGCTCAACTCAAGGCTGATCGTGATCCTGAACGACAACGACATGTCGATCGCGCCGGCGGTCGGCGCCATGTCGAACTACCTCTCCCGGGTGATCTCGTCGAACTCGTATCGGACCTTCCGCGACATCGCCAAGCAGCTGGCCGGCCATGTGCCGCGGCCGCTCGCGGCGGCGGCCGAGAAGGCCGAGGAGTATGCCCGCGGCCTGGTCACCGGCGGCACGCTGTTCGAGGAGCTGGGCTTCTACTATATCGGCCCGGTCGACGGCCATAATCTGGACCATCTGCTGCCGGTCCTGCGCAATGTCCGCGACCACAACCGCTCCGGCCCGGTCCTGATCCATGTCCGGACCCGCAAGGGGGCGGGCTATCCGCCGGCGGAAAGCTCGGCGGATAAGTATCATGGTGTCGTCAAGTTCGATGCCGCGACCGGCGCCCAGTTCAAGAACAAGGCGAACGCGCCGGCCTATACCTCGGTGTTCGGCCGGGCTTTGTGCAAGGCGGCCGAGGCCGACAGCCGGATCATCGCGATCACCGCGGCGATGCCGTCCGGCACCGGCGTCGATGCCTTTGCCAAGCTCTACCCCGAGCGCGCCTTCGATGTCGGCATCGCCGAGCAGCATGCGGTGACCTTCGCCGCCGGCCTTGCGACCGAGGGCTACAAGCCGTTTTGCGCCATCTACTCGACCTTCCTGCAGCGGGCCTACGACCAGGTCGTGCATGACGTCGCGATCCAGCGCCTGCCGGTCCGCTTCATCCTGGACCGGGCCGGGCTGGTCGGCGCCGACGGGCCGACCCATGCCGGCGCCTACGATGTCGCCTATCTCGGCTGCCTGCCGGGCTTCGTCCTGATGGCGCCGGCCGACGAGGCCGAGCTGATGGACATGGTGGCGACCATGGCGGTCCTCGACGACCGGCCGTCCGCCTTGCGCTTCCCGCGCGGCGAGGGCATCGGGGTCGATCTGCCCGAGGTCGGCACGCCGCTCGAGATCGGCAAGGGCCGGATCGTGCGCGCCGGCAATGGGCCGATCGCGCTCCTGTCCTATGGCGCCAGGCTGCAAGAATGCCTGCGCGCGGCCGACGAGCTGACCGCCTGCGGCCTGTCGACCACGGTCGCAGATGCCCGCTTCGCCAAGCCGCTCGACGAGGAGCTGATCCGCCAGCTGGCGGTCGACCACGAGCTCGTGATCACGATCGAGGAGGGCTCGATCGGCGGCTTCGGCAGCCAGGTCCAGCAGTTCCTGCTGAATGCCGGGCTGCTCGACCAGGGCCGGCTCCGGCTGCGCTCGATGGTCCTGCCGGACAGCTTCATCGAGCATGGCTCGCCGGTCGGGATGTATCAGGAAGCGGGCCTGAACGCGGCCCAGATCGTGGCCCTGGCCCGGGCGACCTTGCGGCCCGGCCCCGCCCTCGATGCGGCCCGCGCCAGCGCCTGAGGCCACTCCGGCCGGCCTGATCCGGCCGATGATCGATGTTCAGCGAGGCGGCCAGGCGCCCTGGTCGCCTCGTTTTGCTTAATCAATCTTCACTGAAGAAGTAAGCAAGAAGTTAAACGCGCGTTCCTAAATTGGCTGCAACGGCAGGCTTGCTGCAGACAATCAAGGAAACGCCACATTGCGCCTCTTCCTCAAGTCAGCTGCATTGCTTTTGCTCTTTCTGGCGGCGTGGTCCAAGAAGCCGGAGGCGGCGCCGGTCGCGCTGTTCGGCACGGTCGAGTTTCGCAACGAGTCGCTGGACGCCTTGCCGCAATGGCAGCGGGCGTTGCGCGTGCTCGCCAAGGAGCAGAGCGGCTACGAGGCCTGCGGCCGCGCCGGCCGCGGCTGCGCCACGGCCGCGCTTGCCGCCTGGCACGAGCTGCTCCAGGCCCAGGCCGGCCGCACGCGCCTGCAGCAGGTGCGGGCGGTCAACGAGTTCGTCAATCGCTGGCCCTACCGGCCGGACCAGGAGAATTACGGCAAGAGCGACTACTGGGCGACGCCCAGCGAATTCTTCGCGCGCTCGGGCGATTGCGAGGACTATGCGATCACCAAATACGTGACCTTGCGGCTGCTCGGCTTCAGCCCGGACGAGCTGCGCATGGTGGTGGTCAAGGATGTCCGCCGCAACCTCGCCCATGCGATCCTGGCGGTCACGGTGGCCGAGGAGAACTACATCCTGGACAACCTGGCCGAGCGCGCCCTGCCGCAAAGCGAGGTGACCCACTACAAGCCCTACTACTCGGTCAACGAGGAGGCGCGCTTCGCCCATGCGGTGGCGCAGCCCGCTTTGGCCGCAGCCGCCGCGGTCCGACCCGCCGCCAAGCGCGTCGGCCGGCTGTCGATCCCGGCCCTGACCGGCGCTGGCCAGTAGGATCGAGGTGCCGCTCGCGTAGCTGCGGCAAACTGCGCCCGCGCCGCGGTTTCGCTCGAGCGCCGATCCTGCTGTAATGCCGCCCGGCAGAGCGGACGGGTGGCATGGTGGACGGCAAGATGCGGCTCGATCAATTGCTGGTCGAGCGCGGCCTCGTGGCCAGCCGGGCCAAGGCCCAGGCGTTGATCATGGCCGGGCAGGTCCGGGCCAATGGCCAGCGGCTCGACAAGCCGGGCCATGCGGTCCCGGCCGAGCTCGCGGTCGAGCTGGCGCCGCCGAAATCGCCCTTCGTCTCGCGCGGCGGCCAGAAGCTGGCGCACGGCCTCGCGCATTTCGAGATCGACGCCCGCGACCTGGTGGCGATCGACGTCGGCGCTTCGACCGGCGGCTTCACCGACGTCCTGCTCCAGGCCGGCGCCCGGCGGGTCTACGCGGTCGATGTCGGCCACGGTCAGCTGGATTGGGGCTTGCGCCAGGACCCCAGGGTCGTGGTCCTCGAGAAGATCAACGCCCGGCGGCTCGGCCCGGCCGAAGTGCCCGAGCCGGTCGATCTGGTAGTCTCCGATGTCAGCTTCATCTCGCTCAAGCTGGCCTTGCCGGCAGCGCTCGCCTTGACCAAGCCGGACGCTTGGCTGGTCGCCCTGATCAAGCCGCAATTCGAGGTCGGCAAGGGCCAGGTCGGCAAGGGCGGGGTGGTGCGCGATCCGGCCCTGCACGAAGCGGTCTGCGCCGAGATCGCGGCGTGGCTTGCGGACCTGCCGGGCTGGCGGCCGCTGGGCATCGCCGAAAGCCCGATCACCGGCCCCAAAGGCAATCGCGAGTTTCTGATCGCCGCGCGAAAGGGCGCGCCCGCCAAGGTGCCGCCCGCCAACCATCAGCAAGGAAGCCAGGATGCATAAGGACTGGAAGACCGCCAATCGCACCCTCTCCCAGGCCCTGACCGCCTACCGCAAGGAGGCGCCAGGGCTGACCGGAGCGTTCTCCGGCGTCGCCAAGGCCGCAATCGAGCCGGGCGCCATGGACGCCAAGACCAAGGAGCTGATCGCCCTCGCCATCGGCATCGCCGGCCGCTGCGATGGCTGCATCGGCTTCCACATGGAGGCGGCGATCCGCTACGGCGCCAGCCGCGCCGAGGTCATCGAGACCATCGGGGTCGCGGTCTACATGGGCGGCGGGCCGTCCTACGTCTATGGCGGCCAGGCGCTCGAAGCCTACGACCAGCTGGCCGCCAAGGGCTGAGCCGATCCGCTAGGCGGCCTGCCGCAGGCGGGCGAAGCCGGCCGCGAGATCGGCGATCAGGTCGTCGGCATCCTCGAGGCCGGCATGAAAGCGCAGGCACGGGCCGCCCGGCGCCCAGGTCGTGGCGGTCCGCAGCTTTTCCGGCTGGGTCGGGATCACCAGGCTCTCGAAGCCGCCCCAGCTGTAGCCCATGCCGAACAGCTCGAGGCCATCCAGCATGGCGGCGACGGCGGCCTTCGAGCAGGGCTGCAAGATCACGCCGAACAGGCCGGACGCACCCTTGAAATCGCGCCGCCAGAGCTGATGCCCGGGATCCTCGGGCAAGGCCGGATGCAGCACCCGCGCGACCTCCGGCCGGGCCTGCAGCCATTCGGCCAGGCGCAGGCCGGTCCGGTGGTGCCGCTCCAGGCGGATCGCCATGGTGCGCAGGCCGCGCAGGGCCTGGAAGCAGTCATCCGGCGAGGCATAGGCACCTTGGTCCTGCATGCCGTGGCGGAGCTGCGCGAACACCGGCTCGGCCGCGACCGCGATGCCCATCATCAAATCCGAATGGCCGCCGATATATTTGGTCGCGGCATGGATCGAGATGTCCACGCCATGCTCGAACGCCTTGAAATACAACGGTGTTGCCCAGGTGTTGTCGAGCATGACCAGGGCGCCATTGGCATGCGCCACCGCCGCGATCGCCGGCACGTCCTGGATCTCGAAGGTCTGCGAGCCCGGCGATTCGACATAGACGATCTTGGTGTTGGGCCGGATCAGCCCGGCGATCTCGGCGCCGATCAAGGGATCGTAGTAGGTCGTCTCGACCCCGAAGCGGGCGAGCACGCGATCGCAGAATTGCCGGGTCGGCCCATAGGTGCTGTCGACCATCAAAAGATGGTCGCCGGCCTGCAGGAAGCTGGTCAGCGCCTGGCAGATCGCGGTCTTGCCGGAGCCGGTGACCACCGCGCCATGGCCGCCTTCCAGCGTGGCGACCGCATCCTCGAGCGCGAAGGTGGTCGGCACGCCGCTACGGCCATAGGATACCCCGCGCAGGCTGCGCGGCGCCTCGAGCGCTGCGACGCTCGGATAGAGGATGGTCGAGGCGCGATAGATCGGCGGATTGACCGCGCCATGGTTCTGTTCGGGCGCGCGGCCGGCGGTGACCAGAAGCGTGTCGTCGTGCATGGCGCTCTCTCAGGGACTGGGAATGAAGTAGATTTTCCTGTTGCGCTGTGGCAAGAGGCGGTTCCGAGGGCGGCATGGACCGCGGGCGGGCTCGGTCCGAGTTTCGCGCAAAAGGCGCCGGTCGCGCTAGATCTGGCGGCCGCGTGGTTGGCAAGCTAGCCGGCGGCGCTGGTGCTGGGAACATCGAAGCAGGAGGATTCTGCATAATGCGCCTATTCCCGACTCTCGCTGCCGGCGGCACGGTCATGCTGGCTCTGACCATCGGCACGGCCCATGCCGGCCCGACCTTCGACGCGGTCAAGGCCAAGGGCTTCGTCCAGTGCGGCGTGAACACCGGCCTCGCCGGCTTCGGCAGCCCCGACGACGCCGGCAACTGGACCGGCTTCGACGTCGATCTGTGCCGCGCCATCGCCGCGGCGGTGTTCGGCGACGCCACCAAGGTCAAGTTCTCGCCGCTCAACGCCAAGGAGCGCTTCACCGCGCTGCAGTCCGGCGAGGTCGACGTGCTGGCCCGCAACACGACCTACACCTCGAGCCGCGACACCGCCCTCGGCCTGGATTTCGTCGGCGTCAACTACTATGACGGCCAGGGCTTCATGGTGACCAAGGCGCTGGGCGTCGCGAGCGCCAAGGAGCTGGATGGCGCCTCGGTCTGCGTCCAGGCCGGCACCACCACCGAGCTGAACCTGGCCGACTACTTCCGGACCAACAACCTCAAGTTCACGCCGGTGGTGTTCGAGGGCGCCGAGCAGACCCGCACCGCCTACGAGCAGGGCCGCTGCGACGCGTTCACGACCGACCAGTCGGGCCTCTACGCCGAGCGCACCGCCCTGGGCAATCCCGACGATCACGTGATCCTGCCGGAGATCATCTCGAAGGAGCCGCTGGGCCCGGCCGTCCGCCATGGCGACAATCAGTGGGGCGACGTGGTCCGCTGGACCCTCTACGCCATGCTGAACGCCGAGGAGGCCGAGATCAGCTCGACCAATGTCGATGAGGTCAAGGGCAGCACCGAGAATCCGGATATCCGCCGGATGCTGGGCGTCGAGGGCGAGGTCGGCAAGGACTTCGGCCTGCCCAACGACTGGGCCTATCAGGTGGTCAAGCAGGTCGGCAATTATGGCGAGGTGTTCGAGAAGAACCTCGGCACCGGCAGCCCGCTCAAGATCGAGCGCGGCCTGAACGCGCTGTGGACCAAGGGCGGCCTGCAGTACGGCATGCCGATCCGCTAGAGCATTTTCCGCTCAGCTGTACGCATCTGAGCGGCAGTTGAATGCTCTAGAGTCCAACAGCTGGAGCATGGTCTGATCGGTCAGCTGAGTGCACCTGACCGGAGCATGCTCTAGCCAGCGCATCTTTCCCAGGATCGAAAATGGCCGGCTCTGCCGGCCATTTTCATGTGCTGCGGCTGGTTGCGCGCGCTGGCGAAAACTCCGGTGGCAAAAACAAAGCATTTATGTAAAAGACGGCCGATCCAGCGCTTGCGCGCTTCAGCCAGCGATCCCGGGGGAACACCACCATGGCGGACAACGCGCCCATCGGCGACGTCAAGGGCCTCGATCTCGGCACCAGCCGGATCATTCTGGCGAAGCCGAACGGCGAGCAGCCGAGCTACGACGCCCAGCTGAACGCCTTCATCTCGCTGCCCTATGCGAAGCTGACCAAGGCGATGCTCGAGGACGAGCATATTCACCATTGCGTCGACGGCGAGGAGATCCTGGCGTTCGGCAATCGGGTCGACGAGTTCGCCAACATGCTGGGCGGCGACACCCGGCGGCCGATGCATACCGGCCTGCTCAATCCGAACGAGCCCAAGAGCCAGCGCATGATCGCCCTGGCGCTCGAGAAGATGTGCGGCAAGGCGCGCAAGGACGCCAAGATCTGCTTCAGCGTGCCCTGCGCGCCGGCCGGCCGGGAGAGCGAGCTGATCTTCCACGAGCATGTCGTGACCGAGGTGCTGGAAGGGTTGGGCTATCGGGTCGAGGCGGTCAATGAGGGCCTGGCGGTCGTCTACGCCGATCTGAAGGACGAGGATTTCACCGGCATCGGCATCAGCTTCGGCGGCGGCTTGTGCAATGTCTGCGTGTCCTATCTGGGGCTGCCGGTCCTGGCGTTTTGCACCGAGCAGGCCGGCGACTTCATCGATCACGCCGCCGCCAAGGTGACCGGCCAGACCCCGACCACGGTCCGGCTGTACAAGGAGAGCGGCAAGTTCCGCCTGGGCGGCAGCGAGGCCGGCAGCCTGGATCAGGCGCTGACCATCTACTACCGCGAGGTGATCCGCCGCGCGGTCAAGCTGCTGGCGCAGGAGCTGCGCACCACCAGCCGGTTGCCGCGCAGCCTGCGGCCGCTGCCCCTGGTGTTCGCGGGCGGCACCGCGTTGGTCAAGGGCTTCGAGGCCGAGCTCAAGAAAGCCCTGCAGCAGGTCACGCTGCCGATCGAGATCGCCGAGGTCCGCCCGGCGCACAGCACCAGCAACACCACAGCCAAGGGCATGCTGCTGGCGGCGATGCTGAACATGTAGCTTAGTCGCGACACCCGCTGGCATGGCGCTTGCGTAAGCCGGTAGGCACGGACGGCTTGCCGCCCGGAGGGCTGCGCGCTACCGTCAAGCGTGACGACAACGAACAAGGAACGGGGTGCAATGGCGATCGAACAAAGCCAATTGGGCGAGCTCCCGCCCAAGCCAGCACCCTGGCACGATCCGCGCATCCGCTCGATCGCCTTCCAGATCCTGACCGCAGCTCTGGTCATCGCGTTCTTCGTCTATATTGCCCACAATGCCGCGGTGAACTTGCAGCGCCAGGGCATCGCCTCGGGCTTCGGGTTCCTGAACAAGCCGGCCGGCTTCGGCATTCAGCTGTCGTTGATCGAATACACGGAGCAGTCGAACAACCTGCGGGTCTTCTGGGTCGGCCTGCTCAACACCATCCTGGTCGCCGCGATCGGGATCGTGCTGGCGACCCTCATCGGCTTTCTCCTCGGCCTGGCGCGCCTGTCCAAGAACTGGCTGGTGGCGCGGCTCGCCACGGTCTACATCGAGACCATCCGCAACATTCCCGTCCTGCTCCAGATCCTGTTCTGGTACTTTGCGGTGTTGGGTGCTATGCCGCATCCGCGCGAGAGCATCGAGCTGTTCGGCCTGTTCTATTTGAACAATGGTGGCCTGTTCATGCCCAAGCCGATCCTGGGCGAGGGCGACATCTGGGTGCTGGCGGCGTTCGTGCTCGCGATCGTGCTGGTCGTGCTGATCTACCGCTGGGCCGAGGCGCGCCGCCTCGCGACCGGTCAGGTCTTCCCGATCCTCTACGTCGCCTTGGCGCTCCTGATCGGCCTGCCGCTCCTGACCTTCCTGGGGCTCGGCGTGCCCTTGTCCTTCGACTACCCGGCGATGGGGCGGTTCCGCCTGCAGGGCGGGGTGGTCGTGATCTCGGAGCTGATGGCGCTGGCCCTGGCGCTCTCGATCTATACCGCGGCGTTCATCGCCGAGATCGTGCGCTCCGGCATCCAGTCAGTCGCGCGCGGCCAGATCGAGGCGGCCGAGGCGCTCGGCCTGCGCCCGGGCACGATCACCCGGCTGGTCGTGATCCCGCAAGCGCTCCGGGTGATCATCCCGCCGCTCACCAGCCAGTATCTCAACCTGACCAAGAACTCGTCCCTGGCGGTCGCGATCGGCTATCCCGAGCTGGTCAGCGTGTTCGCCGGCACCGTCTTGAATCAGACCGGCCAGGCGGTCGAGGCGATCGCGATGACCATGGCGGTCTATCTCACGCTCAGCCTGCTGATCTCCTTAGGCATGAACTGGTACAATCGCCGCATGGCCCTGGTGGAGCGCTGACATGGCAACCATCGACGCGGGCCAGCGCAGCCCGGACCTGGCGCCGCCGATCACCCAGGTCGGCCCGATCGCCTGGGTCCGGCAGAATCTGGTCTCCTCGCCGCTCAACACCGGCCTGACCCTGCTCTGCCTCTATCTGCTCTACCTGATCGTGCCGCCCTTGGTCCGCTGGGCGATCCTGGACGCGGATTTCGCCGGCACCAGCCGCGCCGACTGCACCTCCGGCGGCGCCTGCTGGGTCTTCATCCAGGCCCGGATCTGGCAGTTCATCTACGGCTTCTACCCGCCCGAGGAGCGCTGGCGCGTCAATCTCGGCTTCCTCCTCCTGATCCTCGCCATGGTGCCCCTGTTCCTGCGCGGCTTTAGCCACAAGATCGGCCTCGCAGTCGGCCTGGTGGTGATCTACCCGATCATCGCCTTCATCCTGTTCTATGGCGGCATGCTCGGCCTGCCCGAGGTCGAGACCGCGCGCTGGGGCGGCCTGTTCCTGACCCTGGTGATCGCCGGCGTCGGCATCGTCGCCTCCTTGCCGATCGGCATCGTCCTGGCGCTCGGGCGCCGCTCGACCATGCCGGTGATCCGCCTGGTCTGCACCGGCTTCATCGAGATCGTGCGCGGCGTGCCCCTGATCACCGTCCTGTTCATGGCCTCGGTCATGCTGCCCCTGTTCCTGCCCGCCGGCATGAATTTCGACAAGCTGCTGCGCGCCTTGATCGGCGTCGCCTTGTTCTCGGCCGCCTACATGGCCGAGGTCGTGCGCGGCGGCCTGCAGGCGATCCCCAAGGGCCAGTACGAGGCCGCCCACGCGCTGGGCCTCAGCTACTGGAAGACCATGGGCCTGATCATCCTGCCGCAGGCTTTGAAGATCGTGATCCCGGGCATCGTGAACAGCATGATTAGCCTGTTCAAGGACACCTCCCTGGTCCTGATCATCGGCCTCTACGACCTCCTGGGCATCGTCCAGGCGGCCACCACCAACGCCGAGTGGCTGGGCCTGGCGCCCGAGGCCTACGTGTTCGCGGCCTTCTGCTTTTGGATCTTCTGCTTCGCCATGTCCCGCTACAGCCTGCATGTCGAGCGCAAGCTCGACCGCGGCCACCGCCGCTAGCCCTTCGAAGGAGCCGCCATGACCGAACCGGCCGCGCGCGCCGCCACCGCCGACCAGCCGATGATCGTGCTGCGCGGCGTCCACAAGTGGTACGGCCAGTTCCACGTCCTGAAGGACATCAATCTGGACGTCCAAAAAGGCCAGCGCATCGTGGTCTGCGGCCCCTCGGGCTCGGGCAAGTCGACCATGATTCGCTGCATCAACCGCCTCGAGGAGCACCAGCGCGGCCATATCGTGGTCAACGGCATCGAGCTGACCTCGGACGTGCGCAACGTCGATGCCATCCGGCGCGAGGTCGGCATGGTGTTCCAGCATTTCAACCTGTTCCCGCACCTCACCATCCTCGAGAACCTGACCCTCGCGCCCACCTGGGTGCGCAAGATGCCCAAGGCCGAGGCCGAGGATGTCGCCATGACCTACTTGAAGCGGGTCGGCATCCCCGAGCAGGCGCACAAATACCCGCTCCAGCTCTCCGGCGGCCAGCAGCAGCGGGTCGCGATCGCCCGCGCGCTGTGCATGAAGCCCGAGATCATGCTGTTCGACGAGCCGACCTCCGCCCTCGATCCCGAGATGATCAAGGAGGTCCTGGACGTCATGACCGAGCTCGCCCGCCAGGGCATGACCATGATCTGCGTGACCCACGAGATGGGCTTCGCCAAGCAGGTCGCCGACCTGGTCGTCTTCATGGACCGCGGCGAGGTGGTCGAAAGCAACCCGCCCCAGGAGTTCTTCACCAACCCCCAGTCCGAGCGCACCAAGCTGTTCCTGTCGCAGATCTTGAAGCACTGAGGCTCGCAGCCTCGGGCGTTACGCCGCGGGCGCTGGCTGGTGCGGCCATAGCGTCGGCGGGTTAGGGCGGAGTCCTGGGGCGGCGTCGGAGCACTCCGGCCTCAGAACGTGACCTTGTTGCCCGACCCGCTGACCACGGCCGCCTTATTGTTGTCGCCGGTCACGCTCACATATTGCTGTACCTTGTCGCCGCCCGCTGCCTTGACCGTCTCGACCAGCTGGCGCAGCTCCTCGGCAAACGCCGGATCAGCCGCGATCGCCTTCTTCAGCTGCAGGCGCACCGCGCCCTGCGCATCCGCATCCTCCGGCGCCGCCGCCAGCTCGGTCAGCGCCTCCGCCGCTGCTGCCCCGCTCAGCCTGCCCCTGACCAGCGCCACCAGCTTGCCGACGCCGGCCGCCGCCTGCTCGCCCAGCTTGCCCGCCGCCGCCTCGGCGCCCTTCGCCAGATAAGGCGCCAGCAGCGCCACCGCGGTTGCCGTCAACGTCACCGGCTCGACCATCACCCTAGCTCCTCAAGGTTAAGAAACGCCTAATCCGCCGCCGGCCGCTCACCCCTCGGCCGCACCGTCCGCCGCCAGCGCCGCCAGCGCTGCCACGATCGGCACCAGCAGCGCCGTGTCCGGCGCTTGGCCGAGCTGCTCGCAGCGCCGCATCCAATCCCGCGCTATCGGGATCATCTGGCCCGCATAGGGCATGGGATGGCGCAGGAAATAGGGTGCGATAGCCCGCACCGCCTCAAGATCGCGCTGCGCCGCCTCCTCGGCGCGGCCCAGCTCCTCCAGCCGGTCCGCCAGCGCCGACAGCGACAAGGCGAGTTGATGGGCAAACGCATCCGGCCGCGCCGCCGCCAGCTCCCGGTACAGATCAGCCGCCTCCGCCGCCGCCGCCAGCGCCGCCTCGCGCCGGCCTAGCTCGCTCAACCTGGCCCCCAGGTTGTTCAGCGCACTCGCCAGATCCGGCTTGAACGCATCCGGCCGCGCCGCCGCCAGCTCCCGGTACAGATCAGCCGCCTCCGCCGCCGCCGCCAGCGCCGCCTCGCGCCGGCCTAGCTCGCTCAACCTGGCCCCCAGGTTGTTCAGCGCACTCGCCAGATCCGGCTTGAACGCATCCGGCCGCGCCGCCGCCAGCTCCCGGTACAGATCAGCCGCCTCCGCCG
>CADEGR010000054.1:3399-25069 GCA_902826935.1 uncultured Alphaproteobacteria bacterium | reverse complement strand
AAGCCGGCCATGACCCACACCCCCGACCAGCTCCTCGCCCGTCTCGAAGCCCTCGGCATCGCGCACACGACCATCGAGCACGCCGCCGTGTTCACGGTCGAGGAGTCCAACGGGCTGCTCGGCCACCTACCGGGCGGGCATTGCAAGTCGCTGTTCCTGAAGGACAAGGACGGTGGCCTCTGGCTCCTGGTCTGCCTCGACTACCGGCGGATCGACATGAACCGGCTCTCGAAGGTCCTGGGCTGCCCGCGGCTGTCTTTCGGCAAGCCGGAGCTGCTGGAGGAGGTGCTGGGCGTGACGCCGGGGTCGGTGACGCCGTTTGCGCTGATCAACGACCGGGATCGGCGGATGCGGCCGCTGCTCGATGCTAGGATGCTCAAGCATGCGCTGCTCAACTACCATCCGCTGGTCAACACCATGACCACGACCATCCAGGCGGCCGATCTGGTCAAGTTCATCGAGGCGCTGGGCTACCAGCCGCAGCGGCTCGATCTGGATGGCGAGGGCATCGACAAGGGCCAGGGCTGAGCCGGCTGGCCTCAGCCGGCGACCGCCGCGGCGGCTGCCAAGGCGTGGGCGGCTTGGCGATCGTAGCCCTGGCTGTTGGCCAGCAGCTGGCGCGAATAGGGATCGGCCAGGGCGCCGCTGGCGAGGGCTGCGACCGGCACCTCCTCGACGATCCCGCCGGCCTGCATGATCGCCAGGCGCTCGCACATATGGGCGATCACGGCCAGGTTGTGCGACACGAACAGGTAGGTCAGGCCGCGCTCGGCGCGCAGCCGGGCGAGCAGGTTCAAGATCTCGGCCTGGACCGAGACGTCGAGCGACGAGGTCGGCTCGTCGAGCAGCAGGAGCTTCGGCTCCAGCATCAAGGCGCGCGCGATCGCGACCCGCTGGCGCTGGCCGCCGGAGAGCTGATGCGGGTAGCGGTAGCGGAAGGCGGGCGCCAGGCCGACCGCCTCGAGGGCGGCCGCGATCCGCGGCTCGCGCTGGCCAATGCCCTGGATCAGGAGCGGCTCGGCCAAAGTGCGCGCGACGGTGTGGCGCGGATGGAGCGAGCCATAGGGGTCCTGGAACACCATCTGGACCGTGCGGCAGAAAGCGGCATCGCGGCGGCGCCCGAGCGGCTGGCCCTCTAGCCGGATCGTGCCAGCCGCGGCCGGGACCAGCCCGGCGATCGCCTTCAGCACGGTGGACTTGCCGGAGCCGCTTTCGCCGACCAGGCCGAAGGCACCGCCGGCCGGCACGGCCAGGCTCAGCGCCCGCACCGCCACAAAATCGTCGAAGCGGACCTCGAGGCCGCCGATCTGGAGCATGCCGTCTCCGTCGCCACTGGCCCGGCACCCCTTGGGCCGGCCGGCGGAAGCTGATACCAAGATCGGCATGGACCATCCGGCCCCCGGACGCAACCGGCCGCGCGCCAGCACCGGCGGCAGCCCGCCTTGACGGCGCTGCCCGCAGCTGCACCGATGCCGCTCGGCTGGCGCGCCTGGCTGCTTTCGGACCAGCCGGGCTCGCGCCGCCAGGCCGCCCTCGGCCGCGCGTTCCTGGGCTGGCTCGCCTTCCGGCGCAACCCGCTGGCGCTGCTGGGCCTCATGATCGTCCTGGCCCTGATCCTGATGGCGGCCCTGGCGCCGTATCTTGCGACCCATGCGCCGATCACCCAGAACCTGGCCGACCGGCTGCAGCCGCCCTCGGCCGGCCATTGGCTCGGCACCGACGAGCTCGGCCGCGACATCTATTCGCGCCTGCTCCATGGCGCCCGGATCACCCTCCAGATCGTTGGGCTGGTGGCGCTCCTGGTCGGGCCGGTCGGCCTTTTGATCGGCACCATGGCCGGCTATCTGGGCGGCTGGGTCGACCAGGTGCTGATGCGGCTGACCGACATCTTCCTGGCCTTTCCCCGCCTGATCCTGGCGCTGGCCTTCGTCGCGGCGCTGGGGCCCGGCATCGGCAACGCGATCATGGCGATCGCGATCACCGCCTGGCCGCCCTATGCCCGGGTCGCCCGGGCCGAGACCCTGAGCTTGCGCCAGGCCGACTTCATCGCGGCCGCCCGGCTGCAGGGCGCTTCCAGCTTCCGGATCATCACCCGCCATATCATGCCGCTATGCACCTCCTCGCTGATCGTGCGCCTGACCCTGGACATGGCGGGCGTGATCCTGATCGCCGCCGGCCTGGGCTTCCTCGGGCTTGGCGCCCAGCCGCCCTTACCGGAATGGGGAGCGATGATCTCGACCGGGCGGCAATATCTGCTCGACCAATGGTGGGTCGCGACCATCCCCGGCATCGCGATCTTCATCGTCTCGCTCGGCTTCAACCTGCTGGGCGACGGCCTGCGCGACGTGCTGGACCCGAAGCAGGCATGAGGATGCTGGCCCGCCTGCTCGCCTGTGGCCTGCTGCTGGCGCCGACCTGGGCACTGGCCGAGGTGCCGCTGCCGGCGACCGTGATCGTCCCGGCCGGGCCGTTCCTCGCCGGCTCGTCGCCAGCCGAGCGGGCCTACGCCCAGACGTTGGATGCCGGCGCAACGGGCAGCGCCGAAGGCAAGGGTGCCGGCCGCTATGAAGCCGAGCGGCCGCAGACCGAGCTGGTGCTCGACCATGCCTTCGCGATCATGCTGACCCCGGTCACCAACCGCGACTACGCCCGCTTCCTGGCCGAAACCGGCCATCCGGCCCCGGACGTGGACGCGTCGGCCTGGCAGCGCTTTCGCCCCGGCCAGCCGTTTGCCCAGACCCGTCGCCATGCCTGGCCGGGCGACCGGCCACCGCCGGACCGGCTGGATCACCCGGTGGTGCTGGTCGATCATCACGATGCCGAGGCCTACGCCGCCTGGCTCGCCAGGACGACCGGCCTGCCTTGGCGGCTGCCGACCGAGCTGGAATGGGAGAAGGCGGCGCGCGGGCCGCATGGCGCGATCTTCCCCTGGGGCAATGCCTGGGATCCGGAGGTGCTGAACAGCCAGGACCAGGGGCCGCAGGACACCATGCCGGTCGGCTCGTTCCTGGCCGGCGGCAGCGTCTACGGCATGCTGGACGCGGCGGGCGAGGTCTATCAGTGGACCGCGACCGCGGCGCCGGGCGGCTTCCTGGTCAAGGGCGGCTCCTGGCACGACCAGGGCTGCGGCGCCTGCCGGCCCGCTGCGCGCCAGGTCCAGCCGGCCGAGCTGAAGCACATACTGATCGGCTTTCGCCTGGCGCACGACCATCTGCCGGTGCGCGAGAGCCGATGAGCGGCCGCCTGGTCGTCGAGGCGCTCTCGGTCCGCTACCCGACCCCTGGCCGGGTGATCGAGGCGGTGCGCGACGCCTCCTTCACGCTCGAGCGGGAAAAGCTCGGGATCGTCGGCGAAAGCGGCTCCGGCAAGTCGACCATCGGCCGGGCGCTGCTGGGCCTGGTGCCCAAGCCCGGCAGCGTGCATGCCCGGCAGCTGACCTTCGACGCGATCGATCTGCTGCAGGCGGACCGGCGCACGCTGCGCGGCTTGCGTGGCCGCCGGCTCGCCATGGTCCTGCAGGACCCGCGCTTCTCGCTCAATCCGGTGATGACGGTCGGCGCGCAGGTGGCGGAAGCCTGCCGCGCCCATGCCCGGACCAGCCGGCGAGCGGCACGGGAGCGGGCGCTGACGATGCTCGAAGCGGTCAGGATCCGGGCACCCGAGCGGGTCTTCGGGCTCTATCCGCACGAGGTCTCGGGCGGCATGGGCCAGCGGATCATGATCGCGATGATGCTGATCGGCGAGCCGGAGCTGCTGATCGCGGACGAGCCGACCTCGGCGCTCGACGTCACGGTGCAGGCGCAGGTGCTGGCGATCCTGGACGACCTGGTGACGGCGCGCGGCCTGGGCCTGATCTTCATCAGCCATGATCTGAGCCTGGTCGCGTCGTTCTGCGACCGGGTCCTGATCATGTATGCCGGCCGAATCGTCGAGACCTGCCGGGCGAGCGAACTCTCAGCCGCGCGCCATCCCTACACCCAGGGCTTGCTCGCGGCGCTGCCGAAGATCGGCGGGACACCGGGGCCGCTGCCGGTGATTCAGCGCGATCCGGCCTGGCTCGCCTAGCGCCTGGCCGGACCGCGCCATCACGCCGAGCGCTAGACCTGCCGGCGGCCGGCGATCATGCGGTAGGCGAGCAGCAGGATGATCGCACCGACCACCGCGCCGATCAGCCCGGCGCCGTCATTGGGGCCGTACCAGCCGATCGACTGCCCGAGGAAGGTCGCGACGAACGCGCCGGCAATGCCCAACAGAATGGTGATGATGAAGCCGCCCGGATCGCGTCCAGGCATCAAGAACTTGGCGATGATGCCGGCGATCAGACCGATAATGATGGCGCCGATAATCCCCATGGTGATGCTCTCCTCCAGCCGCCACGCCGAGCCGCCCGATGCGACCGGTCGCCGTGAGATGGGAAGGAAACGCCGGACGGGCGGATTGGTTGCAGATCACCCGGGCAATCGGCGCCGGCTGGGCGTCAATGGGTCTCGGTCAGCGTGCCGGATGCCAGCCAGGCGGCGCAGGCAGGGCCGAGTTCGGCGACCGCTCGCGCTTCATAGGCCTGCGCGTCCGCGGCGCTGAGCTCATCGCGCCACCGGCCATTGGTGCCCTTGAACACGAAGGTTTCGGCGCCGCCGTCCCAGAACGCGCCGCCCAAGGGCACGCTCGCCGTGGCGTTGGCCTTCATGTAGGCAAACCCGCAATGCTCGACGATGTCGGCAAAGCGGCGCTCGTCGATCGGGATGCCGAGGAAGGCCGCGATCCGCCGGATCTCGCCCGGCAGGTCCGCCTTCAGCTGGGCGAAATGGACCAGCATGACGTTCGGCAGATCGCGGATCGCCCACCAGGACCGGGCGTTCTCCCAGAGCGACCAGAACGGATAGCCGTCCTGATCCAGCCAGTCGCGAAAATACTGCTGGATCGATTCGGGCGGCGGCGCGATCGGCGGTCCGACGCGGCCGGGGCTGTCGTTCAGCGCCTCGTACCAGAGCTGGTTGGCGTTGGCGTGGTGGTTGTACAGGCTCCAGACCACGTCCCGCCCGTCCCGGCCGATATAGAGATACTTGGCATCGGGCGAGAAGACCAAGGCATCGACCGGCAGATGCGTCTTGACGAACCGGCGATGGCTCTGCGCCTCCACTTCGGCGAGCTTGACCGCCTTGGGCGGCACGCGCAGGTCCAGCCATGGCGACATCGCCGCCACCGGCAGCCCTTCCTGGCCGTTGAAGATCAGCTGGGCGACGATCTGCTGCATCCAGGTGGTGCCGGACTTCGCGTAAGTCGCGATGACGATATCGTCGTCGCGAAACTTGAAGTCGTTCCAGACGGTCGAGTCGAAATGATGGCTGTGCAGCTCTCGAGTCTTGGCTGGCATGATCCGCAGCTCCCTGATTCTTCTCGGGCGAACCAAGCGTTTCTTTTTTTCAGCTAAAGCGGTTCTAGACCGAATCTTTGGCGCCTGCCAGAGCCGGTTGACCTACCAGGAGGGCATAAGATCGGCAGCGGCGCGCAACCAGCCGCGCGCGCTCTCGATGGCGCTGCGCATCACGGTACCCAGGCTCGTTGCAGGCGCGTTCGATCCGGCCGCCACCAGCTCCGCCTGTCCCTCAGCTTTCGGCACCCGCTCGACGAAGTAGCGAAAGATCCTGGCCGGCAGATTGCCGCCGCTTGCCTGCATGCTCGGCCGGCCATCGTCATTGCCGATCCAGACGCCGACCACGAGATCGCGGGTGAAGCCGATGAACCAGGCGTCCCGATTGCTGGAGCTGGTGCCGGTCTTGCCGGCGACGAAGCCGGGCAGGGCGGCCCGCCAGCCGGTGCCGTCGACCAGAGCGCCCTGCAGGAGGCCGGTCATCGCCGCCGCCACGGCTGGTGTCAGCACGGCCACGGCCGGCGGTGCCCGCTCATAGAGCGGCCGACCCTCCGCCGCGATCCGGCTGATGCCCTCGGGCCAGACCAGGCGGCCGCCATTGGCGACCGTGGCATAGGCCGCGGTCAGCTCGAGCAGGCTGACCTCGCCGCTGCCCAAGGTCAGGCTCGGGTGATCGGGCAGGGGTGCGGTGACACCGAGCCGGCGCGCCATGGCGACCACCTGGCCGCGGCCGATCCGCTCGGCCAGGCGGACGGCGGCGGTGTTGACCGAGCGGGCGAGCGAGCGCTGCAGGGTCAGCGCCGGCGGGTAGGCATCGTCGAAATTGCGCGGCTGCCAGCCGGCGACCGTGATCGGCCGGCCGCTGATCTCGTCCTCCGGCCGGAAGCCCGCTTCGAGCGCTGCCAGGTACAAGAACAGCTTGAACGCCGAGCCCGGCTGGCGGCGCGCCTGGGTCACGCGGTTGAACTGGCTGGCCCGGTAGGAGCGGCCGCCGACCATCGCCCGGACCCGGCCGTCCGGCGTCATCGCCACCAAAGCGCCCTGATCGACCCCCAGCGCCGCGCCATCGCGCGCCAGGAGGCTTTGCAGGCTGTCGTCGGCGAGCCCCTGGAGCAGCGGGTCGAGCGTGGTCTCGATGGTCACCCGGGAGGCGGCGGCCCCTTGATAGAGCCGGCTCTGGCTCGCCACCCAATCGGCGAAATAGCCGCGGTTGTCGCTGGCGGGCGGCGGCGCGATCGCGGCTGGCCAGCCCTTGGCGAGCTCGGCATCGGTCCGGCTGATGAAGCCCGCCTCGACCATCCGGTCGAGCACCAAGGCGGCGCGGCGATGCGCGGTCGCGAGATCGCGGTTCGGGGTGTAGTGCGAGGGTGCCCGGATCAGGCCGGCCAGGAGCGCCGCCTCGGCCAGGCTCAGATCGCGCGCCGGCTTGGCGAAGTAGCGTCGCGCCGCGGCCTCGACGCCATAGGCGCCGCCACCCAGATAGATGCGGTTGAGATAGGCCGCCAGGATGGTCGGCTTGTCGTACCAGAGCTCGAGCCAAAAGGCGTAGCAGGCCTCCTTGAACTTCCGGGTGAAGCTGCGCTCCGGCGTCAGGAAGGCGAGCTTGGCCAGCTGCTGGCTGATCGTGCTGCCGCCCTCGACGATCCGCCAGGCCAGCAGATTGCGCCAGGCGGCGCGGCCGATGCCGATCAGATCGATGCCGCCATGCCGGTAGAACCGGCGATCCTCGACCGCGACCACGGCATCCGGCAGCCATGGGCCCATCTCGGCCAGGGTCAGGGCGCGGCCTGGCCTGGCCTGGGCGTCCAGCCGCACGCCATGGGCATCGAGCAGGATCAGCTCGGAGCGCGCGGGCTCGGCATCGAGGGGCTGCAGGTCGGTCGGCAGCGGCGGCCGGCTGGCGATCAGGCCGATGCCGAAGCCGACCACCAGCAGCAGGCCGAACGCCAGCCAGCGCCGCCGCGCCCGGCGCCGAGTCGCGCGCCGGCTCCGGCCGGCCGGCCTGGGGACGCTCGGCGCCGCCATGGCCGGTCAGCGCGCCAGGCGCAGGCCGGGCATGTGCGCCCTAGCTGCGCTCACTGATGATGTCGAGCTCGACCACGGCCGCGTTGATCACCACCTTGCCACGTTCCTCGAAATTGACCGTGACCTTGCCGCCCGCGACCGACTGGACATGGCCGATGCCCCAATCCGGCTGCTGCGGATGGCGCACCCGGATGCCGGGGGCGAGGCGCGGATCCATCATGCCTTCCATCGTAGACCGTTCTACTTAAGATTGCAATTTCCCGGGCAGCGCCGGCGGCAGCTCGGCCAGATCGAAATACACCGCCTTGCCGGCCTGGCGGGCCAGCGCCACCATCTCGTCGGCACCGGTCGAGGCGCCGCCGATCCTGAGGCAGCCATCGCATTTGGCGACCAGCCGGCGCGCGATCGGGTGGAAGATCTCGTTGAACACGGCATCCCCGACCGCCCGCGAGCCGGCATGCTCGATCAGCGGCAGCGCGAACCATTCGCCCAGCACCGGCAGATGGCCGGCCCGGAACAGCGCAAGGGCGGTCTCGGTCATCGCCCTGACATTGGCGGCGATCAAGGTGGGATCGTCGTTGGTGCCGGAGCGATAGGGGCCGGCGACCAGGATCATCAGCGGGCTGGACATGGCTCATCCTCGGCGGGCGCGCGGGCGCCAATTAGCCATGCCCGAGCCGCCGCGTCCAGCCGGCCGCCGCTTGACGGGCCGCCCCCGCCGCCGCCACCCTGACCGCCCCGCCGCCGCCTGCCACATGAGGACCGGGCCAGCCTTGGACAGCACCAGCGCCATCAGCCAGGAGACCGCCGATTGGCCGGCGATCATCGCGGTCACGCTCGGCATCTCGGCGTTCGGCATCGCGCTCGGCCTGACCTATCCGCTGATCTCGCTGATCCTGACCGATCGCGGCTATGGCGAGACGGTGATCGGGCTGAACGCCGGGGTCTATTCGCTGGGCCTGGTCACCGCGACCTTGCTGATGCCCTATCTCACCCGGCTGATGGCCGGGCCGCGCCTGATCGTCCTGGGCCTGATCGCCTCGGCGATCGCGATCGTCGGCTTTGCCCTGCTGCCCTCGATCACCGCCTGGTTCGTGCTCCGCTTCGTGCTCGGCCTGGGCATCAACCTGGTGTTCGTGCTGGGCGAGGCCTGGCTGAACGCGGCGTGCCCCGACCGGATGCGCGGCCGGGTCACCGCGGTCTACACGGCCGCCATGAGCGCCGGCTTCGCGACCGGGCCCTTGGGCGTGCCGCTGTTCGGCAAGGAGGACGGCTTCGGCTTCGCCGCCGGCGCCGCCCTGGTCGCCCTGATCGCGATCGTGTTTGCCCTCCTGACCGGCCAGGCCCGGGTCCGCCTGGTGCCAGCACCCCACGGGGCGCTCCTGGCCTTCACCAAGGCCGCTCCCTCGCTGCTGCTGATGATCGTGGTGTTCAGCTTCGTCGATGCCGCCGCGGTCGCCCTGTTCCCGGTCTATTTCGTCGACAAGGGCCTGAGCGAGGGCTGGGCGGCGACCACGATCACGGTCCTGTTCTTCGGCGTGCTCGGCACCATGCCCCTGATCGGCCTGGGCCTCGATCGGCTCAACCGCAATCTCGTCGTGGTCGCCTGCGCCACGGTCGCAGCGCTGGCCGCGGCCGGGCTGCCCTTCGTCGATGCCCAGGGCTTCATCCTCTGGCCGCTCCTGTTCATCCTGGGCGGCGCCTTCTCCGGCATCTACACCTGCGCGCTCACTGGCCTCGGCGAGCGCTTCAAGGGCGGCATGCTGGTCGCCGGCAGCGCCATGTTCGCGCTGTCCTATGCCGGCGGCGGCATCCTTGGGCCGACCAGCATCGGCATGCTGACCGAAGCGCTCGGACCCGAGGCGATCCCGTCGTTCCTGGCCCTGCTGCTGCTCGCCACCGCCGCCGGTTTCGCCTGGCAGGCGCGCCGGCCGAATTCGGACGCGCTGTCTTAGGCGACGATGCCGGCCATGCTGCAGATCAGCCGCCAGGCGTCGTCGTCGATCGGGCTGACCGACAGCCGTGACTGCCGCACCAGCGGCAGATGCTGCAGCTTCGGCTCGGCCTTGATCGCCTGCAGCGAGACCTCGCGCTCGACCGGCAACAGCGGCTTGACCTGGACCAGCACGAAGCTGCTCTTGCGGTCGTCCGGGTCCTGGTAGGCCTCGCGCGCCAGCTCCATCACGCCGATCACGGCCGGCTCCTTTTGCGAGCGATAGAAGAAGATCCGGTCGCCCAGCCGCATGCTGCGCATGTGATTGGCGGCCGCGTGGCTATGCACGCCGTCCCACACCGCCGTGCCATCCCGCACCAGATCCTCCCAGCTGTAATCGCTGGGCTCGGCCTTCATCAGCCAATGCGCCATCTCTATGCTTCCCCACCTCGCGCGCTCGCCGCGACGCCACCCCCGGCTGGCGTCCGGCCATTGCGGCTCAGACTGGCGCAACACCGCGCGCACCGCAACCGGCCGGGCCGGCGCGCCTTGCACGCCGTCAGGGCCGTCACTATGCTGCCCGCCAGCACGAGGGGAGCCGAGCCCGGCTGAGAGGTCCACTGGCGGACGACCCTTTGAACCTGCGCAAAAGGCGAAGGGACGGTGCGGCGTGGCTCCATCCGGCCCGGCCGATTTCGACATCCTGGTCGAACAGGCGACCCTGCAATATCACGGCAGCCCGCTGTTCGAGCGGCTGGATTTCAGCCTGCCGGCCGGCAGCTGGACCTGCCTGCTGGGCCCGAGCGGTGTCGGCAAGAGCAGCCTGCTCCGCCTGATCGCCGGCCTGGTCCCGGCCGCCGCCGGCAAGGTGCGCTGCAGCGACGCTCGGCCGCTGGCCGGCCGGCTCGCCTGGATGGGCCAGAAGGACGATCTCCTGCCCTGGCTCGACACGCTGGGCAATGTCCTGCTCGGCGCCCGGCTGCGCGGCCAGCGGCCCGATCTGGCCAGGGCCAAGGCGCTGCTTGAGCAGGTCGGACTGAGCGCGCAGGCGACCCAGCTTCCCGCGACCCTGTCCGGCGGCCAGCGGCAGCGGGCAGCGCTCGCCCGGACGCTCATGGAGGACCGCCCGGTCGTCCTGATGGATGAGCCGTTCTCGTCGCTGGATGCGATCACCCGCACGCGGCTGCAGGCGTTGGCGGCGAGGCTGCTGGCCGGCCGGACGGTCCTCCTGGTGACCCATGATCCGCTCGAGGCGCTGCGCCTGGGCGACCGGGTCCAGGTGATGGCCGGCCACCCGGCCCGGGTCGAGGCGCCGATCTGCCCGGCCGGCCCGCCGCCGCGCCGGCTCGATGAGCCGGCCATCCTGGTCGCCCAAGGCGAGCTCCTGGCGCGCCTCGCCGATGCCCAAGACCTGGCCGCATGATCAATCCGCGGCCGTTCGTGGTGGTGGCCGGCCTGCTGCTCCTCTGGCAGCTGTTCGTGTGGTCGAGCGGCGTGCCGAAGTTCCTCCTGCCGCCGCCGCTTGCGGTGCTGCAGGCCCTGGTCAGCGAGCGCGCCTTGCTGCTGGACCATGCCTGGATCACCCTGGTCGAGATCCTGCTGGGCCTCCTGGGCGGCGTCCTGGTCGGTGCCGGCAGCGCGCTCGCCATGGCGCTTCTGCCGGCGTTGCAGCCCTGGCTCTTGCCCCTGATGATCCTCGGCCAGACCATCCCGGTGTTCGCCCTGGCGCCGCTGCTGGTCCTGTGGTTCGGCTATGGCCTCGCCAGCAAGGTCGCGATGGCGGTTCTGATCATCTACTTTCCGGTCGCGGTCGCCCTCTATGACGGCCTGGCGCGGACCGAGCCCGGCTGGCTGGAGCTGGCGCGGACCATGGGCGCCAACCGCCTGCGCATGCTCTGGCACCTGCGCCTGCCGGCCGCGTTGCCGAGCTTCGCCTCCGGGCTGCGGATCGCGACCGCGGCCGCGCCGATCGGCGCCATCATCGGCGAATGGGTCGGCGCCAGCGCCGGCCTTGGCTATCTCATGCTCCAGGCCAATGGCCGCCTCCAGATCGCCTTGATGTTCGCGGCCCTGACCCTGCTTCTGGTCATGGGCCTGGCCCTTTACGTCCTGGTCGATCGCGGCCTCGTTTGGCTCATGCCCTGGGCGCCGCACAGCCTGGCCAGCCCGTCCGCCTACCAGCCCCGGGAGACCTGACGTGATCCGAACGCTCGCCGTCCTCATGCTGCTGTTGAGCCTGCCGCCGATCCCGTCCGCCAGCGCCGCCGACAAGCTGACCGTGATCCTGGACTGGTTCATCAACCCCGACCACGCGCCCATTCTGATCGCCCAGGAGCTGGGCTATTTCGCGGCCCAGGATCTCGCGGTCGAGATCGTGGCGCCGGCCGATCCCAACGACGCGCCCAAGCTGGTCGCCGCCGGCCAGGCCGACATCGGCGTCGGCTACCAGCCGCAGCTGCATCTCCAGGTCGACCAGGGCCTGCCCTTGGTCCGTGTCGGCACGCTGGTCGCGACGCCGCTCAACATCCTGATGGTCCTGGCCGACAGCGGCATCAACTCGGTCGCGGATTTCAAGGGCAAGCGGATCGGCATCTCGGTCGGCGGCTTCGAGGATGCGGTGCTGCGCGCGATGCTGGGCAAGCATGGCCTGGGGCTGGGCGACATCCAGCAGATCAACGTCAACTTCGCCCTGACCCCGGCGCTTCTGGCCGGCCAGGTCGACGGCGTGATCGGCGCCTACCGGAATTTCGAACTGAACCAGCTGGCGCTGGAGAACCGGCCCGGCCGCGCCTTCTTCCCCGAGGAGGAGGGTGTCCCGAGCTATGACGAGCTGATCTTCATCGCCAACAAGTCAGCCTTGGGCGAGCCCAAGCTGCGCCGCTTCATCGACGCGGTCGAGGCCGGCGCCCGCTATCTGGTCAACCATCCCAAGGACAGCTTCGCCCTGTTCATCAAAGGCCGGCCGGAGCTGGACGATGCCTTGAACCGGCGCGCCTGGGACGACACCTGGCCGCGCTTCTCGCAGAGCCCGGCCGCCCTCGATACCGCCCGCTATGACCGCTTCGCCCGGTTCCTCAAGGCGCAGGATCTGATCAAGACCGTGCCGCCGGTCGCCGACTACGCCGTCGAGCTAGCCCACTAGCTAGCTAGAACCGATCCTTGCGCTGCCGGATCTCGGCGAACACCTCGACGTCGCTGGCGCCGGTCATGCCGAGCGTGCGCCGGATGCCCGGATCGTCCGGCCGCAGGAACGGGTTGGTCCGGCGCTCCAGGCCGAGCGTGGTCGGGATGGTCGGCCGGCCGGCCGCGCGCAGGCGGTGGACCTCCTCGGCGCGCGCCTGCAGCGCTGGATTGTCCGGATCGACCGTGAGCGCGAAGCGGGCATTGCTCTCGGTATATTCGTGGCCGCAATAGACGAGGGCGTCGTCCGGCAGGGCCAGCAGCTTCTGCAAGGACGCCCACATCTGCCGGGCGTCGCCCTCGAGCAGGCGGCCGCAGCCGAGCGAGAACAGGGTGTCTGCGCAAAACAGCGCTTTCGCCTCGGAAAACCAGTAGCTGATATGGCCAGACGTATGCCCGGGCGTCGCCATCACTTCGCCCGCGGCCTTGCCGACCATGACCCGCTCGCCCTCCTGGACCGCCTGATCGAGGCCCGGGATGCGCGCCCGATCCGCCGCGGCGCCGATCACCCGGCAGCCGGTCGCGGCCTTCAAGGCAAGGTTGCCGGCGGTGTGGTCGCCATGGTGGTGGGTGGTCAGGATCAGATCGAGCTGGCGCTGTTGCTGCGCCAGCCGGGCGGTCACCGGCGCCGCCTCGGCCGGATCGACCACCGCCGTGACGCCGGCTTCGGGCTCGTGCAGCAGATAGGCGTAGTTGTCGCTGAGCATCGGCAGGATCTCGATCGCGAGCGCCATCGGAGTCGTCTCCTCGCTGCCCTGGTTGAATTGGCGGTTCACAAACCTCGCGGCTCACCCTATGTCAAACACTGGATCAAGTCGCCCTGTCGCCTTGACCGTAACGCTGGAGCCGGTGGGCAGCACGCAAGCCATGCGTCCAGACGTCATTGAACTGCAGAGCTTCTATGGCTCGCGCCAGGGGCAGGTGGTCCGCCGGCTCCTGCAGAACCAGATCCGCCTGCTCTGGCCCGATCTGGTCGGGCAGCGGGTCCTGGGCATCGGCTACGCCGCCCCGCTCCTCGGCGCCGTCGGCGCTTCGGCCGAGCGGGTCGGCATCCTGATGTCGCCCGAGCAAGGCGCCATGCGCTGGCCATCGGACCGGCCGAACCAGGTGGCGCTGGCGGTCGAGGACGAGCTGCCGATCGCCGATCAGAGCGTCGATCGCGTGCTGCTGGTGCATTCCCTGGAGCAGGCCGGCCGGATGCAGCGGCTGCTGCGCGAGATCTGGCGCATCCTGAGCGATGGCGGCCAGCTTTTGGTGATCGTGCCGAACCGGCGCGGCTTGTGGTGCCTGAGCGAGCAGACGCCGTTCGGCCAGGGCCGCCCGTTCAGCCCGACCCAGCTGAAGCAGCTGCTGCGCGGCAATCTGTTCGCGCCGCAAAAGACCACGACCGCCTTGTTCGTGCCGCCCGCCAACTCGCAGCTGCTGCTGCGCACCGCCTTTGCCTGGGAGCGCCTGGGCCGCCGCTTGGCGCCGCGCTTCGGCGGGGTGATCCTGAGCCTGGCCGCCAAGCAGATCTACGCCCTGCCGCTGGCGCCGGAGCGCCGCCGGCGGGCGCTGCCGGCCTATGTCCGGGTGCCGGGCGCCATGGCGGCGGAGCGGATCGCGGCGCGCACCGCGACAGCGCTCAGGCCCGGCGAGCCGCCTGACCCTGCCGCTGGCTGAGCACGAACAGCGCCTGCTCGCTCAATAGATTGTCGAACCAGCGCCGGCTCGCCAGCCGGCTGATCATGCCGCCGGTCGCCAGGCACAGCCGCCGCTCGATCACGACATTCAGCTCGGCGCACAGAAGCTCGAAATCCTCGAGCGTGCAGGGCCGGATGTTGGGCGTGCTGTACCAGGCCTCGCCGGCGCAGCGCGAGCGCGGCATGCGGCCGCGCAGCAGATGCCAGCGGGCGCGCCAATGGGCGTAGTTGGTGAACGACACGATGCAGTGCCGGCCGATCCGCAGCATCTCCTGCAGCAGCTCGCGCGGCCGCTGCATCGCCTGGATGGTCTGGCTCAGCACGACATAGTCGAAGGCGCCGTCGGGGTAGAGATGGAGGTCGCTCTCGGCATCGCCCTGGACCACCGCCAGGCCCCGGCTGACGCACTCCTTGACACCTTCCTGGCTGAGCTCGATGCCGCGCGCATCGACGTTCTTGGTGCTCGCCAGGTAGGCGAGCAGCGCGCCGTCGCTGCAGCCGACGTCCAGGACCCGGGTGTTGGGCGCCACCAGATCGGCGATCAGCTGCAGGTCGGGCCGGAGCGGGCTGCCGGCGGTCGTGGCGGCTGGGCCGCGGCTGCTGGCCTGGGCGATCAGGGCCGGCTCGGGCAGGGCCCGGTCGAACGCCGCCACCTCAGGTGAGCCCGCGCGCGGCGGCGGCGCCGGCGAGGAAGCCCGCGAACACCCGGTGGAATTCCGGCACGTCCAACAGGAAAGCGTCGTGGCCGCGGTCGGTCGCGATCTCGCAGAACGACACATTGGCGCCGACCGCGCTCAAGGCGCGCACCAGATCGCGGCTCTCGCTGGTCGGGAACAGCCAGTCCGAGCTGAAGGACAGGACGCAAAAGCGGGTCGGCACGCCCTGGAACGCCCGCGCCAGCACGCCGCCGCAAGCCCCGGCCAGGTCGAAATAGTCCATCGCCCGGGTGATGTAGAGATACGAGTTGGCATCGAACCGGTCGACGAAGGTGATGCCTTGGTGGCGTAGATAGCTCTCGACCTGGAAGTCAGCGTCGAAGCCATAGGTCACCTTGCTGCGGTCCTGCAGCGACCGGCCGAACTTGCGATGCAGCGCTGCCTCGCTGAGATAGGTCACATGGGCCGCCATCCGGGCCACCGCCAGACCCCGGGTCGGCCGGGTGCCGCGCGCCAGATAGTCGCCCTGCTGCCAGTCCGGATCAGCCATGATCGCCTGGCGGCCGACCTCGTGGAAGGCGATGTTCTGGGCCGAGTGGCGCGCGGCGGTCGCGATCGGGATCGCGCTGAACACGCGCTCCGGGAAGCGCGCCGCCCATTCCAGCGCCTGCATGCCACCCATCGAGCCGCCGACCACGCAAAACAGCTGCTCGATCCCGAGATGATCGAGCAGCCGGGCCTGGACCCGCACCATGTCGCCGATCGTGATCACCGGGAAGTTCAGGCCAAAGGCGCGGCCGGTCGCCGGGTCGATCTCGACTGGCCCGGTGGTGCCCATGCAGCCGCCCAGGATGTTGCTGCTGATCACGAAATAGCGGTTGGTGTCGAGCGGCTTGCCAGGGCCGATCATCAGGTGCCACCAGCCGGCCTTGCCGGTCACCGGATGGCTGTCGGCGGCATATTGGTCGCCGGTAAGCGCGTGGCAGACCAGAATCGCGTTGCTGCGCGCCGCATTCAGGCTGCCGTAGGTCCGGTACGAGACCCGGATCGAGGCCAGCTCGGCGCCGCAATCCAGCTTGAACGGCTGGCCGGACAGCTCGATCCGTTCGCCCGGCAAGCGGGCGGTGTCGAGCTCGGCGGGCGCCAGGGATGGCAACGCGGTCATGGGCGAAGTTTACTTCATGCTGAAGCGAACGCAGCCCACCTTAGTGGGCAGCGGGTCGCCAAATGTCAATCTTGGCGACCGTTCGCGGCGGCCGCTCCCAGCTCAGGATGGCTGCCCGGATCTTGCGCCCTCAGGCCCGCCGGGGCTAGGTTCGCGACCGGTCGAGGCTAGGCCGGCGGCCGCGTTTCTTCTGCTCATGGCGGGATTTGACAATGGCGAGCCTGCGGCCGCGCCCCGGCATTCTCGAAATCGAACCCTATGTCGGCGGCAAGGCGGAGCTGCCGGGCGTCGCCAGGGTCATCAAGCTCTCGGCCAACGAATGCGCGCTCGGCCCGAGCCCGGCCGCCACCGAGGCCGTGCGTGCGGTGGCCGGCCGGCTGCATATGTACCCGGATGGCGATTCGCGCGAGCTGCGATCAGCGATCGGCCGCCGCTTCGCGCTCGATCCCGCCCGGATCATCTGCGGCGCCGGCTCGGACGAGCTGATCCAGCTCCTGATGCGCTGCTATGCCGGCCCGGGCGACGAGATCCTCTACAGCGCCCATGGCTTCTTGATGTTCAAGCTCTCGGCGCTGTCGGTCGGCGCAGTCCCGGTCGCAGCGCCGGAGCGCAAGCTGGTGGCCGACGTAGACGCCCTGCTCGCCCGGGTCACCAGCCGGACCCGGATGGTGTTCCTGGCCAATCCGAACAACCCAACCGGCAGCTATCTGCCGATGGGCGAGGTGCTGCGGCTGCATGCCGGCCTGCCGGAGGACGTCCTCTTGGTCCTGGACGCGGCCTATGCCGAATATGTCGACCAGCCGGACTACGCCGCCGGCATCGAGCTGGTCGACCAGGCCGACAACGTGGTCATGACCCGCACCTTCTCCAAGCTGTTCGGCCTGGCAGCACTTCGGCTCGGCTGGCTCTATGCCCAGCCGGAGCTGGTCGGCGTCTTGAACCGGGTGCGCGGCCCGTTCAACGTCAGCGGCCTGGCCCAGGCGGCCGGCGTCGCCGCCCTCGCTGACCATGAGCACCAGGCCGCGGTCAAGGCGCATAACGATCTCTGGCTGCCGCGCATGACCCAGGCGATCGCCGGCCTGGGCCTGACCGTCCATCCCAGCATCGCCAATTTCGTCCTGATCGAGTTCCCGACCGGTGGCGCCAAGAGCGCGGCGGCCGCCAGCGCCCATCTGGAGCGTCAGGGCGTGATCGCCCGGGCGATGGCGGCCTACGACCTGCCCCATTGCCTGCGCCTGACGATCGGCGCCGAGGCCGACAACCGGGCAGCCCTGGCCGGCCTGCAGAGCTTCATGGCCGCATCATGAGCCCGCCCGCCCGCTTCGAGCGCGTCGCGTTCATCGGCATCGGCCTGATCAACGGCTCGCTCGCCAAGGTCATGCGCCGCCAGGGACTGGCCGACGAGCTGGTCGCCTGCGCGCGCCGCCAGGCGACCTTGGACAAGGCGCTTGAGCTGGGCCTGGTCGAGCACGCCACCACCGACCCGGCGGCGGCGGTCGAGGGTGCCGATCTGGTCGTCATCGGCACCCCGCCCGGCGCCGCCGGCGCGGTCGCCAAGGCGATGGCGCCGGGCCTGTCGCCACGCGCCATCGTGACCGATGTCGGCTCGATCAAGGCGCAGCTGATCGAGGATGTCCGCCCGCATCTGCCGGCGCCGGAGCGCTTCGTGCCCGGCCATCCGGTCGCCGGCACCGAGCATTCCGGCCCCGAGGCGGCGTTCGAGACCCTGTTCGTCAACCGCCACTGCATCCTGACACCGTTGCCCGATACCGATCCGGCAGCGCTCGCCAGGATCGAGGCGCTGTGGCGGGCGGCGGGCTCCCGGGTCGAGACCATGACGCCCGAGCATCACGACCGGGTGCTGGCCATCACCTCCCATCTGCCCCATCTGATTGCCTACACGATTGTCGGCACGGTTGCCGATCTGGAGCAGCATCTGCAATCCGAGGTGCTGCGCTACGCGGCCGGCGGCTTCACCGACTTCACCCGGATCGCGGCCTCCGACCCGGTCATGTGGCGGGACGTGTTCGTGCATAATCGCGAGGCTGTGCTGGAGATGCTGGGGCGCTTCACCGAGGATCTGACCGCGCTGCAGCGGGCGATCCGCTGGGGCGAGGGCGACAAGCTGGAAGCGCTGTTCACCCGCACCCGGGCGATCCGGCGCGGCGTGATCGCCGAGGGCCAGGCCTTCGACCGGCAGGCGCTGCCGGATCGGCCCGAGTAGCGCCAAGGCGGCCAAGGAGAGCGGCGATGGAACGGATCAAGGCCGAGGTGCGCAGCTATTTCGCCACCCCGGTGGTGGTCGCGAGCCTGGCGGACGCCGAGCGGATCAACGCGGCGCTCAAGGAGGTGATCCTGGCGCGCGAGCAGGCGGATGCCGGCGTCCAGCATTCCAATCTGGGCGGCTGGCAGTCGAGCTGGGACTTCGAGAGCTGGGGCGGGCCGGCCGCCGTCGAGCTCTTGGACGCAGGGCGCGCGCTCGCCACCCGCATGACCGTCGATCGCGCCGGCCGGGCGGTCAGGATCGCCTGGAAGACCAATGCCTGGGCCAACATCAACCGGCGCGGCCACGGCAACGAGTTCCACACCCATCCCGGCTGCTACTGGTCCGGCACCTACTATGTCGACGACGGCGGCATCGGCGGCGACCGGAGCCTGGGCGGCGAGTTCGAGATGCAGGACCCGCGCGGCGTGGCGCCCGCCATGTATGCGCCGCATCTGAGCTTCGCCGTGCCCGGCGGCCAGTCGGTCGGCGCCAGCGAGCTGATCTACCCGAAGGCTGGTCAGTTCGTCCTGTTCCCCTCATGGCTCGCGCATGCCGTCCGGCCCTATCGCGGCGAGCAGGCCAGGATCTCCATTGCCTTCAATTTCAGCGTCTGAGCCGCCCGCCGCCATGGGCAGCGCCGGGATCTGGGTCTTCGCCTATGGCTCGCTGATGTGGCGGCCGGGCTTCGCCTTCGAGGAGCAGCTGCCGGCGCGCCTCCTGGGCTATCACCGCAGCTTGTGCGTCTACTCGGTCGTGCATCGCGGCACGCCCGAGGCGCCGGGCCTGGTGCTGGGCCTGGATCGCGGCGGCTCCTGTCGCGGCTTTGCCTATCGCGTGGCGCCTGACCAGGCGGACCAGGTCCTGGCCTATCTGGACGAGCGCGAGCTGGTCACCGACGTCTATCGACGCAAGCCTTTGAGCGTGTTGACGGAGCGCGGCCGGCTGCCGGCCTGGTGCTACGTGGTGCGGCGCGATCATCCGCAATATGCCGGGCGGCTGGACGAGCCCACGCTGCTCGCCCTGATCGAGCGCGGCCAGGGCCGCTCCGGCCATTGCCGCGACTACGTGATCAGCACCGTCGAGCATCTGGAGAGCATGGGCATCGTCGAGGGGCCGCTGCACCAGCTGGTGCGCCGCCTGCAGCAGGCGGAGCCTCAGCGGATGGGCTCGGGCGGTGGGCTCGCCTCGATCGAAAGCGCGTCCGGCAGCGGCCCGTCATAGCGGTTCAGATCGACCGGCACGTCCGGCGTCATGCTCGGCCGCAGGATGCCGCAATCCCAGCGATAGCCGGCCGGCTCGTCGGTCATCGTGCCGCCGCGGAAATAGCGGCATGCGCAGCTGGTCCCGGCCTGGACGCTGAGCTGGCCGGCGGTCGCTGCCGTGCAGGCGATGGGCTCGGCCGCGAGGCTGGGGGGAAGCAGCCCCGCGGCCAGCACCATGCCTGCGAGCCAAGCGGCCGGGTGGGGGGCCCGGCGTGGCTGCAGGCGGCTCAATCGTGCACCACGGCAAGCACCGACTGGCTTTCCTGGCCGACCCGGGCATAGAGCTCTTCGACCGAGTTGCCGAGCAGCAGGCTGCCGGCCAGGGCCATCAGGCCCATCAAGGCTGCCACCAGCGCATAGTCAATCGCCGCCTGACCATCGCTGTTCCGTCGGATTGCCGCGATCTTCGTCATCATCAGCCTCAGCTGCGCTCACCATCCACGGCAGAGATTGCCGCAAATCTAAACAAATGTCAAAGAATTTCTTTAATCGATTGTTAACTATATTGGTTCATTATTACCAGGTATTTGGATTGGCAAGCGATTCATTGCTGGGCAAAACGCCAGCTGTAGAGTGCGATCGCGGCGGCCGTGGCCAGGTTCAAGCTGGACACGGCCGCCGTCATCGGAATCGCCAGACGCAGCGTCGCCCGCGCCAGCAGCTCCGGCCGCAAGCCCTGCCGCTCCGAGCCGAGCGCCAGGATGGCGCCATCGGGAATGCTGCCAGGTGCCAACGGAGCCCCCGCCGGATCGAGCGCCACCAGGGGCCGCGGGCTCTCCGGCAGGCTGGCGAGCATCTGCACCGGCAGGGCGAACTGCAGGCCGGCGCCGCCGCGCAGCGCCGCCGGCTGCCAGGGATCCTGGCCGCCCAAAGTCAGCACGCCCGCCGCCCCCGCCGCGGCCGCCACCCGCACCACCGCGCCGAGATTGCCGGGATGACTCGGCTGATCGAGCAGCAGCAGCGGCGGACCGTCGATCCGCGCGAGCAACGGCGCCAAATCCAAGCCGGGCCGGCGCGCGATCGCGAGCACGCCGGTCGCGATCGGCTGCGGCGCCAGCTGCCCGAACAGCGCTGCCGGCACCGGCCGCACCAATGCACCCAGCTTTGCCAGCAGATCCGGACAAAGCCGCTCGGCCAGCGCCGTCAGCGCCGCCGCATCGGCCGTCCAAGCGCCCTCGACCACCGCTCCAAACCGCAGCGCATGCTTCAGCGCATGCAGCCCTTCCAGCACCACCAGCCCCCGATCCCGCCGCGCCCGCTGGCAGGCGAGGGCGAGCTCGTCCGGCGAAAGTTGCTCGAAAGCGCATGCCAACGGCGCAGATCCATCCCTTGCGACGTCATGCCGAAGCGTTCAACCCGGCGCCAGCTCTTATCATCCTATCCAGGCCGTGGCGGTAATCTAATGCCGCAACGTCGCGTTGGTAATCCAGCCTTATTGAGGATTGGGCGAATGCCCGGTCAATCCGATCAGCACTGCACTTATTGAAATCGCTCGGAGTGTGAGCGGCCTCACATCGCAGCGCGATAATGGTGCTATTGTATCCGCATTGAACAGATCGACCGTCGGAGCATTGTCATGTGCAAGATTCTCTTGATCGCATTGGGCCTTGGCTTGGCGCTTTGCCTGGATCCGCTGGCCGCTAGCGCTTGCCCGTCGGGCTATAGCGCCTGTGGCAATGCCTGTTGCCCCCAATAAAGCTGCCGTCGCAGCAAGCGATTTGGGGCGATTTGACAGCGGAGATTGCCATGCGACGCTATCAGCTGCTGGCCACAGCAGCCGTGTTCACCTGTGCCTACCTGGTGCAGCAAATCGCGACCGTCGACCGTCATGATGCACTGGCGCAGCTACGTGTGCTCGATGCGACGCTCGTCAGCGATGTGTTGGTCGGCATGCCCTATTGGATAGCACGCTCCGGTACGATTAGAGCCGTGTGCAATAATGATGGTCAATTGGCGACCAGCGCGATCGCGCATGAGCTCGGCGACATCCAGTTCTTCAACACGCTTGGTCGATCCCTGCGCTCGGTCGGCCTGCCAGAGATCGCCCTGGCTGCCGAAGATACCGAGATGATTTGGACCGATGTGGCGCAGGTTGCCAGCAGCCGTGTCCAGCGAGCGCAGCAGATCGAC
>CADEGR010000054.1:0-3299 GCA_902826935.1 uncultured Alphaproteobacteria bacterium | reverse complement strand
CTCAGCTTTGACGAGCAATGCATGACGCCAGACCTGCCGCAGGCAGTCGCTGAGCGGTTTCCGCTCGAGCCAGTGGCCAGTCCGATCTGGACCCGAATCAAGTCCAGATTGGCGGTCATCGATCACCGGGGCGCGCAGCCGGATCCCGTACAGTCCGCCGGCGGCGCGGTCGGATCGAGCACCCTCGGGAGCATCGATCGGCTGGCGACGCTCCGGCCCGGCCGGTAGCAGGCGACCAGGGCGCCGCCATTGCCGCCGGTCCGGCTGGCGAGCGAGAGCCATTGCGGCTCATAGCCGCCATCCGGGCAGGCGCAGGCGGCGGTGAACGGGTTTCGCGCCAGGCACTGGTCGCCATAGATGTAGAACATGCCGCCGAAATCGCCGCCGGCGATGCCGTTGCAGACCCGGAGCGCACCGGGAAAGCCAAAGGACCGGCCCGCGCCGGTGATCTCCTGCAGCGCGAAGCCGGCGGGGCAGGCGCAGGGCTCCTGCCGGCTGGCGAGCGGATTGGGGGCTGGGCAGGTGCGCTCGACCGCGAACGCCATCCCGCCGAAGTCGGTCGCGTCGGCGCGATAGCAGACCCGGAGGTCGCCGCCAAAGCCCGGCCCGTCCTGGACGCTCAGCACCTGCAGCTTGAAGCCGGCGGCGCAGCGGTCGCAGCCGCCGGTCGCCGGATTAGGCGCCGCGCAATCCCCCTTGCTGTAGGCGATGCCGCCAAAACCGCTGAGGCCGGGCCGGGACAGGGCGGCTTGGACGATCGCTGGCTCGACCGGGGCGCGCCGCTGATCGGCCAGGCTCGGCACGAACAGCGTGCAGGTCCTGACCGCACCCTCGGCGCTGACATTGAGGGCGCCGCTCACCGCCGCCTCGCCGTTCCGGGCAAGCCGCAGGGTCCGCATGCCGCGGCCGAGCAGCGCGCCCTTCTGGAGCAGCTGGCCGGGCGGCGTCCGCTCGGTCAGGACACGGCCGCCCCGAAGGCTCGAGCTGGTCACTTTCGCCAGGGCGTCGCGGTCGCTCCGCCAGATCAGCTGGACCAGCACATCCTCGCCGCCTGCCATGGGCTGGGCGACACAGCTCAGGCCCGGCTGGCCGAACTTGCAGTCCCGCCAGGCCTTGATCGCCTCGACATCGGCGCTCTGCTGCACGCGGTAAGCCGCCGCCGAGCTCGCCTGCTTCGCGCTCAAGCCGGCGCACTGGCTGGCTTGCAGCTGGTCATAGGACGCTTGGTCGTACGGACCTTTGCCGCCGCTCAGCTCGAAGGCGAAGGCGGCGAGGTCGCCGTAGGTCCGGCGATGGTCCTCGAAGCTGAAGGCGCAGGATAGATAACGCTGGGTCGCCGCATCGGCCGCAGCACCCTGCCCGAGCTTGCTGATCAGGCTGTTCGCCAGCACGGCATCGCAGGACGGCGCCGCCCAAGCGACCGTGGGGGCCAGAAAAAGCATCGCCAAGGCCGCCCAGCGGCCGGACCCACGCCGCATGGCCCGCACATCCATCCAATCATATCATCCAACAACCTAAAGTATAATATCTTAAATCTTCATCGCGCAATGACAGCGCGGCGCGGCAATCAGATCATGTCGTGCCGGCGGCCGGGCGGGCGATCGAGGGTTTCGACGATGATGGTCAGCGCACGGCGCAGGCGCTCCAGATTGGCCGCGGCGCTCAAGGACACGCGCACCGCATGGGGCGCGCTGGCCCGCTCGAGGGCGAAAGCGAAGCCGGGGTCGATCACCACGCCGGCCGCGCGCACCGCGGCCACGAACTCGGTGGTCCGCCAGGGGGCGGGCAGCGGCAGCCAGAGATGGGTGCTGCCGGGGCTGATCCGGTAGTCGCACGCGCCCAGGACCTCGTGCGCCAGGGCCTGGCGCACGCCCGCCTCCTGCCGCTGGCGCTCGGCCAGCCGATCGGCGGTGCCGTTCTCCTGCCAGCGGCGGAACAGCTCGGCCAGCACGGGCGGGCAGGCCAGGAACAGATCGTGCTGGGCATCCGCCAGCCGGTCGAAATAGGCTTCCGGCGCCAGCACCATGCCGAAGCGCAGGCCCGGCGCCACGCTCTTGGAGGCGCTGGTGACGTAGATCGTGCGCTCGGGCGCCAGGGTCGCGATCGGCGGCGCCCGTTCCTCGGGCAGCCGGCCGTAGACATCATCCTCGATGATCGCGAGATCATGGCGGCGGGCGAGGGCCACGATCGCCTGGCGGCGCGCCAGCGACATGCTGCCGGTGGTCGGGTTGTGCAGGGTCGGGTTGAGCACGACCACCTTGGCGCCGCTGGCTGCGGCGGTCGCCGCCAGGGCCTCGGGCGTCACGCCCTCGTCGTCGAGCGCCAGGCCGTGGCACACCAGGCCCAGGCGATGTGCCACCTCCCGGATGCCGTGATAGGCCAGCGCTTCGATCATGATCGCCTCGCCCGGGCTGGCGAGGCCGCTCAAGCTGACCGCCAAGCCCTGCTGGGCGCCGCCGGTGATCAGCATCTGCTCCGCCGGCGCCGCCAGATCGAGGCTGGCGAGCCAGGCCGCCGCCGCCGCGCGATGCTCGGGCAGGCCGCGCTTGGGCGCATAGGCGAACAGCTCGGCGAAGCGGCCGGCATCGGCTGCGAGCGCCGCCAGCTGCTCGGCGATCAGGCCGCGCATCGACGCCTGAGGCGGCGCGTTCACGGTCAGCTTGATCAGCTCGTCCGCGCCATCGACCAGCGGGTTGGCCAGCTCCGGCGTGGCGCTCGCCCGGACATAGGTGCCCCGGCCGACTTCGCCCGTGACCAAACCCTGCTGCTCGACCAGGGCGTAAGCCCGGCCGACCGTGCCCACGGTGACCGCCAAAGCGTGGGCCAGATCGCGTTGCGGCGGCAGGCGCGTGCCGTTGGGCAGGCTGCCATCGCCGATGCCAGCAGCGATCGCCTCGGCCAGGGCGCGGTAGCGCGGGCCGGGCCTGCCTTCGAGCTTGGGGAGCCAGATTGTCATGGTGACAATATTGTCATTGACACCAATTGTCAGTCAAGGATTATTGCATTGTAAGCGTCATTCGGGAGTCAAGACGATGGCTTCGCAAGATTGTATCGGCACAATCCGGTCGGCACAGAGCGGCAGCCGGACCGAGACCCAGGCTTGGCGGATCGGGCTCAGCCAGCTGCAAAGCTGGCTCGAGCGGCACCGGCAGCGGCGCCAGCTGCAGAGCCTGGATGCCCATCTGCTCAAGGACATCGGGCTGTCCAGCGCCGATGCCTGGCGCGAGGCGCACAAGCCCTTCTGGCGCGCCTGAGCACAGGCCGCCGATGCTCGACCAGGCAGCCAGGGGCGCCGGGCG
>CADEGR010000053.1 GCA_902826935.1 uncultured Alphaproteobacteria bacterium | reverse complement strand
GCTCCTGCAGCCGCGAGCCCCGGCCGCCGGCCAGGACATAAGCCATGGTGTTGCGCGCGAGCGAACGCGAAGTTCCAGGCGCCTTGATCATTGCCGCCTCCCATGGCCCCGGCCTGACCGTCCAGCGCTCGGACCAGCCAGCAACCGGCTGACGCCCCGCAAATCTTGCGCCACCATGGCGAGCAATGACGCGGGGCCAAGGTCAGTTCCCTGGCCTTGGGTGTAACCCCGGCATGGTTAACAAAGGCTTGAGACGGGCTGGCTAAAGCGGCGCGTGCTGGCGCGCCGCTTTAGCCAGCGTCAGAGCATCAGGCGCGCTAACGCGGCAGGGCTGCGGCCGCCCGCGCCAGCGCCTCGATCCGGGCCCAGTCGCCCGCCAGAACAGCGTCCTTGGGCGCCACCCAGGAACCACCGACACAGAGCACGTTCGGCAAGGCGAGATAGGCGGGCGCGGTCGCGGCATTGATGCCGCCGGTCGGGCAGAACCGGGCCTCGGGCAAGGGTGAAGCCAGCGCTTCCAGATAAGCCGGTCCACCGGCCGGTCCGGCCGGGAAGAACTTCATGCAGCGATAGCCGCGGCCGAGCAGGCGCATCACGTCGCTGGGCGTCGCGGTGCCGGGCAGCAGCGGCACGGCGCCATCGGCGGCGGCGTCCAGGAGATCCTCGGTCGCGCCGGGGCTGACCGCGAAACGGGCACCGGCTGCTGCGGCGGCGTGCAGCTGGGCCGGGGTCAGCACGGTGCCGGCGCCGACCACAGCACCTTCGACCTCGGCCGCGATCGCCTCGATGACCGCAAGCGCCTGGCTGGTCCGCAAGGTGATCTCGAGCAGCGGCAGGCCACCGGCCACCAACGCCCGCGCCAGCGGCACCGCCATCTGCCGATCCTCGATCACCAGCACCGGCACGACCGGCGCCAGGCGTAGCATGGGCTCGATCGCCTCGCTCATTCTGTGGTTCCTCCCAGCAAGCGCCCCTGGTCAGATGGCCGCGGCCCCCTCTTCGGCGCTGCCGACCTGGGCGCGGAACGTGCCGAACAGCTCGCGGCCGCAGCCAAAGCCATTCGGGCTCAGATCAGGTGTCGCCGCCGGCCTGGCCGCCAGCTCGTCGGCATCGACCAGCGCCTCCAGGCGACCAGCGACGGCATCCAGCCGGATCCGATCGCCGGTGCGCAGCTTGGCGAGCAGGCCGCCGGCCGCCGCCTCCGGGGTCAGATGGATCGCCGCCGGCACCTTGCCCGACGCACCCGACATCCGGCCGTCCGTCACCAGCGCCACCTTGAAGCCGCGATCCTGGAGCACACCCAGCGGCGGCGTCAGCTTGTGCAGCTCCGGCATGCCATTGGCCTGCGGCCCCTGGAAGCGGACCACGGCGATGAAGTCGCGCTCCAGCTCGCCCGCCTGGAACGCCGCCTGCAGCGCCGCCTGGTCGTCGAACACGATCGCCGGCGCCTCGATCTGCCAGCGCTCCGGCTTGACCGCCGAGGTCTTGATCACCGCCCGGCCGAGATTGCCGCCCAGGAGCTGCAGCCCGCCATGCGGGCTGAACGGCGCCGAGGCGGGGCGCACGACCGCCTCGTCCAGGCTGTGCTCTGGTCCGGCACGCCAGCTCAGCCGCTCGCCGTCCAGCACCGGCTCCTCGCAATAGCGGGCAAGACCGCCCTCGCCCGCCACGGTGCGCACATCCGGATGCAACAGGCCGGCGCCGAGCAGCTCGCGGATCACCAGCTGCAGCCCGCCGGCGCCATGGAAATGGTTCACATCCGCCAGGCCGTTCGGATAGACCCGGCAGAGCAGCGGCACGATCTCGGACAGGGTGGCGAAATCGTCCCAGGTCAGCTGGATGCCGGCCAGGCGCGCCATCGCGATCAGGTGGATCGTGTGGTTGGTCGAGCCGCCGGTGGCATGCAGGCCGACGATGCCGTTGACGAACGCCTTCTCGTCCAGCACCTCGCCGACCGGAGTGTAGTCGTTGCCATCCGCGGTGATCTCAGTGATCCGGCGGGCGGCAGCCCGGGTCAGAGCGTCGCGCAAGGGCGTGCCGGGATTGACGAAAGAAGCGCCCGGCAGATGCAGGCCCATGATCTCGACCAGCATCTGGTTCGAGTTGGCGGTGCCATAGAAGGTGCAGGTGCCGGGGCCGTGGTAGGAAGCGCTCTCGGCCTCGAGCAGGGCGTCGCGGCCGACCTTGCCCTCGGCGTAAAGCTGCCGGATGCGCGCCTTCTCGGCATTGGGCAGGCCGGAGGTCATCGGCCCGGCCGGCACCAGGATCGCGGGCAGATGGCCGAAGGCCAGCGCGCCCATGACCAGGCCCGGCACGATCTTGTCGCAGATGCCGAGGAACAAGGCGCCATCGAACATGTCGTGCGATAAGGCGACGGCGCTCGCCAGCGCGATCACGTCGCGCGAGAACAGCGACAGCTCCATGCCGGCCTGGCCCTGGGTGACGCCGTCGCACATCGCCGGCACGCCGCCCGCCACCTGCGCGATGGCGCCCGCCGCCCGCACGGCCTGCTTGATCAGCGCCGGATAGGTCTCGTAGGGCTGATGCGCCGAGAGCATGTCGTTATAGGCGGTGACGATCGCGATATTGGCCTTGGCATCCGCCTTGAGCCCCGCCTTGTCGCTCGGATCGCAGGCGGCGAAGCCATGGGCGAGATTGCTGCAGGACAGGCGGGTGCGCTGCGGCCGGCGGTCGGCGGCGGCGCGGATCCGGGCCAGATAGGCGGTCCGCGTCGCGGCGCTGCGCGCCTTGATCCGCTCGGTGACTTCGCTCAGCCGCGGCTGCATCATCGCTCTCCTAAGCCAGGCTCTCGGGCGCCCAGTAGACCTCGACCGGGGTCCGCCGCTGGCGCAGCACGGCGCGCACCGGCAGCGCCGCGACCGGCCCCGCGGCCAGCGCCTGCTCGTAAACCGCCCGCTTGGCCGTTCCCTGGATCGCCAGGAGAATGGAGTCGGCATCGAGCAGGCTCGGCAAGGTCAGCGTCATGCGCGGCTGCGGCGCACCCGGGGCGCGGATCGCGCGGCAGGGGCCGGCGTCCGACGCCAAGGCTGACGCCAGATGATCAGCCGCCGGGAACAGAGACGCGGTATGGCCGTCATCGCCCATGCCGAGCACGACGGCCGCGAACGGCCGCGGCAGGGCCGCGACCCGCGCCGCGCAGGCCGCCTCGCCGGCCTCAGGCGTCGGCTCGCCGGTATAGAGCCCGACCAGGCGCGCCGCGGCCGCCTCGCCCTGCAGCAGATGGCGGCGCAGCAGCGCCTCGTTGCTGTCCGGCTGATCGGGGGCGACCCAGCGCTCGTCGGCCAGGCTGATCGTGACCTTGGCCCAATCGAGCGGCATGCCCGCCAGGCGCTGGAACAGCGGCACCGGCGAGCGGCCGCCCGAGACGATCAGCGTGGCCGCACCCCGCGCCGCCAGCGCCGCTTCGATCAGCCCGGCGATCCGGCTGGCCAGCGCGCTGATCTGGGCCGCGGCATCGGCGCAGCCATGCCAGGCCGGGCCGGGCTCGCTCACGCCGCCTCCTCGTACCAGGTCCGCCCGTCCCGCTCGATCAGCGCGATCGCGGCCGACGGGCCCCAGGTGCCGGCGGTATAGGCCTTGGGCTGCTCGCCCTGCTCGGCCCAGCCATCCAGGATCGGCTCGATCCAGCTCCAGGCCGCCTCGACCTCGTCGCGGCGCATGAACAAGGTCGGGTTGCCGCGGACCACGTCCATCAAGAGCCGCTCATAGGCGTCCGGATAACGGGTCTTGAAGGTTTCGGCGAAGGACAGGTTCAAGGGCGCGGTGCGCAGCCGCATGCCGCCCGGGCCAGGGTCCTTGGTGGTCAGGAGCAGCTTCACGCCCTCGTCCGGCTGCAGGCGCACGACCAGCCGGTTCGGCGTGATCTGATTGGCATTGGCTGGGAAGATCGAATGCGGAATGTGGCGAAACTGGATCACGATCTCGGAGGCGCGCGCCGGCAGGCGCTTGCCGGTGCGCAAATAGAACGGCACGCCCGCCCAGCGCCAGTTCTCGACCTCGGCCTTGACCACCACGAAGGTCTCGGTCTGGCTCGGGTTGCTGGCCTCGATCTCCTCGAGATAGCTGGGCACCGGTCCGCCGCTGGAAGCCCCCGCCCGGTACTGGCCGCGCACCGTCTTTTGCGGAATGTCGCTGCCGGTGATGCGCTTCAGGGAGTTCAGGACCTTCAGCTTCTCGTCGCGCACCGCATCGGCCGACAAGGAGGTCGGCGGCTCCATCGCGACCAGGCACAGGAGCTGCAGGATATGGTTCTGGACCATGTCGCGGAGCGCGCCGGACTTGTCGTAGTAGCCGCCCCGCCCCTCGACGCCGATCGTCTCGGCCACGGTGATCTGGACGTGATCGATCACCGAGCGGTGCCACAAGGGCTCGAACAGGCTGTTGGCGAACCGCAGGACCATCAGGTTCTGGACGGTTTCCTTGCCGAGATAATGGTCGATCCGGAAGATCTGCTCCTCGGCGAAGACCCGGCCGACCGCATCGTTGATGGCGCGCGCCGAGGCGAGATCATGGCCGATCGGCTTTTCCAGCACGACCCGGGCCTTGCGGCTGTTCAGGCCGAAATTCGCGATCCGCTCGCAGATCGCGCCGAACAGGCCGGGCGCGGTCGCGAGATAGAACACCCGGACCCGATCCTCGCCATCGGCCAGAGCCGCGGCCAGCTCGCGCCAGCCGGTTTCGCCGGTGGCGTCGACCGCGACATGATCGACCCGATCGAGAAAGCGGGCGAGGCGCTCGGGCTCGATATCGGCGTCCGGCAGATGCTCGTGCAAGGCCGCCTCGATCAGCTGGCCATAGGCCTGACGATTCAGATCGCCGCGGGAAACCCCGATGATCCGGGTCTCCGGCGCCAGCTGCTGATCGCTGTCACGGTGATAGAGCGCCGGCATCAGCTTGCGCCGCGCCAGATCACCCGTGCCGCCGAAGACCACCAGGTCGAACGGCTCGACGGCGATGATTTGTGCGGTCATGGCAGCGCCCTCGATAAAGTTGCCAATATGGTCAGCTAACACAATCGGCAGATGAACGTCATGTCCATTCTCTGCAATGCAGCAATGCAAGCCCGGGACCACCCGGCTCAGGCCGGGTCGGATCCCACCTGCAGCACCATGCCATCATAGGCCGGCTCGACCCCCGCCGGCAGGCGCTCGCGCAGCTCGGCATAGTCGAATTCATGATTCATATGGGTCAGGATCGCGCGCCGCGGCCGCAGCTGCTCGATCCAGCCGAGCGTCCGCTCGAGATGGGCGTGGGTCGGATGGGGCGCATCGCGCAGGCAGTCGACCAGCCAGACCTCGACGCCCGCAAGCGTCGCCATGGCGGCCTCGTCCAGCAGGTCGACATCGGGCGAGTAGGCAAACGCGCCGAGCCGAAAGCCCCAGCTCTGGCCGCGGCCATGGCGCTGCGCGAACGGCACGAGCTCGAGATCGCCGACCCGGAACGGTCCTTCGATCAGCTGCGGCAGGAGGCAGGGCCGGAACCAACCCTTCTCCGGCACGGGCGGCTCAAAGGCATAGGCGAAGCGTTCCCGGATCCTGGCCAGCACCCCAGCCTCGGCGAAGGTCGGCAGCGGCGCATCGATCAGCTGGTTGAAGCTGCGCAGATCGTCGATTCCATTCACATGGTCGGCATGGGCGTGGCTGTAGACCAGCGCATCGATCCGGTCGAGGCCGGCGGTGAGCGCCTGCTGGCGCAGATCGGGGGGCGTGTCGATCAGGACCCGCGTGCTGGCGGATTCGACCAGGATCGCGCAGCGCTGACGGCGATTGTGGGGATCGGACGAGGTGCAGACCGGGCAGCGGCAGCCGATCATCGGAACGCCGCTGGAGGTGCCGCAGCCGAGCACGGTGATCCGCATCAATCGGGCCGCTTTGCCTTGGCGAACAGGCGAAAGAAGTTGTCGGAGGTGGCCGCCTCGATCTCGGCCACGCTGAGCTCCTTCAGCGCCGCCAGGCGGGCCGCGACATGGGCGACCAGGGCCGGCTCGTTGCGCTTGCCGCGATAGGGCTCGGGCGCCAGATAGGGCGCGTCGGTCTCGAGCAGCAGGCGCTCCAGCGGCAGCTCCTTGACCGTGGCGCGCAGCTCCTCGGCGCGCTTGAAGGTCAGCATGCCGCCGATCCCCAGATAGAAGCCGAGCTCGACCGCGCGATGGCCCAGTGCCGGGCTGGAGCTGTAGCAATGGATCACCGCCTCGAAGCGGCCCTTAGCAAGCTCGTCCTCGAGAATCGCCAGCGTGTCCTCATCGGCATCGCGGGTATGCACGATCAGCGGCAGACCGCTCGCGCGCGCCGCCGCGATATGGGCGCGAAAGCCGGTCGCCTGGTTCTGGGGCGTGCTGTTCTGGTAGAAGTAGTCGAGGCCGGCCTCGCCGATGCCGATGACCTTGGCATGATCGACCATGGCCAGGAGCGGCTCGGCCGTGGCCGGTCCCTCCTCATCGGCCTGATGGGGATGGACGCCGACCGAGCACCAGACATTGGCATGGGCTTCGGCCAGGCGGTGCAGGGCGGCGAAGGTCGAGAGCCGCGTGCTGATGGTCTGCAGCACCCGCACGCCGGCCGCCTCGGCACGCGCCACCACGCCCGCCTGGTCCTCGACCAGGCCAGGAAAGTCGAGGTGGCAGTGGCTATCGACCAGCATCAGGCGGCCGCATCGACGTGGCGCGGGAACACGCCTTCCGGCTTCGCGATCGGCGTGGCGGGCGTGAGCGCATCGGCCTCGCCGCAGCAGGCGAGCTGACGCGCGTCCGGCGGCACGCCCAGCTGATCCAGGATCCGGGCCGAGGCCTCGGGCATGAAGGCCTGGGTCAAGAGCGCCAGGCGCCGGATGGTCTCGGCCAGGACATAGAGTACGGTAGCCATGCGTGCCGGATCGGTCTTGCGCAGCGCCCAGGGTGCCTGGCCATCGACGTAGCGATTGGCCGCCGCGATCACCTCGAAGATCGCTTCCAGCGCGCGGCTTGGCGCCTGGGTCGCCATGGCGTCCCGGACCCGGCCCAGCAGGTCGGCGGCCGCTCCGAGCAGCGCGCGATCGGCCTCCGCCAACGCGCCGGGCCCCGGCAGGCGGGCATCGCAGTTCTTGTGGATCATCGAGAGCACGCGCTGGACCAGGTTGCCGTAGTCGTTGGCCAGATCACGGTTCATCCGGTTGATCATGGCCGCGCGGGAGAAGTCGCCGTCATTGCCGAACGGAATCTCGCGCAGCAGGAAGTAGCGCGTCTGGTCGAGGCCGTAGGTCCGGATCAGCTCATGCGGATCGATCGCGTTGCCCAGGGACTTGGACATCTTCTCGCCCTCGATCGTCCACCAGCCATGGGCGAACACGCGCTCGGGCGGCGCCAGGCCGGCTGCGAGCAGGAAGGCCGGCCAGTAGACCGCGTGGAAGCGCAGGATGTCCTTGCCGATGACATGCACGCTGGCCGGCCAGAAGGTCCGATAGCTTGGCGCGGTCTCATCGGGATAGCCGACGGCGCTCATGTAGTTGGTGAGCGCGTCCAGCCAGACATACATGACATGGGCCGGATCGTCCGGCACCGGGATGCCCCAGCTGAAGCTGGTGCGCGAGATCGAGAGATCGGTCAGGCCGCCTTTGACGAAGCTGATCACCTCGTTGCGGCGGGTCGCCGGCAGGATGAAGTCCGGCTGCTCCTCGTACAGCCTGAGCAGCGGCTCCTGCCAGGCCGACAGGCGAAAGAAGTAGCTGGGCTCCTCGACCCATTCGACCGGGGCGCCGGTCGGCGCCTTGCCGTCGACCAGCTCGCTCTCGGCGAAGAACGCCTCGTCGCGCACCGAGTACCAGCCGGCATAGCTGCTCAAGTAGATCTGGCCATTGGCGGCGAGGCGGCGCCAGAGAGCTTGCACGGCCGCCTTGTGCCGCGGCTCGGTGGTCCGGATGAAATCGTCGTTGGTGACCTGCATGGCGCGGGCCAGCTCGCGAAAGCGCTCCGAGACCTGGTCGGTGAAGGCCTGCGGGGCGAGGCCAGCGGCAGCCGCCGCCTTCTCGACCTTCTGGCCGTGCTCGTCGGTCCCGGTCAGGAAATGGACGCGCTTGCCATCGAGCCTGGCGAAGCGGGCGAGCGCGTCGCAGGCGAGCGTGGTGTAGGCGTGGCCGATATGGGGCGAATCGTTGACGTAGTAGATCGGCGTGGTGATGTAGAAGGCGTCAGGCGAGGCCATGGTGCCCTTCGAGCAGCAGGGGCGCGGCGACCGGGTCGGGGGCCGCCTCGGCCGGGGTCGCGATCAGCGTCAGGATCTGCAGCAAGGCCTGCGCATGGTCGAGATTGAGGCCGTCGACGGTGGCCGCCAGCCGGCCGATCTTGTCCCACAAGGCTGCCCAGCGATCAAGGGGGCGGCGGCCGGCGAGCTGGCGCAGCAGCGCAGGCTCGGCCTCGAACAGGGGTAAGACCGGCCGGTCGAGGGCAACGTCCAGCAGACGCTTGAACAGCTCCTGGAGCAGGCCAGCGATCTGGTCGAACTCACCGCGGCCGGCCCGCTTGCCGAGCTGCTCGGCCAGCTCCTGCAGGCCCTGCGCCTGGGGCGCATCGGCCAGATGGCGGAGCAGGCTCTGATAGGCTGAGAGCCAGTCGGCTTCGAGCAAGGCGAGCGCGGTGCCGATGCTGCCGCGGGCGAGGCCGGTCACGGCCGCCAGCGTCGCCGAGTCGTAGCCATCGGCATAGCGCGCCAGCAGCTGCTGCAGCAACGGCGCCGGCAGGCCGCCGAAGGCGAGCTTGGCGCAGCGCGAGCGCAAGGTCGGCAGGACCTGGGCCGGCCGGTGGCTGACCAGGATCAGGACCGCTCGCGGCGGCGGCTCCTCGAGCGGCTTCAGGAGCGCATTGGCGGCGTTGCGGTTCATCAGCTCGGCGCCATCGACCAGCAGGACGCGGCGCGACGCGAGGGCCGGGGTGCCGTGGAAGGCGGCGGTCGCCTTCCGGATCAGGTCGACCGGGATCTCGGCGCGCTGGCGGGCCTCCTTGGCGCCCCGCTCGGGCGGCTGCAGGACCTCGAGGTCGGGGTGCGCGCCGGCCGCGACCTGGCGTGCCACCGGATGCGCCGGATCGAGCCCCAGCGTCGCATCCGGCGCACCCTCCGGCGCAAGCAATGCGCGAGCGAAGCGGTAGGCGAGCGTCGCCTTGCCGACCCCTTGGCGGCCGTGGAACAGCCAGCCATGGGGACAGCGCCCCGAGGCCAGCGCCTGGCGCAGCGCCGCCAGGGCCTCGGGATGGCCCTGGAACTCCGGGTTGGCCGCCGGCGGCGGCGCCACGATCGGCATGGCGGTCCGCCTAGCCCGTGGCCGGCAGGCGCAGGCCAAGCCGGCCGGCAACCGCGGCGGCCACCGCCTGCTCGACCGCCGTGGCGCTGCCCCCGGCATCGATCACCTGAATGCGCCCAGGCTCGGCCGCGGCGAGCGCCAGGAAGCCTTGGCGGACCTGCTCGTGGAAAGCCTCGCTCTTGGCATCGAAGCGGTTTTGCAGTGCCGCCTGGCGGCGCCGGCTCAGCCCCTGGCTCACCGGCAGATCCAACAGGAGGGTCAGATCCGGCCGCGGCTCGGCCAGCGCCAGGCTGTGCAGCCGCTCGATCTGGGCGAGATCCAGGCCGCCGGCCAGGCCCTGATAGACTTTGGTCGAATCGGTGTAGCGATCGCACAGGACCCAGCGCCCGGCCGCCAGCGCGGGCCGGATTCGGCGCTCGAGATGGTCATGGCGCGCGGCCAGCACCAGCAGAAGCTCGGTCAGGGGCAGCCAGCGCTCCGGCCGGCCGCCCACCAAGAGCTCGCGGATCGCCTCGGCACCCGGCGTGCCGCCGGGCTCCCGGGTCAGCTCGACCGCGATGCCGGCGGCGCTCAGCCGGTCAGCGAGCCGCCCGATCTGGGTGGTCTTGCCGGCACCCTCGCCGCCCTCGAAGGTGATCAGCCTGCCCTGCTCCGCCATGTCCGTCGCCCCAGCGGGCGATCCGCTCAGGACGGCCCGAAGAAATAGCCAAAGGCGTTGCTCATGCGCCCGAACAGGCTGACCGTGCCGACATCGGCGCCCACCACCAGCGGCACGGCGCGCGGCTCGAGCCCGGGGGCGGTGACATCCAGATGGCCGACCACGCTGCCGGCCGGCACCGGAGCCGGCAGCGGCGCATCGTAGACCAGCTTGACCGCGAGGTCACGCCGCGCCTCGTGGGAGAGCGTCAGGACCAGGCTCTCGCTCGCGATCAGCGGCACGCTCGGCCGGTCGCCCTGCCACACTGCCACCTGCTCGACGGTCTGGCCGCGCTCGACCACGTGAAAGAGGCCGAAGTTCTGGAAGCCGTATTCGAGCAGCCGCTCCCCCTCGCGCGCCCGCTCCTTGGCCGAGCGCAACCCGGCCAATACCGCAATCAGCCGCCGGTCGCCGCGCTTGGCCGAGGCGGTGATGCCATAGCCGGCATCGTCGGTGTAGCCAGTCTTGAGGCCATCGACGCCGGGCACCTTGCCGAGCAGCTTGTTGCGCGAATACTGCTTGATCGCGCCGTACTGAAACTCGCGCGCGCCGAAATAGTGGTAATATTCCGGGAACTCCTCGACCAGGATATGGGCCAGCGTGGCCAGGTCGCGCACGCTCATGACATGGCCCTTGGCCGGCAGGCCGTTGGCGTTCTTGAACACGCTCTGGGTCAGGCCGATCTCGCGGGCGCGCCTGGTCATCTGCTCGGCAAAGGCTTCCTCGCTGCCGGCCAGGCCCTCGGCGACGACGATGCAGGCGTCGTTGCCGGACTGGGTGATGATGCCATGCAGCAGGTTGTCGATGCTGATCCGGCCGCCAAGCTCCACGAACATCTTGGTGCCGCCCTTGCGCCAGGCCTTCTTGCTGACCGGCAAGGTGTCCTCGAGCGACAGGCCGCCATATTTCAGGCGCTCGAAGATCATGTACACGGTCATCAGCTTGCTCATCGAGGCCGGCGGCAGCGCCTCGTCGGCGGCCTTCTCGTAGAGGATCTGATCGGTCGTGACATCGACCAGAATCGCCGCCCGGGCGGAGGTCTTGAAGGCTTCGGCCGCGGCTGGCTGGCCGGCGACGGCCAGCGTCAGCAGCCAGGCCAGATGCAAGATTCGAGCGCGCAGACCCCTGCGATCCCTCATCGCCACCTCATCCCGTTGTTGCCTGCCCGTGGTTGCCTGCGCAGCCTGCCCTTGGGGCGGCCGCTAGCTGGCACCGCCGCCTTGACGTTCAGCCATTGCCGATCAGGTCGGCCAACTCCCCCACCGTGAGGGCAAAGTAAGTCGAGCGGTTCCAGGTCATCAAGACTCGAAAATTGTCGTAGACGAGGTAGGCCGGCCCGGCGCCATCGTCGGTGGTGACCAGGGAGGCCTGCAGCGCGACCGGCGGCAGATCATGGCCGTCGGCCCGACGGACCCCCAAATTCTGCCATTCCGGCAAGGATTTCTTGACCTTGAGGCCGTCGACTGGAGCGACCGCCGCCGCCGCCCGGAGATCGACCTCGCGGCCCCACGTGTGCTTGCCGTTCCAGCCCGCCTTGGCCAGGTAGTTGGCGATCGAGGCCAGCACGTCCGGCAGGCTCTGCCAGATATCGCGCCGGCCGTCCCCATCATAATCAACCGAAAGGCGCGTGAAGCTGGACGGCATGAACTGGTTCTGACCCATGGCGCCAGCCCAGGAACCGGTCATGCGGGCGGGCTCGATATGGCCCTCCTGGACAATCCGCAAGGCATGCAACAGCTCGCTGCGGAACAGCTGCGCGCGCCGGCCTTCATAGGCGAGCGTCGCCAAGGCCGCGATCACCGGGTAGCTGCCGGTGCGATCGCCATAGTTGCTCTCGATGCCCCACAGGGCCACGACCACCTCGGGCGGCACCTGATAGTCGGCAGCGATCCGCGCCAGCAGCGGCTCGTGCTCGCGCAGCAGCGCCCGGCCGCGCGCGACCCGCTGCTCCGACACGATCCGGCCGATATAGTCGCGAAAGGTCAGCTTGCTTTCCGGCTGCCGACGATCCTTCTCGACCACCTCGGGCAGCGGCTCCAGACCATGCAGCGTCCGCTCGAGGGTCGCCTCGGTCAGGCCGGCCTGGCCAGCTTCCGCCCGAAACGCGGCCAGCCACGCCGCGAAGCTAGGCGGCTCGGCCGCCATGGCCGTGGCCGGCGCCAGCCAGGCGACAATGAGGGCGCCAAAGCACCAAGCACGGCGGCCGCGACCTTTGCCCATGGAACGTCCTCGGCCCTTGCAGTCCATGCCAACAAAACCGCTGGTAGCATAATGCACCCGGCCACGATCGGACAAGCCGCTTCTGTGCAACCGCCCTCCGCGGCAGCTAGTAGCTGATGGTGACCAGCATCAGCTTGCCGCTCGCGGTCGGCCGGGTGACCAGCCGCAGGCGGCCTTTCACCTTGCTCGTGAGCGACGCGGCCGCGCGCATCGAGCTTTGCACCGAGCCGGACAGGTTGGCGCTGCATTGCTGCACGACCTGCTGGGTCCGGCTCAGGGTGCTGCGCGGCGTCGCCACCGAGCAGGCATCGACCACCTGCGCGGAAATCTGCACGGCCGAGCGATTTTGGGCAAGGGCGGGCCCAGCCATCATCAGCATGGCGATGCAGGCGCCATACAGCGCTTGGGCGTGGCATGACTGGCTCACGGCGTTCGACCTCGGCCTGGCGGTGCGCATGACGACGGCGTCGCCAGCCTGCCGCCGACGGCATGGTCGCATGGGCTTGGTAAAGCGACCCTTAACGGTCACGGCCAAGGCGGGCGCGCGGACGATGATGAGCCTGGCCATCAGTAGCGCAGCGTCACGACGACGGAGTCGGTGTAGTCGCCGATCGATGGCTGCTGGCCAGGTGGCACCCGGCCGTAGAACACCATGAAGCTGGTGGTGATTCCGTTGTTGGTGAAGTCGATGGTGCCGGTGCCGTCACTCAGGCCATCGCCCCAGACCGTGGTGCGGGTGGCGTCGGTGAACAGGTTGTAGCGCAGCGTCGAGCCCTTGGCGTTGCTCATCTCGCGAGCCGTGAAGTTGCCGCTCTGGCCCGGCGAGGCGAGCAGCTTGAAGTCGGTCTTGCCGCCGAAGCAGCTGACCCGGACGATGCCGGTGATGTCGGCGCCGCGGGCCAGATTGACCTCGCTGAAGTTCAAGATCTCGACGCTATGGCCGCAAAATGACGCCGCGGGCAGCGCCTTTGGCGCGAGCATCAAGGTCACGGCAAGCAAGGCGTGGACAGGCGTCAGTCGCATCGGATCGTTCCCAATGGCGCCATGGGTTGATCGGGCAGCACGCCCAGCTGGCAGCGATAGGCTGGCTGGCCCGGCTGGCTGGCGAGCTGGACCGGGCCGGAGGGGGCGGCACCCTTGACGTAGGTCAGGCCGCGATCGGCGACCTGGCCGGAGATCTTGCCGGTGGGATCGCTCAGCACCAGGCCCGCCGGCAGAGGCTTGCCCTTGAGGTCGATCAGGGTCGCCAGCGCGCTGCGCTGCTCCTTGACGTCGAAGGTCACCTGCAGGCCGCTCCGCTCATAGGGCACCGCGATCAGCTCATCCTTGGCCAGCTCGGTATCGAGCGGCAGGTCCTCGCTCCGGATGCGGATGCGATTCGCTTGGTACGGGTTGAGGTTGGGCACGAACAGGTAGCCGTCCTCGTCGGTCCGACCGGCTTCGCGGTTCTCGACAAAGACGGCGACGTCGGGATGGCCGGGCAGCGAGACCATGCCGAAGGCGCGGCCGAGGCGGCGGCTGACGCCAAGCCGGCCGTCGATGTCCGCGATCGAGCCGGCCAGATTGGCGCGCATGGCGACGTCGCCGTCCGCTTCGGTGACGTCCAGCCCGGCCGTGGTCGCGGCGAAGTCGTAGCGCAGGCCGGCATCGAGGCGGCGCTGGCCGTCGCCCAGCTGGGTCGCCAGCTGGTAGCTCGGGCCGAGGTCGCTGGCGCCGCGGCCCTGGCTGTACTGCACGCGGACATCGCTGCCGTCGGCGCGATAGTTGGCGGTGGTGGTCAGGGCGCGGACCGGGGAAAGCGGCATGGCGTAGGTGGCGGCGATCGCGAATTGCTGGTCGGGATCGAGGGTCTGGATCGCGTTGACCAGGAGCGAGCCCGGACCGAGCGGCAGGCTGTAATTGGCGGCCAGGCTCTGCTGGTCCTCGCCGTTCCGGCTTTCGGTGTTGATCAGGAAGGCGCCGACCCGACCGATCGGATCCAGGCTGGCGCCGACCGAGAGCTGATCGACTCGCTTGGGCGGTGTCCGGTCCAGGCCGATCTGGCGAAAATCCTCGTCGTCGTAGCGGGTGCGCGCGCCGACCGAGAAGGCGCGGCCGCGATATTCATAGTCCAGGAAGGCGCCATAGCCGGCGCCGACCGAGGCGGCCTGGCTGCCGATCACGCCGGCGCTGACCAAGCCATAGGTGCCGAGCAAAGCGGCCCCGCTGACGCCGGCCGCGACGCTTTCGTCGCTCGCCTCCAGCATGCCCTCGCCGGTCAGGCCGTTGGTGATGCCGTAGCGATGGCTGCCGAGCAGTAGGGGCCGGCCATAGGCGAAGCTGTCATCGTTGAACTCCTCGCGCTCGACGCCGAGCTGATAGGCATATTCGGACAGGCCGGCGCGCAGCAGCCGCGGGCTGACATAGAAGCTCTGGGTGATCAGCTGCTCGCGGCCGAGCAGGTCGGTGACCTTCAGCTGCAGCTCGCCCGCCCCGGTGATGACCGGCAGATTGTCGATCGCGAAGGCGCCGGGCGGCAGGCGCTCGGAGGCGCGCAAGGTGTTGTCGAGGAACAGCTCGGCGACCGATTGCTGGGCGGCCAGGCCGCCGATGCTCGGCAGCGGGAAGGTCACGAAGCTGGGGTCGGTCGCGAAGTTGCTGGCGAACTGCACGCCGGCAAAGCGCACCGGCCGGCCGAGCGCGCCGCCGACGGTGATCGCATCGCCCAGGCGCAGGCTCGCCCGGCGCGCCGGCAGATCCTTGGTGAAGCTGGTCTCCAGCCGGACCAGCTCGCGCTGGTCGTCGCCGATGTCGCCGACCCGAAAGTCGCTGACCAGCACGCCCAGGCGATCGAACGCGCCGACCTCGAGCAGCGCGTCCAGGCGCTCGCGCAGGCTGCCGCCGCCCTGCATCAACAGATCGTAGTCGAGGAACACGCCGCGGCCCGCGGCCGGCGGCAGCGTGCTGGCATTGGCGTAGGAGCGCTCGGTCGCCTCGAACTGGTCGGCCGCCAGGGTCAGGGCCAGCGCCAGATTGGCCGGGTCGAACACCACCGCGACGCCCGGCAGGGCCGCCAGCGGATAATAGGGCTCGCCGTTGAAGGTCGTGATCCGAGCCTCGTCGAGGCGCACCCGCCAGGCGCGCAGATCGACCACCCGGACCGCCCACTCCTGCTTCGGCCCGCGCAGCAGCACCGCACCGTCGCTGACCAGCTCGCCATTGATGGTCACCGCGAGCAGCCACTCGCGCCATTCGCCGGCCGGCAGCAGCGGCAGCGCCAGGGGATCGCGCCGCCGGATCGGGGTGGCGGCGGCGCTGGCGGGCGGTGCCGCCACGGCAGACGCCGCGCTGGTCTGGGCGCTCGGGCCGTCGGGTCCCGGTCCCGCCGCCGGCGCGATCGCGGCGAACACCGGATCCGCCGCCGGCCGGGCCTGCGCCTGGCGCCGGACGAGCGGCGCCAGCTTGGCCTGGAGGGCTGCGAGCTCGTCCGGCTCGACGCCGATCAGCGCGCCCGCCGGTCCGGCCTGATCGGGCGCCGGCGGATCCGCTCGCGCTGGGGCGTCGACCAGGAGGCGCCAGGGGATGCCGACCGCCAGCACCAGCCGCCGGTCGAGCGCCGGCCCGGCCACCAAGGCGGCCGCCGGCACCATGAGCTCGACGACGTTGCGCGCGCGGTCGAGCCGCAGCTGGCCCTCGACCAAGCCGGCCAGCGGCAGATAGAGCTGGCCGTCGGCCGCGATCGGTCGCGGGCGGCGCCAGGCCGCCGGCAGCCGGCCGACCAGATCCTGCAGCCGCAACAGCGGCCCATGCTCGGCGCTCTCGAGCAGCAGCGCCTGGCGGGCGAGCACCCGGCCGCCAGCCTGGACCTCGACCCAGCGGACCCGGGCGCCATCGGACGCGGCCAGCAGGCTCGACCAGGCGAGCACCAGCACCATGGCCGCGCCGAGCCTAGGGCCGCGCCGGCGCAACCGCGGCCCGTGCGTTGCCATGGTTGCGCGCCGACCGCGCGGCCGCTGCGGCGACCATGCGGTCGCCTGATGCGCGGCGTGCTGCGGGCGGCGTGGTCGGCGGGCTGACGGTCATGTCGGCCGGATCACCCGTTGATCGCCAAATCGAGGATGACGACGTCGCTGTAGCTGCCAGAGGTGACCGCCTGGCCCGGCGCGATCTCGCCATAGATCGTGAGCGTGCGCGGACCGGCGGGCGTGGGCTCGATCGACACGGCTTCGCGGCCGGCGAGCCAGGGCTGGGCACGAGCCGGATCGCGATAGAGCTGGTAGCGCAGCAAGGTCGGCTTGATGCCGCCGCCAAGTGCCGCCCGATTGCGCAGGTTGCGCAGCTGCTTGGCCGCATCGCCCTGCTGGCCGAGATCGAGGTTGATCGTGATGCTGAGCCCGGGCGCGCATTGATAGCCGACCGTGGCGGTGCCGGTCTTGGGCGTGGTCTGGCCATTGATGTAGCTGCCGAACACCAGGGCTCCGCCGGTCACCGAGCATTCGGCGGGGACCTTGGCGTTGACCTTGACGAAGGCCGCCCAGCTATGGCCGGCCAGGCCCAGCCCGCCGAAACCGACGGCCAGAATGAGCGGCAGGCGCAGACGGTTGGCTGCACGCATCCCCGAATGCTCCATCGGGCCGGCCAAGCGGCCGGCCGCATTGTTTGGCGCCGGGCTTGACGCCGGTCGTCAGCCCGCGCGCTTGCTGGCTTTGGCGGCGACGCCGCCCTGGCCGGTCTCGAGGTCGATCTCGAGCTCGCCGGGCAGCTGGTCGAAGCGAGCATCGATCGGCCAGCGCTTGGCCTCGCCCGCGAGCGCGTAGCGCGGCTCGTCGCTGGCCAGCAGCGGCGCCTGATCGCCCGGCCGCCGGACCGCCAGGCGCTTGATCAGCAGGTGCGCCTGGCCGCGATTGGCGAGCACCAGCTCGCTGCCGCCATCGGCGGCGCGCTCGATCGTCCAGACCGGCAGCGGCTGGGCGCCGGCCGGCGTGACGAACACCGGCAAATTGAGCCGGACCGCGAAGGCCAGACCACCGCCCTCGATCTTCACGTCCTTGGGCACCTCGGTGATCAAGAGCCGATAGGCCTGCTCGACCGGCGCCGTGACCGGCTGGCGCAGCGCCAGCCGGATCACCTGGCTACCCTCAGGCGCCAGCTCGAACACCGGCGGCACCGCCAGCACGTTCTCGATCCTGGGCGCCGCATCGATCGCCGCCGGCTCGGCCCAAGCCACCGCCTCGACCTGAACTAAGGTCGTCTGGCCGCTCGGGTTCTCCAGCCGGATCACCTGCGGCCGGCCATTGGGCGGCAGGTTGACCTTGACCGGCGACACGTTGAGCGTGCCGGCTCGCGCGCCGCCGATGCCCAGCGCCGCGACCAGCAGGACCGCTGCCAGCCGCCTCACCGACCGCCTCCCCACCGCGCCATGGCCCGGGATCAGCCGGTGATGGTCAGCGTGATCAAGACCTGGTCGCTATAGTCGCCAGCCGGCGGGTTGAAGCCGCTCTCGATCCGGCCGAACACGGTGGCCGGGCCGCCGGACGAAGCTGGGAACTTCAAGGACGACAAGGAGCCGTCGCCAGCGTCGCCCCATTGGTTGGTGCGCCCCGCTTCCTTGTACAGCGAATATGGCAGCGTTCCGCCGCTGCCATTGCTCATGAAGCGCTGGCCAAGTCCGTCGGTGTTGGCACCCAGGCCCAGCCCAATCGAAACCGCGGCCGCTGGCGTGCAGCTGTAGCTGATGGTCGCCGTGGCGTCGCTGTTGGCGGCCTTGCTGTAGGTGCCAAAGTCCAGTGTGCCGCCAGCAACCGAGCAGGTGCCGACGACCTTGGCCTGAACATTCAAGGTGGCCGAGGCATCGGCCGCTTGGGCCGGCGTGATCAGGAAGGCGCTGGCCAAGCCAAGCAGGCCAATCACGACGGGCGATTTCTGCGTCATAGCCATCAAGGTTCTCCATCTGTGGCCGCTGGCCAGCGGCTCAGCCAGCTTTGGATTCGCTGCTGGCATTCAGCCCAGCCCTTTAAAGACGAGCCATGCGCCTTTTTCAAGAACTTTTTCACCCATAGGTTGATAAGATGCCTGAACGATCAGCGCCATCTCAGGTTGGGAGCGATCAGCAGTGGCCATCAAGATGTGTGGTCGCGCCGATCATGGGCGGCCACCACATCCTGGCGACGGCCCTTGCGCCGTCCGGCGATGGCGATCGTTGGCACCATGCCCGGAGCCATGACGCGCCTCGACAACAGGCTGATCGGCGTCTGCCAGCCAGCCAGTTGGACTTTCAGTATTGGCAGGTCGCGGGGGCGCTCGACGCTGGCACCGTCCAAGGGGCGGCCGGGAGCCGGTGCCGGGCTGGCAGCGACAACCAACCACCAGCAGCCAAGGCTAACCTCTCAGCTCGAATGCCGGCTGCGCCCGGTTCGGGCCGCAGCTGCGCTCTCGAGAGGCCGGCGGATCAGGCTGCAGCCCGTCATGGCAGCAGCCTCAGGCGTGATCGATGCGGCCGTAGCCCCATTGGTTGACCTTGGCCAGCAGGCGCGCGCGGTCGATCGGCTTGGTCAGATAGTCGTCCATGCCGGCCTCGTAGCAGCGCCGGTCATCGCCCTGCATCGCCTCGGCCGTCACGGCCAGGATCGGCAAGCGGCCGCGGCCATCGGGCAGCGCGCGAATCCGGCGAGTCGCCTCGAGGCCGTTCATGCCGGGCATCTGGACGTCCATCAGCACCAGATCGAACGACTGCCCGGCGACCGCCTGCACCGCCTCGGCGCCATCCTCGGCGCTGATGATCTGATGGCCGGCCTTGCCAAGCATCAGGCTGGCCAGCTTGCGGTTCACGCTGTTGTCGTCGACCAGCAAGATGCGCAAGGGCGCTGGCCGCCGCTCGGCCATGCTATGGGCCGTGATCAGCGCGCCGGTGGTGAGCGTGCTGGTCGACGAGCTGGCGCCGACCCGCAGCTGGAGCAGGCAGTCGAGCAGGATCGTCGCGGTCACCGGCTTGGGCAGATAGGCGACGAAGCCCAAGGCCGCGACCCGCGCCGCGTCGCCGCGCAGCCCGGCGGACGCCATCATCACGAGCTGCGCCCCAGCGACGGTCGGGCTCGCCTTGATCCGGGCACCCAGCTCCTCGCCGCCCATGTCTGGGAGAGACCGATCGGTCAGCACCACGTTGATCGGCTGGCCGGCCGCAGCCGCCCGCTCGAGCGCCACCAGCGCCTGCGCGCCTGAGCCCACCAGCTCGGCCAGCACGCCCCAGCCCTGGACCTGCTGCTCCAGCATCTGGCGCGTGGTCTGGTTGGGATCGACCACCAGCAGGCGGCAGCCGGCTACCTGGCCGGTCGCCGGCGGCGCCGGCGCCGGCGCCCGCACCCGGCCAAAGCAGAGCGTCACCTCGAACACCGTGCCGACGCCTGGCGCGCTGGCGAGGGCCACATCGCCGCCCATCAGCCGGGCCAGCTGCCGGCAGATGGTGAGGCCGAGCCCGCTGCCGCCATAGAGGCGCGGCACCGACGGATCGGCCTGGGCATAGGCGCTGAACAGCTGGCCCTGCAGATGCTCGGCGATGCCGATGCCGGTGTCGTGGACCCGGATGGCGACCCCGATGTCCTCGGCGCCGGCGGCTGCGGGCCGCACCTCGAGCCCGACCTCGCCCGCGGCGGTGAACTTGATGGCATTGCCGAGCAGGTTGATCAGGATCTGGCGCAACCGGCCCGGGTCGCCCCGCACCAGACGTGGCAGGTCGGCCGCGACCTTGACGGGAAAGGCCAGACCTTTGGCCGCCGCGCGCGCGGCGATCAAGGCGCGCACCCGGTCGATCGAGGCAGCCAGATCGAACTCGATCTCGTCCAGCTCCAGCCGGCCGGCCTCCATCCGGGACAGGTCCAGGATATCGTTGATGATCGTCAGCAGCGCCTGGCCGGACTCGTGCACCGCCTCGACATAGCCTTGCTGCTCGTCGCTGAGCGGCGTCTCGAGCAGCAGCCGCGCCATGCCTAGGACGCCGTTCATCGGCTCCCGGATCTCATGGCTCATGGTGGCGAGAAACAGGGACTTGGCCGCATTGGCCTGCTCAGCCGCCTGGCAGCGCTGCTCGAGCGCCTGCAGCGTCGCCGTCTGGTCCTGCCCGGTCCCGCACAGCTCGGCCATTGCCGCCCGATGCCCCCTTGCTGGTCGCCATGGTCGCAGGGCCAGCTCAGCAGATGATGTTTAACCATCAATGAATCCGCTCTATTTCTACTATAGGTTATACACCTTGACGACCGGATCAAATTCCTATAGAACTAGGGTCCGATCCGCTGCCTCTCCCCCATGCATGAAGTCCGTCCGCCGTTGCCACCGCTGCGGCCAGCCTTGCGCTTGGCCAGGGTCTGGGTGGCTCGGCTCACCAGGCCGGCGGCGTCGCCGGCCGGGCCTCCGCCGCTGCCTATTCTGGAGATCATCGCCATGACGACCGAGCCGGATCCGGCCGCTCGGCCGCTGCGCCCGTCGGCCATCGACTGGCACCTCGCCGCCCAGCTGTTTGCGCGCGGACTGACGCCGCAGGCGGTCGCCCGTCAGGCCGGCTGCTCGCGCAGCCAGGCCTCGCGCAAGCTGCATCATGACCCGGTGTTCAGGGCGCTGGTGGCCGAACTGCGCAAGGCCGACGAGCCGGGGTTCGCCGAGCGTCTGGCCCGGCTGAGCCAGAGCGTGCATCAGGCGATCGAGACCGAAGTCCGCAGCGGCAACGTCCGGGTGGTGCTTTGGCTGGCCGATCGGCTCAAGCTGATGTCACCCAAGGAGCGGGCAGAACATTCGGCCGATCTCAGCGACCTGTTGCGGAATCTCAGCAAGGAGGAGCTAAGGGAATTCGCGAGCCTGCAGGACTAGACAGGCCAGAAAGCGACCATAGCTCAGGTCAGGATGACGTCGAGCCCGTCCTGGAAGTACAGCGTCACGCCATTGTCGAAGGTGACGAAGTTGAAGCCGCTGACATCCTCGCCGCTGGCGGTGACATGGGCCTTGGCCTGGCCGTCAGCGACGACGGTCTGCTCGGTCGACAAAGCGAGCGTCCGAAATCCGGAGTCGTTGAACAGCACAACCTCGCCGTTGGCATCGCTGATCAGATCCGACAGCGCCAGCTCCAGGCCCGACCCCGCCGATGGCGCGGCCGGCCGCGGCATTTCGGCCGAACCGACGAATTCCCGGGCCAGCTCAGTCAGCGCCGCATTGGCAGTCGGCTCCGCTTTCACCTTCAAGAGATCACCTACCGCGCGCTGGAACGACATCTGCGTGATCTAACTCCAAGCAGCCGTGCATGACAAGCCTTCGGCCGGCAAGCCAGGCTGCGGCTGCGGTACCCGCGGACTGCCGGATCGGCTCGCTCGATAGCTTAGAATTCATGGTTAACTTTCTGTACCGGATAGATATTTTCAACATCATGATCGGTGATCTAGACGCAGCGGGCTGGCCGCCTCGCCAGTCGCGGCAGCGGAATGCGGGTGCGGGCATCCTTGGCTATGCCAAGGCGCGCTGCCGGCCCGGCGGCGTAAAACAGCGCAGGCGGCGTCCGCGGACGCCGCCTGGCTCTTGGTCGATAGACACAGACTGAGCTGCAGGGCTTAGCCGGCCCGATGGGATCGAACCGCAAGGTCTGGCACAGCACTCATGTGTGGACTTGCGCGAAGCGCTAGAACGCGCCCCGCATCTGCTCGCCGATGGTGACCGTCCTGGCGTTGAACGCGTGCTTCAGGATCGGCACGACCTTGTGGGGTTGCGCCGCGCCGCACATGAACACGTCGATCGCGGCATAGCCGCGCTCCGGCCAGGTGTGGATCGAAATATGCGACTCGGCCAGCACCGCCACGCCCGAGATCCCGCCATTGGGCGAGAACTCGTGCAGATGCAGGTGCAGCAGGGTCGCATCCGCCGCCTTGATCGCGCGCCGTAAGGTCAGCTCGATCGTCGTGATATCGTCGAGGTGTTCCGCCTGCCACAGATCGATGATCAGGTGGCTGCCGGCATAGCGCAGACCGTTGCGCTCGACGAAGTAGTCTTTCTGGCCGTCGTGGTGATCGGCCAGCTTACCCTCTTGGACCTCGACCTCGGCTCGGGCGGCAAGCGCCTCCGCTTCGGTGCTCACCCCAATTTGGGCAAGAGAGTGGTGCTTCATCGCTCTCTCCCGCAAACCAGCAATGAACCCGAAGGTTGGAATGCAGCGATATGTCGGTTCGTCTCGTAGATTGCAAGAGAGAACTTAAGGAATTTTTACCACGCCAATAAATTTCATGTTGTCGTGACTCTTGCGCACGACGAGCAGCGGGGACGGCCCAGGGCCGTCCCTTGCTGCTTCTTCTACTTCCGATTGCGCCTTAGAGATCGGCGTAGCTGGTGATCTCGACGGCGCCGCCCGGGTGGGTCACCGCACCCTTTTCGGCCGGGCCCACGGTCTGGGCGTACTTCCAGAGCGTGCCGGAGGGATACATGGTCCGCACCGGCCGCCAGGCGGCCTTGCGCGCGGCCAGCTCGGCGTCGCTCAGCGCCACGTCCAGCGCGCCGGCGGCGGCGTCGATGGTGATGACGTCGCCATCCTGGAGCAGGCCGATCGGGCCGCCGACCGCCGCCTCCGGCCCGACATGGCCGATGCAGAAGCCGCGGGTGGCGCCCGAGAACCGGCCATCGGTGATCAGCGCCACCTGGTCGCCCCGGCCCTGGCCATAGATCGCCGAGGTCACGCCCAGCATCTCGCGCATGCCCGGCCCGCCTTTCGGTCCTTCGTAGCGGATCACGATCACCTCGCCCGGCTGGTAGTTGCCGGACTGGACCGCGGCCATCGCGGCCTCCTCGCTGTCGAAGCAGCGGGCCGGGCCGCTGAAGGACAGGCTGGCAAGGCCGGCGATCTTCACGATGGCCCCCTCGGGCGCGAGGTTGCCCTTCAGGCCGACCACGCCGCCCACCGGCATGATCGGCGCGGCGGTCGAGCGCACGATCGGCTGATCGGGGTTGAAGGTCACCTCGGCCAGGTTCTCGGCGATCGTCCTGCCGGTGACGGTGATGCAGTCGCCATGCAGATAGCCGCCATCCAGCAGCGCCTTCATCAGCAGCGGCACGCCGCCGACGTCGTGCAGATCGCGCATGACATAGCGCCCGGCCGGCTTGAGGTCGGCGATATAGGGCGTGCTGCGGAAGATCTCGCAGACGTCGTGCAGGTCGAAGTCGATCCCCGCCTCATGGGCCAGCGCCGGCAGATGCAGCCCGCCATTGGTCGAGCCGCCCGAGGCCGCGATCACGCGGGCGGCGTTCTCGAGCGACTTGCGGGTCACGATATCGCGCGGCCGCACGCCGCTGGCGAGCAGCGCCATGACCGCCTCGCCGGACGCCTCGGCCCACTGGTCGCGGGTCTCGTAGGGGGCCGGCGTGCCGGCCGAGCCGGGCAGCGCCAGGCCGATCGCCTCGGACACGCAAGCCATGGTGTTGGCGGTGAACTGGCCGCCGCAGGCGCCGGCCGAGGGGCAGGCGACCTGCTCCAGCTCCAGAAGCTCCTCGTCCGACATCTGGCCGACCGCATGCTTGCCGACCGCCTCGAACACGTCCTGGACGGTCACATCCTTGCCGCGGAAACGGCCGGGCAGGATGCTGCCGCCATACATGAAGACGGACGGCACGTTGAGCCGGACCATCGCCATCATCACGCCCGGCAGGCTCTTGTCGCAGCCGGCCAGGCCGACCACCGCGTCATAGGCATGGCCGCGCACCGTGAGCTCGATCGAATCCGCGATCACCTCGCGCGAGATCAAGGACGCCTTCATGCCCTGGTGGCCCATGGCGATGCCGTCGGTCACGGTGATCGTGGTGAACTCGCGCGGCGTGCCGCCCGCCTTGGCGACGCCACGTTTCGCGGCCTGGGCCTGGCGGCCAAGCGCGATGTTGCAGGGTGCGGCCTCGTTCCAGGTGGTGACCACGCCGACGAACGGCCGGGCGATGTCGTCCTGGGACAGGCCCATGGCGTAGTAGTAGGAGCGGTGCGGCGCCCGATCGGGGCCGACCGTGGCATGGCGCGAGGGCAGCTTGGACTTGTCGAACACGGTATGGGTGGCCATGCCGCCCCTCCCCTTCCTGGCGAGCTTTTCGTGGATTGCCGCGCACCATAGAGCGACGGGCGCGCTCTGCCAACGGCTGGAATTGGGATGGACCAGGGCCACAACCCGAAGGAGCGGCGGTTTGGCTCGGACGTTTACGCTGCCTTCATGATGAGCGGCGATGCTGGGCGTGGTCCATGCGATCCTGGGAATCCGGTCACGGCCGATCCTTGCTCCAGCCGCATGGAGTCCCAGGACCTGAAGAAGGTGCTAACGGTAGCTCAACCGGGCCGGCTGATCAGGCTTCGATCCTAAGAGCCCATCCGAGAAGTTCTTCTTAGATTTCAGCTGTTTACCAATCTTCTGACGAGGAGTTGGATGATGGCGACGACGATCATGGCTGTCGACGTTTCAATCAACCGCTCGAAATCCTTGGCGAGACGACGGTTGCGGCCCAGCCAGCCGAAGGTTCGTTCGATCACCCAACGTTTGGGGATGACCTCGAAGCCGACGGCATGCGGCGGCCGTTTGACGATCTTGAGCCGGAGCCCAGCGCCAGCGGCATGGCCTGCGGCGATAGGGCCTTGATAGCCGGCGTCGGCGAAGAGGCAGAGCAACCAGGGGAACTGCCGCTTGATCCAGCGACAGGCCAGGACCAGACCGTCACGGTCCTGAATGTTCGCGGCATGCACAGCAAGATTGAGCGGCAGGCCGATCGTGTCGGTGACCAGATGGCGCTTGCGGCCGTTGATCTTCTTGCCGGCGTCGTAGCCGCGCAATCCGCCGGATTCCGTGGTCTTCACACTTTGGCTGTCGACCACGCCGGCCGTCGGCGAGGCCTCCTTGCCGGCTTGCTCACGCGTCTGCATCAAGAGGATCATCCAGATCCGATGCCAGATGCCGTCCTGCCAGAACCGCCGGAAATAGCCGTAGACCGTGCTCTTCGGCGGGAAGTCCTTCGGCAGCATGTCCCAAGGACAGCCACTGCGGATCAGATAGAGGATCGCGTTCAGCACCTCGCGCAAATCCGTCCTTCGTCGACGACCACCGCTTTTCGCCGGCGGCAGCAGTGGCTCGATCAGCCCATACTCGTCATCGGTCACATCGCTTGCGTAGCGGGCGTTCAAGCGCTCATGGTGCGTGCGAGCGAAAGCAGTCCACATCGGTCATGGCTCCGTTCTTCTTGGCAGAATGCGGATGCCATAACAGATTGTTTTCGCTCAACTTCTTTCCGGATGGGCTCTAAGAAGAGGGTTGACCATCAACGCCCGTTACAGCAGAGCGTTTGCGAGGTGCC
>CADEGR010000052.1:22560-26464 GCA_902826935.1 uncultured Alphaproteobacteria bacterium | reverse complement strand
GGTCGTCAGGGTCGGGTGACTCTCGACCAGCGCGCGGACGCGGGCCTCGAAGGTGCGAGGCGTGGTGCTGCCTACCTTCAGGCCAAAGCAGCAAGGAATCCCGCGAAGCCTCATCTCGACATCATGAAGCTTGGCCCCCCCCAGCTGGCGCGCCGTCAGCACGGCGCGAACCGGCGCCGCCAATGACTTGCGATGGACCGGCCGAAACCAACCCAGCCGCATCAGCTGCGCGATGCCGCGCCTCCTTGCGGTCGGTCTTGATCGGCGTGGCTTCGCATGCATCGCGCCTGGCGCGTCTCGAGGCGTTCAACGGCAAAGCCAGCTCCGGCCAGCCCCGCATCCAGCCACTGCGACAGCGGGCCGGCCGCCAGGCCGATCCTGGATAGCGACAGGTCCAGGTCCGACAACCAGCCGATCAGCGCATCGGATCGCTGAGCACCGCCGCTTCGCGCACGATCAACCCAGGGCGTCGACCACGCAAACTCTCGACCGTTCGGACGCGACATCAAAGCCCCATCAATTCTCCATGGTCGTCCCGCAACGCTGCGTAGAGCAGGCCTGTCCTCATGCCGGTTCCCAACCAGCATCTTGCGGGATGACCAGCCACGACCGCCTGTCAATCCTGGCCGGTTACGCCATGTCGGGCGCAGCCAAGCGGATCGAAACTATGCTGCCGCCAAGCGTCCGGCTGAATACCGACACAGACGACGATGTCAGCCACGTCCGCCAGTTGCAGGCGGAACGCGGCGCCCCAGCCGTCCGCCCGAGCACGGCGTCGCGCAAACTACCCGATCTCCTTCGCGCGCATCGCCGGCCGCGCGTCATCTGATCGAGCGGAGGTTCGGGCGCATCAGGGACTTTCGCCGGATCGCCAGTTTCGACAAGCTCGCTGGCAACTTCCTTGCCGCCGTCGTTCTCGCCGCTACCATCTGGTGGATTGATTAGAGCTGCTCGCCGATAGCCGGACAATGACGTTGGGAGTTTAAGCTACGGGTGGTGCCTGCTGGTCAGGTTGTCCGTGGTCATCTCAGGCCGCCATCTCGGCTGGCGGCGTGGCTTCGGGCTGGTGGTAGACGGCATCTGGCGTCCGGCCATCATGGGCAGCGTGAGGGCGCCGCTGGTTGTAGAAGTCGATCCAGGCGCCGATCCCGGCATTGGCCTCGCGGCCGCCGCTCCAGGCGTGCAGGTAGACACATTGGTAGTTCAGCGATCGCCATCGCCGTTCGACGAAGACGTTGTCCAGCCATCGGCCCTTGCCGTCCATCGAGATGCGGACACCGGCGGCCTTGAGCGACTGGGTGAAGGCGATAGCGGTGAACTGGCTGCCCTGGTCGCTGTTGAACATCTCCGGCTTGCCGTGGCGAGCCAAGGCTTCTTCGAGCGCTTCGATGCAGAAGCCAGCCTCCATGGTGTTCGACAACCGCCAAGCCAGGACCTTGCGGCTCGACCAGTCCATGATCGCGACCAGGTAGAGAAAGCCGCGGGCCAATGGGATCTACGTCAAATCGGTCCATCAGACCTGATTGGGCCGATCGATCGCCAGGTTACGCAGCAGATAGGGATAGACCTTGTGCCCTGGCGCCGGCGTGCTGGTCCTGGGTCGCTGATAGATCGGCATCAAGCCCATCTTGCGCATCAGACGGCGAACCCGCTTGACGTTGGCCTGCCAGCCCTTGGCCCGCAGATGCCAGGTCATCTGCCGCACCCCCGTAGAACCGCGTGTCGAGAAGCTGCCGATCGATCTCGGCCATGAGCGAGAGGTTCAGGTCGCGCTCGCCGCAAGGCGTCGCATAGAACGTCGATCGACTGATCGAGAGCAGTCGGCGCTGCCGAACGATCGACAGATCCGCCCGGCCAGGCTCGACCATCGAGCGCCTCATTTGCTGGTCCATGGTTCGAGCTTCTCGGACAAAAAATCATTGGCAACCGTCAGCTCGCCGAGCTTGGCGTGCAAGCCCTTGATCGCCGCCTCGTCGACCGCCGGCTCCTGCTTCGTGCCGCCACGCTCGAACAGCTCCGCAGCCCCTTCGAGCAGCGCCCTTTTCCACTGATGGATCATGGTCGGGTGCACGCCAAACCGGCTCGCCAGTTCCGACACCGTCTGCTCGCCCTTCAGCCTCCAGCGCCACCTTCGCCTTGAACTCCGGCTTGTACTGCCTCCGCTTCGACATCGTTGGTCTCCTTCAATCGGCGACCAACAGACACAAATCCAGAGCTTACGTCACTGTCCGGCTATCGGGGAGCAGCTCTCTTGCGCCGGTAGCCGAGGACGAAAGAGCTTCTACGATGCTGCCGGCGAACGCTACCTTGCCCGACGATCTCGCGCGAGCACGGCGCACCGTTCGGCGGACGTTGAGGACGAGGGCGCAAGCGCCGGCCGCCGGGGCTCCCACAAGGGCCGGATGATCCGAATCCAGGTGCTGACTAAGAGGCGCGGCCGGCGGATGCGGCTGGTGCTGACGCCTGACAAACACTGCCAATATCTCGGTCGCCGCCCAGGGTGATGGATCGTCGACCCTTGCCGTGATGCCAGGCGCTGCCGCAGCCTGCTCGAAGCGCGGGCGTCCCGAGCATCAAGCGGCGCAAGCCGCCAAGCCCATTCGATTGCATCGCTATAGCAAACCCTCCCTGATCGAGCACAGCCGAGACATCGGAGGCATCATGTCCGGCTACGACCGGCTTGCCGCAAGCGTCCTCGCGGCCGTCGCCATGGCTGCTATCCTCATCGGCTGGGCGGCATGAATGTGCAGCTGGGGCCCTGATGTCGGCCGCCGAGGATGCCGCTGGCTTAGGCGGCCGCGCCATGCTGTAGACTGCGCACGCACCACGATGGGTGTCGGGATGCCTGGCCGATGAAGGTTGCCGAGTTCGATTTCGTCTTGCCCCCGGAGCTGATCGCGCAGCGGCCGATCGTGCCGCGCGATCGGGCGCGGCTGCTCGAGGTCGGCGCGGCCGGCCTGCGCGACCGCAGGATTGCCGATCTGCCTGACCTGCTGCAGCCGGGCGACCTGCTTCTGTTCAACGATACCCGCGTGCTGCCGACCAGGCTTGCCGGCCGCCGGGGCGAGGCGGCGATCGAGGTGACCCTGGTCGAGCCGACCGCCGCCCCAGACGGCGAATCCCGATGGCTGGCGTTCGCCCGGCCGGCACGCAAATGCCGTCTGGCGGATCGGTTGGACTTCGCGCCGGATCTGTCGGCAACCGTTGCAGCCAAGGGGCCGGCCGGCGCGCTGACGCTGGCCTTTCCGCTGCCTGAAGCGGCCTTGCTCGAGCGCCTGCGTCGGCACGGCCGGATGCCGCTGCCGCCCTATATCAGGTCGACCGTGGCCAACGCGGCCACGGAGCGCCACGACTACCAGACCATGTTCGCCACCGCCGATGGCGCGGTCGCGGCACCGACGGCGGGGCTGCATTTCACGCCGGCCCTGCTGACGGCGCTGGCGGCACGCGGCGTCGAGCATGGCTGCATCACCTTGCATGTCGGACCCGGCACCTTCCTGCCGGTCCGGGTCGAGGATACCGCCGGGCACCGCATGCATGCCGAGCGCTATGTCGTCGGCGCCACGACCGCGCGCCAAATCAACCGCGCCCGCGCCGAACAGCGCCGGATCATCGCGGTCGGCACGACCGTCCTGCGCACGCTCGAAGCCGCGGCCGACGCCCAGGGCCTGATCCAGCCGGGCACCGGCCGGACCGATCTATTCATCACGCCCGGCTATCGGTTCCGCCTGGTCGACCAGCTCCTGACCAATTTCCATCTGCCGCGCTCGACCTTGCTGATGCTGGCCGCCGCCTTCGCCGGCCTGGAGCGCATCCGCGCCGCCTATGCCCATGCCATCGCCCAAGGCTACCGCTTCTATTCCTATGGCGACGCCTGCCTGCTGAGCCGACAGGATTGAGCCCG
>CADEGR010000052.1:0-22460 GCA_902826935.1 uncultured Alphaproteobacteria bacterium | reverse complement strand
AGATCAGCAGGCTGCGGTCCGTTTGGCTGGCAGCCCGGGCAAGCTGGTTCGTCGGCGGTCCTACGCCGCTTGGCGCTGGGGCTCGATCGGTGTCACGATCGCGGCGACGGCTTCCGCCAGGGCGCGGAACGACTGATTCGGCCAAGTCTCCCACAAGACCATCACGGCGGCATGGTGAGCAGCGAAATCGCTCCAGCCACGGGCCCGCCGGGCCGCGTAGATTGCTGCCACTTCCTGCACCGTGCGCGGATCGATCAGATCGACCGGCAAGGCCTGACCAGCTTGGTGAGCCATCCCTGAAACCTCCAGCATTCTAGCCATCAGCAGCCGCCAGCTCTTCGCCTTGCGGCCATCACCGCAAGATTAAGCCTTAAAAGTTGATAGATAGTTAACAACGAGCAACCTTAAATTTCAACCTTGCTCGCGTTGCAGCGCCAGCGCGCTGCGCTCGCCGCTGGCTCTGTCAGCTCTGCTTGGCCGCCTGGGTCTGCTGGTAGACCTTGAGCGCCTCCGGCATCAGCGCCTGCAGGCGCTCGATCCGGGTGTCCTCGGCCGGATGGGTCGACAGGAATTCCGGCGGCCGGCCCGACCGCTCCAGGCTCTTGAAGTTCTGCCAAAGGGCGACCGACTGGCGCGGATCGTAGCCGGCCTTGGCCATCATGATGATGCCGATGTGATCGGCCTCCGATTCCTGGGTGCGCGAAAACGGCAGGATCACGCCCAGCTGCGCAGCCGCGGCATAGACGCCGGCATAGCTGTCGCTCCCGGTCGCGAGACCGACCGCAGCGCCGCCGGCCTGGGCGAGCAGGCCCTGCGAGATTCGCTCGGCGCCGTGGCGGGCAATTGCGTGCCCGACCTCGTGGCCGATCACGGCGGCCAGCTGGGCATCATTCTTCGCGACCTTGAACAGACCGCTATAGACCCCGACCTTGCCGCCCGGCAGGGCGAACGCGTTCGGCTCGTCATTGGCGAACACCGTGAATTCCCACTGCCAGTCCGGATGCGGGCTGACGGCAGCGATCCGCCGGCCGACCGTCTCGACCCGGCGGTTCAGCGCCGGATCCTTCGAGATCTTGGTCTCGTCCTTGATCTGCTGATAGGCCTGCAGCCCGAGCTCCGCATCCTGAGACTCAGGCACCAGGATCAGCTGGCTGCGACCGGTCACCGGCGCTGCCTCGCAAGCCGCCAACAGCACCACCAGCAACACCGGCAGCAACGCCGGCGCGAAGCCGCGCCAGCGCCAGCACCTCGCCCGCTCGATCGCACCGCTCGTCACGCGCCTATCCTCCTTCGCGGCCATCCGCGTCCCGCCTGGCCATCATATGGTGGCCGCAGCGCCGCGGCCAATCGGTCCGGCATGGGGAATCGCTGCCTGTCCCGCCTGCCCATCGGCATCGGTCAAGCAGACTCCAGCGCGCGGCGCAACCATCGAGATGGCTGGCGCTCCGCCGGATTCGCAGCGCCGACCGCTATCGCCCGACCACGGTTTTGGTCTAGCTTATCAAGCTCAAACCCGGAGCGGCCGGCCAACGGCACCATCAAGGGGGAGAGCGCCAATGCCGTTCTCGAAGCCAAAGCCGGGCCTGCGCCGCACGCTGCTGGTGGCGCTGGTGCTCTCGGCGCTCGGGCTCCTGGTCAGCCAGATCGGCCATTCGACGCCCGACCGGCTGGTCCGCTGGCCGACCGCAGGCGCCGACGACCGCGACGGCTGAAGCAAGCGGCTCGCTGCCGCGGCCGGGCCGGACGCACCGGGCTGCGGCCGCCCGATCTTGCCTTGCCTTGCCAAAATGCGGTCCCTGCTGGAGCATGACGCCGTTCGCCAGAACCAATCAAGCCAGGGAGGCCAGCATGGCAAGCGATCCTCGAGCGGCCCAGTTTGCGGGCAAGGTTGCGGTCATCACCGGCAGCACGCAGGGGCTGGGCGAGGCGACTGCGCGCCTGTTCGCCGCCCGGGGTGCCGCCGGCCTGGTCCTGTGCGGCCGCTCGCGCGCGCCGGGCGAGGCGTTGGCCGCGGCGCTGAGCGAAACCGGCTGCCGCACCATCTTCGTCCAGGCGGACCTCGCACGGGTCGCCGAGGGCCGCAACGTCGTCGATCAGGCCGAAGCCGCCTTCGGCCGGCTCGACATCCTGGTCAACTGCGCCGCCGCGACCGACCGCGGCACGGTCGAGAGCACCACGGAGGAGATCTGGGACCGGCTGTTCGCGCTCAACGTCAAATCCCAGTTCTTCATGATCCAGCACGCCGTGGAGGTGATGCGGCGGCACCGGATCGAGGGTGCGATCGCCAATATCGGCACCATCGTGGCCTATGGCGGCCCGCCCTTTCTCTTGGCCTACTCCGCCTCGAAGGGGGCGCTCATGACCCTGACCCGTGGCGTCGCCAACGCGCTGAAACGCGACCGGATCCGGGTCAACACGCTCAACATCGGCTGGACCAACACGCCGCGCGAGCATGTGGTCCAGACCGAAGTCCATGGCCGGCCCGAGAACTGGCTCGAGGTCGTGACGAAGACGCAGCCCTTTGGCCGGCTGATCGAGGCCGACGAGGTCGCCCGCGCGGTCGCGTTCATGACCTCCGCGGAATCCGGCCTGATGACCGGCGCCGTGATTGATTTCGATCAGACGATCATCGGCACCATGGACGATAATCCAGGCGTGTGATGGGTGCTGGCCGCAGCCCTTTGCCTGGCCCAGGCGGCGCATTACCTTAGGCAGATCGGTCGCGCTCGACGCGCGCCGCACGCGCAGCCACCAAGCTCGCTCGCATGGCGCCCAACGAGGCACAGGGAGGCAGGTTGATGATCGTTCGCAGACAGATGATGGCCGGATTGGCGCTCGCCGCCGCCTGGCTGACCGTCGGCCCGGCGCCGGGCCGAGCCGCCGATCTGGGCACGGTGCGGGTCGGCGTGCTGCAGTTCGGCACGGTCAATTGGGAGCTGGACGTCATCAAGCACCACAAGCTCGACGCCGAGCACGGCTTCAGCCTGGAGGTGCAGCCCTATGGCAGCGGCGATGCCACCAACGTGGCGCTCCAGGGTGGCGCCGTCGATGCGATCGTGGATGACTATCTCTGGGTGTCGCGACAACGCGCTCAGGGCGAGCTTTTGACCTTCGTGCCCTATTCGAGCACGATCGGCGCGTTGATGGTGCCGAAGGATTCCGGGATCGCCAGCCTGGCCGATCTCAAGGGCAAGAAGCTCGGCATCGCGGGCGGCCCGGTCGACAAGAGCTGGCTCCTGATCCAGGCCCTGGCCCGGCAGCAGGCCGATCTCGATCTCGCGAGCGTGCTCGAGCCGGTCTATGGCGCGCCGCCGCTCCTGAACGAGAAGCTGCAGGATGGCGAGCTGGACGCCGCCCTGACCTACTGGCATTTCGCCGCCAAGCTGGAGGCCAAGGGCTATCGACGCCTGCTCGACGTCACCGACGCGATCAAGCAGCTGGGCGTTGCCGGCCAGGTGCCGCAGCTCGGCTTCGTCTTCCAGGAGAGCTTCGCCAAGGACCATCCGGAGCTGATCGACGCCTTCGTCGACGCCTCAAAGGCCGCCAAGCAGCTGATGCAGACCGACCAGGAATGGCAGCGCCTGCGCGGCGTCACCAAGGCCGAGGACGATGCCACGCTGGCCGCGCTCGCCAAGGGCTACCAGGCGGGCATCGTCGAGCACTGGGGCGCGCCCGAGCAGGCCGAGGCCGCCAAGCTCTATGACATCCTGGCGCAGCTCGGCGGCGAGAAGCTGGTCGGCGGCGCCACGACGCTGACCGCCGGCACCTTCTGGCAGGGAGCGGCCTACTGAGCAGCAGCCGGATGGCGGTCGAGCGGCCGGCGGTCAGCCGGCCCGGCGAGCTGGCCGAGGCGGCGCCGCCCGAGGTCGCGCCGATCGCGCTGAGCGCCCGGCTGCGGCCGGCGCTGGTGCCGGTGCTGTCCCTGGCCATCCTGGTGCTGGTCTGGCAGCTGGCGGCCCTGATCGCCGGCGCGCCGACCCGGCTGCCGACGCCCGGCGCGGTGCTGCTGCGCGCCTATGCGGAGCTGCAGAGCGGCGAGCTCGCCTGGCATCTGGGGGCCACCTTGCTGCGGGTGGCGGCCAGCTTCGTGCTCGCCATGACGATCGGCACGGTGATCGGCTTCGCCATGGGTCGGCTGCCGCTGCTCGACCGCTTCGCCCATCCCTGGCTGGTCTTCCTGCTCAATATCCCCGCTTTGGTGATCATCGTGCTGGCCTATATCTGGATCGGCCTGGGCGAGAGTGCCTTGATCTTCGCGGTGGCGCTCAACAAGATCCCGAATGTGGTCGTGACCGTGCGCGAGGGCGCGAGGGCGCTCGATCGCAGCCTGCTGGAGATGGCGGCGAGCTTCCGGCTCGGCCGGCGCAAGACCCTGGCCTTCGTGGTCTTGCCGCAGCTCTACCCTTACCTCGCCGCGGCCGGCCGTTCGGGGCTGGCGCTGATCTGGAAGATCGTGCTGGTGACCGAGCTGCTCGGCCGCTCGTCCGGCGTCGGCTTCAAGATCGGCACCTACTTCTCGCTGTTCGACGTCACCAGCATCCTCGCTTACTCGCTCGCCTTCGTCGTGGTGATCCAGATCATCGAGTGGACCGTGCTGCTGCCCTTGGAGCGTCATGTCACCCGCTGGCGCCGCTAGCGGCCTCGGGATCAGCGTGCGCGCCAAGCGGTTTGCCGCGGTCGGCGCGGCGCCGCCCAAGCTGGTGATCAAGGATCTGCAGCTGCAGGTGCCGGACTCCGGCCTGGTGGCCCTGTTCGGGCCATCGGGCTGCGGCAAGACCACGCTCTTGAACCTGATCGCCGGGCTGGATCGGGAGTTCGAGGGTCGGATCGACCTGCCGGCCGATTGGCGAATCGGCTATGTCTTCCAGGAGCCGCGCCTGCTGCCCTGGCTGACGGTCGAGGACAATCTTCGCCTGGTCCTGCCCGATCCTGACGATGCACCCGGCAAGATCGCGGAATGGCTGGCGGCGATGGAGCTGGTCGATATCGGCAAGGTCTATCCCAACCGGATCTCGCTCGGCATGGCCAGGCGGGTGGCGCTGGCCCGGGCGTTCATCATCGATCCCGATCTCCTGCTGATGGACGAGCCGTTCGTCTCGCTGGACGAGCCGACCGCGCAACGTCTGCGCACGCTCCTCCTGGCGACGCTGCAGGCCCATCCGACCACGGTCCTGTTCGTGACCCACAATCTGCGCGAGGCGATCATGCTGGCGGACCGGCTGGTCCTGCTGTCCGGCCCGCCCTCCCACGTGCAGCAGGAGATCGCGGTCGACCTGACCGCGGCGGAGCGTGCCGACGAGGCGGCGATCGAGCGCTTCCGGGCGGAGGTGCTCTCGCAAGCGCTGCCGGAGGGTCCGCTGCGCTGAGCAGCGCCGGCTTGCGTCGCCGCAGCGGTTTCGCCAGACTACTTTGATCGCGCTGTAGTTTGGCAAACGGAGGAGCGGCCATCGAGGCGGGCCTGGAGAGGGTGGTCGGGCGGGCGGCGGGCGGCCGGCGCTGGGCCGGCCCGGCACTCGCCGGCTGCCTGCTGCTGACCGCCTGCCAGACGACCCCACCGCCGCCGCCAGCGCCGCCACCCCCTTACATCGCCTCCGTGCCGGCGGCCGTGCTGCGGGCGCAGCGCGAGGAGCCGCCCTGGCGCTTCCTGCGCAGCCGCGATCTCAGCCAGGCCGATCGGGGCCTGGAATTCCCGGCCGAGCTCAGCTTCGAGATCGTGGCGACCGAGCCAGGGATCAGCGCGGTCGTGGTCCGACCGGTTTCCTGGCGCGGCCGGCGGGCGGCCAACTATCTGGTCAACCGGCCGGGCCAGCGCCTGCTGACCAAGGGCGACGCGCCGGAGCAGGCCTTGACCTTCCGGCTCTACCTCGCCTTCGCCGCACCCGGCCCGAGCCGGATCCAAGAGATCTATCCGGACGAGGCGGTGCCGAGCGAGCACGACAATCTGCGGTTCGCCACCAGCCAGGCGCCGTTCATCGACAACCGGATCGCCGATCTGGGCTTGGCGCTGCGGACCTGCGAGGACCGCTTCGCCTATCACTACGAGACGATCGAGGACAGCAGCCACGAGGTCCTGCATGTCCCGGGCTCGGCCTGGATCGTCGATCCCATTCCGCCGGCGCTGGCGCCGACCGCCAGCCACGCGCTCCTGCTCCTGGCGGAGAGCTTCGACCTGCAGCTGGCGCTCGACGCCTCGAGCCCCTTGGCGCCGACCACGCTGTTCCGGACCGCCGCCGGCCCGGCGCTGACCCCGGCACAAGGCCTGCCGGCAACGCTGCCGGCGCCTTCGCCGACGCCGCCCGGCGCCAGCTGGGACTGCCCACCGCCGCTGCCGCCGGCTGGCTGAGGTGCGGAGCGCCGCTCAGCTGCCAGCCGCCGGCGCCGCGCCGGCCGAGGGTGGCAGCGACAGCAGATATTCCGCGATCGCGTCGCGATCGTCCTTGGTCAGATGACCGGTCGCATCATCGATCACCTCGGCCATGGCGCCGCCCGCGGCATCGCCATCGGGCAGGATGCCGGTCTGCAGCATGTAGGCGATGTCCGAAGCGCTCCAGTCGCCAAGGCCGTCGGGCTGCGGCGTGATGGGCGGCACCTTCTTGCCGTCCGGCCCGCTCGCCGTGCCGGCCAGCGGATGGCTGGCATCGGGGGCGCCCAGGAAATTGCGGGGCGTGTGGCATTCGCCGCAATGGCCCGGCCCCTGGACCAGGTAAGCGCCCCGATTCCAGCGCTCGGACTTGGCCGGATCCGGCTGGAACGGCCCCGGCTCGAAGAACAGCGTCCGCCAGCCGAACAGCAGCGGCCGGAGACTGAACGGGAAGCTCAGCTCATGCGGCTTTGCCGGGCTGGCGACGGCGGGCACCGAATCGAGATAGGCCTTCAGATCGGCCAGGTCCTGCTCGCTCATCCGGGTGTAGGAGGTGAACGGGAAGGCCGGATAATAATAATGGCCCTCCGGCGAGCGGCCCTCGGTCATCGCCCGGACGAAATCCTGCTCCGTCCAGCCGCCGATGCCGGTGGCGGCATCGGGCGTGATGTTGGGGCTGTAGAAGGTGCCGAACGGCGTCGGCAGCGCCCGGCCGCCAGCCAGCGGCTTGCCGCCGTTCTTGGCGTCGGTGTGGCAGGCGATGCAGCCGCCCATGAACAGCACATATTCGCCGCGCTCGGCATCGCCGGTCACCGCCAAGGCGCCGCGCGGCGGGGCCGCCAGCGACAGGGTGCCGCTCCCGATCAGGCCGATCAGCCCCAGCCAAGCCAGCTTTCGCATCCGCCACTCCCCACGAGTCCGCAAGGACCGCACCCTGCCACGATCCGACGGCGGCGGCTAGGCGATGCGGCGGCTCAACCGGGACCGTCGGCGGCGGCCAGATCGGCCAGGATCGGACAATCCGGCCGCTGATCGCCATGGCAATGCTCGACCAGGCCGGCCAGGGTCTGGCGGATCGAGGTGAGCTCGGCGAGCTTGCGGTCGAGCTCCTGGATCCGACGCTCCGCCATCGCCTTGACGTCGGCACTGGCCCGGCCGGGATCGCGGTAGAGGGCCAGGAGCTGGCGGCAGTCCTGGACCGTGAAGCCGAGCGAGCGGGCCCGCTGGACGAAGCGCAGCATATGGACTTCGCGCTCGCTGTAGACCCGGTAGTTGCCCTCGCTGCGCCCGGCCGGCGCGATCAGGCCGATATCCTCGTAGTAGCGGATGGTCTTGGGCGGCACGCCCGCGCTGGCCGCCGCCTCGCCGATGTTCATCGCTCGTCCTCCCATCGCCTCAGCGCGCCAGATCGAGGCCGCGCAGGCGGAGCGCATTGCCGATCACCGAAACCGAGGACAGGCTCATTGCCAAGGCCGCGACCATGGGGCTCAGCAGCAGGCCCAGGACTGGATACAGCACGCCCGCCGCGATCGGCACGCCCAGCAGATTGTAGCCAAAGGCAAAGGCCAGGTTCTGCTTGATGTTGCGCAGCACCGCCCGCGACAGGCGGCGCGCCCGGAGCAGGCCCTCTAGATCGCCCTGGACCAGGGTGACGCCGGCACTCTCCAGCGCCACATCCGCGCCGGTGCCCATAGCGATGCCGACATCGGCCGCGGCCAAAGCCGGCGCATCGTTGACGCCATCGCCGGCCATCGCGACCTTGCGACCCTCGGCCTGCAGCGCCGCGATCACCGCCGCCTTGCCATTCGGCAGGACCTCCGCCCGCAGATCGGTGATGCCCAGGCGCTCGGCCACCGCCGCGGCGGTCGCCCGGCTATCGCCGGTCAGCATCACCAGGTGCAACCCCTCGGCGCGCAATGCCGCCAGCGCGGCCGGCGTGGTCGGCTTGATCGGATCGGCGACCGCGATCAGCCCCGCGACCGCGCCTGCCCGGATCACGAACACCACAGTGGCGCCTTCGGCCTGATGCTGTGCGGCCACTGGTGCGAGATCGCCGGGCATGAGGCCGAGCTCGGTCAGCAGGGCCTGATTGCCGAGCGCCAGCCGCAGGCCCTCGACCTCCCCCTGCACGCCCTTGCCCGGCAAGGACTCGACCGCCTCGGCCGCCGCCGGCCGGAGACCACGCGCCTTGGCGGCCGCGACAATCGCCGCCGCCAGCGGATGCTCGCTCGCCTGCTCCAGGCCAGCCGCCTGGCGCAGCAGCTCGGCCGCGTCGCCAGCGGCCACCGGCACCACCGCCGTCACCTCGGGCCGGCCGGCGGTCAGCGTGCCGGTCTTGTCGAGCACCAGCGTGTCGATCCCGGCCAAGCGCTCGAGCGCCTCGGCATTGCGGATTAGCACGCCGGCGGCTGCGCCGCGGCCGACCCCCACCATGATCGACATCGGCGTCGCCAGGCCAAGCGCGCAGGGGCAGGCGATGATCAGGACCGCAACCGCCGCCACCAGAGCATTGGCGAAGGCCGGTGCCGGCCCGAACGTGAGCCAGGCGAGGAACGCGAGCCCGGCCACGAGGATCACCGCCGGCACGAAGTAGCCCGCGACCTGATCGGCCAGGCGCTGGATCGGGGCGCGCGAGCGCTGCGCGTCGGCCACCAGCTGGACGATCCGCGCCAGCAAGGTGGCGCTGCCGACCCGTTCCGCGCGCATCACCAAAGCACCCGCGCCGTTCAGCGTGCCGCCGGTGACCGGATCGCCTGGCCCCTTCTCGACCGGGATCGGCTCGCCGGTCAGCATCGATTCGTCGAGGGCGCTCCGGCCGCTCTCGACCACGCCATCGACCGGCAGCAGCTCGCCCGGCCGGACCCGCAGCCGGTCGCCGACCATGATCTCGGCCAGCGGCACCTCGGCCTCCGTGCCATCCGCCGCCAGCCGGCGCGCGGTCTTGGGCGCCAGGCCGAGCAAGCCGCGGATCGCGTCGCCGGTGCGTTCGCGCGCCCGCAGCTCGAGCACCTGGCCGACCAGGACCAGGGTCACAATCACCGCCGCCGCCTCGAAATACAGGCCGACGCTGCCGTCATGGCCGCGTAAGGCCGGCGGGAACAGGCCAGGCGCCAGCACAGCGACCAGGCTGTAGGCGAAGGCAGCGCCGGTGCCGAGCGCGATCAGGGTGAACATGTTCAGATGCCGGCTCTTGACCGACGCCCAGCCGCGCTCGAAGAACGGCCAGCCGGCCCACAGCACCACCGGGGCGGCGAGCGCCAGCTCCAGCCAATCCAGCCCGCGCCCGGGCAGCCCCGCCAGGCTGTGCGGCGCCAGATGCCGCGCCATCGCCAGGAGCACCAGCGGCACGGCCAAGGCGGCCGCCAGCCAGAGCCGCCGGGTCATGTCGGCCAGCTCCGGATTGGGCGCGGCCGTGGCGCTGGCCAGCTTCGGCTCCAGCGCCATGCCGCAGATCGGGCAGCTGCCCGGCCCGATCTGCTCGATCTCCGGATCCATCGGGCAGGTGTAGACCGCGCTCGGATCGGCCGCCGGCCGCGGCTTGGGCTTGCCCGTCAAATAGGCGGCCGGATCGGCCGCGAACTTGGACCGGCAGCCGGCGCAGCAGAACCAGTAATCCTGGCCGTCATGCTGGACATGGTGCCGGCTGCTCGCCGGATCGACCGCCATGCCGCAGACCGGATCGCGCACGGCTGCCGGCGCGGCTGGCGCGGCCGGCTCAGGCTGATGGCAGCAGCCAGCAGACCTGGGCTGCTGCTTCGCGCCGGCGATGGCCATGGTCGTCCTCCCAAGCATTTGGGCCGCAGATGGGCATTCCAGTCGCTGGAAGGTCAAGCCCCGCAATCCGCCGTCTGGGGCGCCTCACGGTCGGGGCGGCTGGCTCGCCAGCTTGGCGCGCAGGCCCTGCCACTTGGCGTCGGCCTTCTCGATGTAGCCGGCCACCCCTTGCAGCCAATGCGCCTGGACGCTGGGCGAGAAGGTCAGATACAGCTTGTCGCCCGCGATATGCCAGCTCTTGGGATCGCCATGGGCGCTGTAGCCCTCGGCCACCGCCCAGGCGCAATGGCCGCCATATTGCGGCACGTAACGCTCGGGCGCCTGCTGGAACGCCGCTCGATGCTCGGCCGAGGCGAATTGCCAGATCGCCCCGCCAAAGCTCGCGGCGAATTCAGGCTTGCCCGGGATCGCCTGATGATCCGTGAAGTACGCGACCGGATCGTAGCCCGCGATCGCGAGGCCGGTCGCGGGGGCGATATCGATCACGCCGTTGGCCTCTGCCGGCGGGCTCGGCAGCAAGCCTGCCAGGAGCCAGATCATGGTCGCCAGCCGGACCAGCCGGCCGCGAGCGCGCAACGTCATCATCCTGCCGCTCTCGAACGATGCCCGTCAGTCAATGGGGGTGCCGATCAGCCGCCCAGGGCGGACAGATAGAGCTCGAGCAGCTCCTCCTCCTCGGCGCGCTCCTGGGGGTCCTTCTTGCGCAGCGTGATCACCTTGCGCAGCACCTTGACGTCGAAGCCCTCGCTCTTGGCTTCGTGATAGACGTCCTTGATGTCGTCGGCGATGCCGGCCTTGTCCTCTTCCAGGCGCTCGATCCGCTGGACGAAGGTCTTGAGCCGGTCCGCCGTGGTGCCCACGGTCTTGGTCGTCTCGGCGATCGAGATCGTCAGCGGCGGCTCCGACATCGGGGTGCTTTCGTCCATGATCTCCTGGTCCCTCCACCTGGCGCTGGACTTCGAGGCGAAGCAGATAGCGCTTCGGGCGCGACCCTGCCAAGCACCGAATCGGCTGCCGGCGCATTACGCCCGCCGCCTGTGGCCGTGCCGCCGGCCGTTGGCTCAGCGGCGATCCATGCGCCGGCTGAAGGCCATCTCCTCGATGAAGCGGGCCGCCTCGGCCGCGCCGTTCTGCGGATCCAGCCGCGGCCGCCGGGCAGCGAGCGCTGCCCGCTCCACCGGGTCGAGCAGCCGATCGATCGCGGCGCTCAGGCGATAGACGTCGTCGACCCGGACGCACAAGCCGAAATGATGCCGCTCGGCAAAGCGTGCCCGCGCCAGCTGATCGTCGGTGTGGGGATGCTCGTTGGGCACGAAGATCACCGGAATGCCGGCATAGAGGATCTCGTGGAACGAGTTGTAGCCGACCGCCGAGATGACCAGGTCGAAGGCGTGGAAATGGCGGCTGAACGGGAAGCTCGACAGCCGAATGCGATGGTGATCGGGGTCGGCCTCATCGACCAGCCGATCCTTGATCAGCCAGTCGGCGATGCAGATCTGGGCGCCGTGCTGCTGCTCCAGCCGGTGGACGGCGGCTTTGCGCAGGCTCTCGAAATCGAAATTGTTGCCGGCGCCGAGCAGGATCAGCGCGGCCGGCCGATCTGGCGCCAGGCCAAGCTCGGCGCGCGCGACGTCGCGCGGCAGCAGGTCCTGATCATCCAGCAGCCGCATCGGCGCCAGCTTGCGCGTGCGTTCCCGGAAGCGGGCGGTCAGCCCCTCGTCGCTGCTGCCGGCCAGGTCGCCGGGCTCGATCACCGCGTCGAAATGGCGCTCGCGCTCGATCACCTCGGCGCCCGCGCCCGGCCGCCACAAACCGCGCCGGCACCAGATGTAGTAGGGCTCGGGATGGCCGGCCATGGCGCCGACCAGGCCCTGATAGGGCACGTTGCCGTCGAACACCACGACCGCAGGATCGTAGAAGGCCAGAACCTCGTGCAGCTCTTCCCTCAGATATTGGCTCCAGCGACCTTGATCGACCTGCAGATAGCCATGGAACGGCAGGAACTCGGCGAGATAGCCTTGCTCGGCGATCACTCGCAGCGCCTGCGACATGGTCAGGAACACCGGCTCGATGCCGCTCGGGCAGCGGCGCGCGACCGCCAGCATCCGGGTGACGTGACCCATGCCGACACCGTTCGAGGTGATCATCAGCACCCGCTTGGACTGCCGCGCCCCCGGCAGCATCGGCCGGCTCGCCGCGGGCGGGCCGATCAGCTGGCGCAGGCGCTCCGCGTGCACCTGCGGCCCGAACCGGGCCTGGACCACGCGATGGCCGAGCTCGCTCTGCCGGCGATAGGCGACCCGATTGGCGCACAAGGCGCGGACCCGCGCCAGCGCCTCGCCGGGCTCGGCATACAGGGCGCCTTCGCCGAACAGCTCCGCCTTGGTCGGGTCGAGCAGGACCGGGGCACCGCTCGCCATCGCCTCGATGATGGTCCGGCCGAAGGCTTCGACCCAGCGGCTATGGTGGTAGTAGACGAACACGTCGAGCAGCTCGAGAAAGCGCTCCGGCGGCATGGCGTTGAATGGCCAGACCTGCCAGTTGCTGGGATAGAGGCCGACCAGTTCGCGCAGGAACGGACCGCCGCCCAGAATCTTGACCGGGATCGCCGGATCGTCCGGGTAGACCTCGAGAATGCGCGCCCGGTCATCCGGCCATTTCAGGGGGTCCGGGCGGCTATGCCGGCCGATGATCGGGCGAGCGTCGAGCAGCCGGCCGCGCGGCTGGCCCCAGCGGGAGGCATCCAGGATGTTGTGCCAGTCGGTCGCGGTCAGCTGCGGCGGCTGGTCGGCGCCGGCCAGCTGGGCCCGGACCACCGGCCCGATCGGCGCCCAGGTGATCGGCCCGCCCAGGAAGCCGGCGGCATGGGCATCGACCGCGGCGATGTCGTAGGCCGGCTGGCCGCGCGCATCGAACGGCGGCTGATGCGCGACCAAAAGCCGCGCCGTGGCATCCAGCGCCAGGCCGTAGCGCGGCGGCAGGCTGAACAGCGCTGGATGATGGGCGATCGCGAGGCCGGCCGTGATCGGGCCGGCGGGATCCAGCCACTCGACCAGACCCTCGTCCAGGCAGGCGCGGATGCCGGGGTGAAATGGGTGCGGATAGCGCAGCAGCGGCCCTTTGAGCGCCACCAGCCCGGTGCGATAGCCGGCCGCCACCTGGGCGCGCAGCTCCTCGGCGATCGCACTGGACGTGCCGCCGGGGAATCGAAAATCGCCAACCACGACCACGTCGTAGTGCCTGGCGTCCATGGCTTGGCGCCCTCTCGCCGATTTGCTTATCTTGCCGCGATGCACCCTACAGGCTCGTGGGCCGGCTGCAAGCCGGTCCGGCCATATCATGCAATGAGCGCGCAACCATGGATGATCGGCCCGACATGACGGCGCGCCCGCCGCTGCCCAGCCCGCGGGCCGAGCCAGCGGCCGCGCCGAATCCGGCCGCGGCGGCGGCCAATGCCGAGCCGATGGCCGACCTGCAGCGGCAGCTCGAGGAGCAAGGCAAGCAGCTCAACCGCCTGATCGGCGAGCGCAACCAGCTGCAGGCGCTGCTCGCCAGCCGCGACCGCGATCTGGAGCGGCTGAGCCGCGAGGCCGGCGGTCTGCGTCAGCAGCTGATGGAGCAGGATGCCAGCGCCGCCAAGCCGGCGCGGGCCGCCTGGTCGAGCCTGCTCGCAAGATGGCTGCGCCGGCGCGAGCCGCCGGTCCACGTGCCAGCCGCCGCCGCGCCTAGCCCGCCGCTGCCCGAGCCGCAGCCGGGCGAGGGCTGGCCAGCACCGCTCGTCCCGCAGCTGGCGGGCAGGTCCGGCGGACCGCTGCTCGCCGCGGCTCTGTTCGGCCTCGGCCGCGACGAGATCGCGCGGCTGCTGCCGGTGATCGAGCAGCAATGCCGCAATCACGGCATGCAGCCTCTGATCCTGACCGACCACGACGGCTTCGACCTGCTGCGGGCGCGCCGGCTGGTGTTCGAATATCTGCCGCCGGCGGCGGCGCGCGCCCAGCTGGGCCGGACACTGCCCTGGCAGACCTATCTGCAGCGACGGCTGGCGGTGATCAGGCGCAAATGGCAACCGGTCCGGATCGTCGCCTTCGGCCCCGAGGCCTTGGCCATGATCCAGCTCTGGCGCGCATCGCCGTTCGAGCCGAGCGAGATCCCGGCCCTGGTGCCGCCCGGCGAATCGGCCATGCCGCAGGCGCCCGATGTCGGCGGGCCCTTTGCCTCGCTGGGTGCGAGCCGATCGGCATGAGCGGCAGAGTACCTGCGTGCGCTAGCTGAGACATTCACAGCAACTTCATGAATCATAAGGTTTAATCTAAGAACCTGGCCAGCGCTGCGCTGGCTCGCCGGAGCGACGGTACGGCCGGCGAGCGGGGCCGGGTTGCAATCGAGGTCGATTGTGGCAGGATACGGCCGCTACCAGCGCCGGCCTGACAGGCCAGCGCCGGGTCAGCCAATTGTTGAGAATAACCTGGAGGATCGCCGATGCGTTGGCTATCGGCAACTTGTGCCAGTCTTCGGGCACTTCTGATCGCGACCGCCGTGGCTCCGGCCGCGGGTCAGGCGCGGACCGCCGACGACGCTGCCTGGGAAGCGGCCCAGGCTGCCGGCACGGCCGCCGCCTGCCAGCAATATCTGAGCGAGTTCCCGACCGGCGACCATGCCGACAAGGCGTTCGAATGCGTGGTCGCGAATGTCGCCCCCGCGGCGCCGGCCCCGGCCAAGCCCAATTGGCAGGGCGGTCGGGCTCAGGTCGACATCTACTGAGCCAGCGACCCAAGGTGCAGCTTGATCGCGCATGCGGCCGCGCCGGCTAGCGATGGCAGCTGCCGCGCCGATCGAGCTGGTGATCTTCGACTGCGACGGCGTGCTGGTCGACAGCGAGGTGATCAGCAACCGGGTGATCGTGCAGGGCCTGGCTGCGATCGGCTGTCCGCTCGACGAGGCGACCGTCGGCCGCCGCTTCGTCGGCCGCAGCTACCAGACGATGGCGCGGGAGCTCGAGGCGGAGCTCGGCCGCCCCTTGCCCGAACGCTTCGTCGAGAACCTCGAGGCGGCGACCCTGGACCTGCTGGCGCGCGAGCTGCAGCCGACCCGCGGCATCGCCGCGGCCCTGGCCCGGCTCGACCGGCAGCGCTGCGTCGCCTCCAGCAGCTCGGTGGCTTGGATCGACCTCTGCCTGGAGCGGACCGGGCTCAGCCAGCTGGTCGGCCAGCATCGCTTCAGCGCCAGCATGGTCGCCCACGGCAAGCCGGCGCCCGATCTGTTTCTCCATGCCGCGGCGACGCTCGGGGTCGCACCGGCGCAGTGCCTGGTGATCGAGGATAGCGAGCCGGGCTTGCAGGCCGGTCTGGCCGCGGCGATGCGCGTGGTTGGGTTCGTCGGCGGCAGCCATGTGCCGGACGCCGCCCTGCATGCTGACCGCCTCCGAACCTTGGGCGCTGCCGCAACCTTGGCGGATCTGGCCGATCTGCCCCTGCTGGTCGCCGACCTGGCCGGCGGCTAATGGCGGCGGCCGGCCAGGTCGCCAGCGTGTGGGTACGCGGCCTCAGGTTGCGTTCTTGTCGGCGGTCTGCTCTGCGGCCGGCGCGATCGTCGGGGTCTCGACTTGCTCCTGAATGGTCTTGGCGGTCGCGAACAGCTGCTCCCGATCGAGCTCGCCGATCAGGGCGTAAGCGAGCGGCCCCTCGGTCCAGTAGACCATGCTGAGCCCGCCCTCGCCGAAATAGCTGACGTTCTTCTCGCCAGCGCCGCTCAAGGGGGTGCTCCAGCGCTGCCGGATATAGAGCGTGATCCGCCTGGCATCCGGCCCTTCATACATCAGCTGGGCCGCCGCCTGATCGGCCGCCGGCAGCAGCCGGCCGCCGACCAGCACGAAGCCGATCGCCTGCAGGCTGGGCGCGTGGACCGGCTGGGCCAGCCGCTCCGACAGCCAGAGGAGCAGGCTGTCCTCCTGATCGGCGCCGAACTCGACCGGATGGCGCAGATCGGGCGCGAACAGCAGATGCGCCTGGGCGGCCTGGCGGGCGAAGCTGATGGCCGGGGTCTCGATCGGCTCGGCCAGCCGGTACTCCCCGCCCAGCCACCAGCCGGTCAGGCCGCTGGCCAGGACCACGCCGGCCAGGCCGGTCAGCCGCGGCATGAGGGTGGTCGGCTCGAAGTCGAACCAGTCGCGCAGGCGCTCGGCGATCGAGCGGTTCTTGCGATAGGTCTCGACCCGGAGCCGCTTCGGCAAGGGCTCGTAGAGCACCTCGTCGAAGACCCGGTGCAGGTCCTCGCCCATGCGGTGATACTCGCTCATCCGCTCCGATTCCTCGGGCGTGGCGGCGAGATAGGCCATGACCGTCCGGCAGCGCTCGGGCGGCAGCTGGCCATCGACGAAGGCCTGGAAGTCATCTTCGTCGATCGTGGTGACGCGTGTGTTCATGAGATCAGGTGCTTCTTGGGGTCCCGCTCCGCCCGCGAGGTCGTCGGGCCGTAGGCCATCAGACGCCGGAGCGTCTCGCGGCCGCGATGCAGGCGGGACATGACTGTGCCAACCGGGATTTCGAGGACGGCAGCGACTTTCTTGTAGTTCATGCCCTCGAGGCCGACGAGCAGCACCACTTGCCGTTGTGGGTCCGGCAGTTGTTGCAGCGCTCTCGCCAGATCACGCACCTCGAGGTTGTGCTCCTGCGAGGCCGGGGTCGCCATCTCGGGCTGGTCGTCGACCAGCTCCTGATGCTCGGCCCGGACATAGCGTTGGCGCTGGTGATTGACGTGGATGTTGTGCAGGATCGTGAACATCCAGGCCCGGATATCCGTGCCTGGCTGCCACAAATGACTGCGCGACAAAGCTCTCACCAGCGTGTCCTGTACCAGATCGTCGGCCCGCACCGGATCAGACATCAAGGCGCGTGCGTAACGCCTCAGCCGCGGAATTTGCTCCGCAATCATCCGCTCGGTCTCGGACCCGCCCATGCTTTCCATCCCTCGTGCATTCGTCATGGGCGTGATCAACTCTTCACTCATCCACCGATTCCGCGTCCTGTTCAGAACTCGGTGCATGTCACGCCAACAAGACGTAGCCAGCCAATATTCCGGCGCTGCCGCCGGCCTGATCATTTCCGTGGCAGTTCGGCTGCCTTTGTTGCATCTGCGCCACGGCGCCCCCAAACGCGCTGTGCCGGACGCTCTGCAAACCACGCCGCCAAGCTGCGGTCAAGCCTCCACCAAATACACTAACAGCCTGTCAAACAACGCTTTTGTCCCAGCACACACCAGTCCTTTGTGACGCGCCTCGGCACTATTGAGCCGCAGCGGCCGGCCGCTCGCATCGGCCAGGTGACCGCCCGCCTCCCGGATCAACAGTTGCGCTGCTGCAAGATCCCAGTCATGGACCCAGCGCCGCGAGACCAGGCCGTCATGCCGCCCGGCGGCGATCAGGGCGAGCTTGTAGGCCAGCGATCCCACAGTTGTGAACAGGGCGCTGGGGATAAGCTCGGGCCAATGGCGGCGGCGCAGCTCGCTGCTGCTGGCGAGCAACGACGCCCCGGCCGGCTCGGTCCGCTCGCTGACCCTGAGGGGCCGGCCATTGCACCAGGCGCCGCCGTCGCGCACCGCCTCGAAGCATTCGTCGCTGGCCGGATTGAAGACCAGCCCCAGCACCGGCTCGTCCTCGATCAGCAGCGCGACGCTGATCGCGAATTCCGGTGCCCCGGCCGCGAACGACCGGGTGCCGTCGATCGGATCGACCAGCCAGAGCCGGGTGGCACCGTGGCGCGAGCCGTCATCCGGCCGCTCCTCCGACAGCCAGCCATCGTCCGGCCGGGCACCACGCAATTTTTGGTAGAGCAGCTCGTCGATCGCCAGATCCGCCTCGGTCACGATCTGGCCGGGGCTCTTGTCCCAGCTGGCCGTGCCCTGGCTGAAATGGCGCAGCGCCAGCGCGCCCGCCTCGGCCACCGCCTGGCGCGCCAGGGCGCGATCCGCGGCGAGCTCGCTGTGGCTCACTGGCCGGCGACCATCAGGCCGTCGATCCGCAAGGTCGGCGCATCGATGCCATAGCGCCGCTCGAGATCGTTGGCGGCGGTCAGCTGGCGGAACATGGTCGGCAGCGAGCCGGCCACGGTGACCTCGCTGACCGCCGGCCCGAGCTTGCCCTGCTCGATCCAAAAGCCGGCCGCACCCCGACTGTAGTCGCCGGTCAGGTAGCTGACGCCCATGCCCAGGAGCTCGGTCACATAGAAGCCCTCGGCGATCGTGCCGATCAGATCGGCCGGGCTGATCTTGCCGGGCGCCAGCCACAGATTCGCCGGGGCGGGACTGGGCGCGCCGCTGACCGTGCGGCTGGCATGGCCGGTCGGCGCCAGGCCGAGCTGGCGGGCCGAGGCGCAGTCCAGCAGCCAGCTGGTCAGGACGCCGTCGTCGATCAGCCGGCGCCGGCTGCTGGCGACGCCTTCGGCATCGAAGCCGCGCGAGCGCAGGCCGTCCGGCAGCAGCGGATCCTCGATCACCTCGACCCCGGGCGCCATCACCCGCTGGCCGAGCTGGTCCTTGAGGAAGGTCGTGCCGCGCGCGACGGTCGGCCCGCTGATCGCCGCCGCCAGATGGCGCAGCATGCTGCCCGCGACCCGCGGCTCGAACACCACCGGCACCGCCTGGCTCCGGACCTTGATCGGATCGAGCCGGCGGACCGCCCGCTCGGCCGCCTGCCGGCCGAGCGCCCCGGGCTCCGGCAGATCGCGGGCGCGCACCACGGTGGCGTGCTCGTAGTCGCGCTCCATGCCGTGCTGGCCGCGCGCCACCACCGCCACGCCCAGGCTGTGGCTGGAGCGCCAGCGCTCGCCGCGAAAGCCGTTGCTGGCGGCGAGCAGGGTGCGGCTGCGGCTCCAGCCGGCGCTCGCCCCTTCGGAATTGGTGATCTTCGGCACGGCCCGAGCCGCCGCCTCGGCCGCCGCGGCCAAGCCTGCCAGCTGATCGCCGCTGGGCTCGACGCCGTCATCCTGATCCAGGGTCGGCGCCGGCCGGGCGATCTGCTCTGGCTCGGCCAGACCGGCATAGGGGTCCTCGGGCACCAGCCGCGCCGTCGCGAGCGCGCGCTCGACCAGCTGCTCGAGGCTGGCTGCCGAAAGATCGCTGGTCGCCACGATCGCCTGGCGGCCGCCCAGGAAGACGCGCAGGCCCAGATCGGCGCTCTCCGCCCGCTCGACGCCCTCCAACCGGCCCAGCCGCCAGGTGGCGCTCAGGCCCCGCTGCTCGGCCAGCATCACATCCGCCTGCGCAGCACCAGCCCGCTCGGCGCGCGCCAGCAGGTCCTCGAGAAGATCCAGGCTGCGCTGGCTCGCCATGCGCTCAATCCTCGCCGCTTGCTGGCCAGGACTATGCCGCCATCGCCGCGGCAGAGCCAGCCTCAATCGCCACCACCCCGGCCGTTCGGGCCAAGGCTGGGCGACCCATCGGCCAGCCCGAGCGCCCGGCGGCCGCCATCGCCGGCCGCCGCGGCTGGTCAACGGGCGTCGCCGTGCGCCCACTTGGCGCGGCACCGGACCTGATCGTCCTGCGCCCTGCGATCCTGCCAGGTCCTCTGCCACCAGATGTCGCCGAGCTGCAGCGCTTGCGCATCTGGATCTACCCAATCCGCAATGGCTCGTAGAGCTGCCGAGAGAGCCCGGCGGCGCGGTCATGGCGGCCGCATTGGCAAACCCCGATCTGCGCGGGGCCAGGCGGCGCGATGGCGATCGGACCTGCGCAAGGCCAAGCCGGAACGCCACGCCGCCCGCGCTTGGCGCCAGCACCAGCGCGCAGCTGGCCGCAATGGCCCAGCCGGTTGGCGGCTTCGGTCGGGAATGTTGCGGCAGGGGCTGCCTGCGCCACGCCAGCTAGGTGGCCGAAACGCTTCGTGGTGGTGGCACCAATCACCGAACCTGCGGCCGTCGGCATCGCATGTCCGCCGCCTGCTGGTTGGCGCGGCCCGCGAGTGGGCGGCCCTTCGGATCTAGGGCTGGGCCGGGCCGGCGGGCTGGCTGGTCGCCTGGCGGAGCAGGACGATGCTGATCCGGCGGTTGCGCGGATCGATCGGGTCGGCGGCGATCAGCGGATCGCGATCCGCCTGGCCGACCACGCTGGCGAAGCGCTCGGTCTGAATGCCCGAGTCCTGGAGCATGCGGCGCGCGGTGTTGGCGCGGGCGGTCGACAGATCCCAGTTGTCGTAAGACTGCTTGTTGACGAAGGGGGCCGCGTCGGTGTGGCCCTTGATGGCGACCGGATTGGGCACCCGGCCGATCGCGGTCGCCACCAGGTTCATGAGCTCGCGGGCATGCGGCAAAGGGGTGGCGCTGCCGGAGGCGAACATCGAGGTCTGCTCGTCACGATCGGTGATCTGGATGCGCAAGCCTTCCGGGGTCTGGTCGATCACGAGATTGTTGGCGAGCGCCTTCAGCTCGGGCAGGCCGGCCAGCTGCTCCTGGATCTGCGCCTCGATCTCCTCGAACTGCTGGCTTTCGGCTGCTGCGGCCGCCGCCTCGGCCTCGGCATCCTCGTCGCTCTCGATATCCGAGGGGGTCGCCATCGGATCGACGGCCCCTTGCAGCTGCATCGGCGAGGTGCCGTCTAGAACGCCGGTCGAGCCGCCCGAGCGCGAGACCGAGCCGCTGGGGTTGAAGTAGTTCGCGATGCCGAGCTTTTGCTCCTCCGAGGTCGCGTTCAGCAGCCACATCAGGAGGAAGAAGGCCATCATCGCAGTCACGAAGTCGGCATAGGCAATCTTCCAGGCGCCACCGTGATGGCCCTCCTCGCCGCCCTTCTTCTTCTTGACGATGATCGGTGCAACGTCAGCCATGGCGCTTACGCCGCCTTGCGGGCACTGGCATTGGCCGCCTCGACGGCACCTTCCAAGTCTTTGAAGGTCGGCCGCACATCATGCGGCAGGACCTTGCGCGAGAACTCGATCGCGATCTGCGGCGCGCTGCCGTTCAAATGGGCGAGCAAGCCCTGGCGGATGCATTCGACATATTTGAGCTCGGCCTCGCCCGCCCCCTTGGCCGCCGCGGCCATCGGCGCGATGAAGCCATAGGAGATCAGAATGCCGAGGAAGGTGCCGACCAGGGCGCCGCCGATCAAATGGCCCAGGACTTCCGGCGGCTCGGTGATCGAGCCCATAGTGTGAATCACGCCCAGCACCGCCGCCACGATGCCCAAGGCCGGCATGCCATCGGCGATGCTCTGGATGGCATGGGCGATATGGCCCTGATGCTTGCGCATGGTCTCGAGCTCTTCGTCCATGAGGGCGTCGACCTCATGGGGATTCTTGGCGCCCAGAGTCACCAGCCGCATGTAGTCGCACAAGAAGTCCAGCGCTTCATGGTTCTTCAAAAGCTTCGGGTACTCTTGAAAGAGCGTGCTCTCATGGGGGTTCTCGATATGCGGCTCGACCGCGACCGCGCCTTGGGTCTTGATCATCCGGAACAGCGTGTAGAGCGCCGAGAGCAGCTCCAGATATTCCGCCTTGCCGTATTTCTTGCCGCCGGCCACGCCGGCCAAGGCGCTCATGGTTTCTTTCAGGATATGCGGCTGGGTCGCATTCGACACGATGAAGGCGCCGATCGCGGCGCCGACGATGATCACCACCTCGAACGGCTGAAACAGCACCGCCATATGACCGCCGGCCGCGACGTAGCCGCCCAGCACGCAGCCGATCACCACGAGAAACCCTATGCCCAGGAACATCGCCGGCACGCTCTCCGTCAATCCGCTGCGAATGCTAGAGCAGCGAGGTTAACGGAGCGTTACCAAGCCGGCCGCGGCAGCTGCCGATCGGCCAGCAGATGCGCTAGCGCCAGATTGGCCGGCCCTCGCCAGGCAGGCCGTAGTCCGCCCAGCGCTCGCTGACCAGCGCCACGATGTCGTCGCTCATCCGGATCTTGGCCCCCCATTCGCGCTTGGTCTCGGGCGGCCATTTATTGGTCGCATCGATGCCGAGCTTGCTGCCGAGGCCCGATTCCGGGGAGGCGAAGTCCAGATAATCGATCGGGGTATGCTCAAGGATGGTGAGATCGCGGGCCGGATCGACCCGGGTCGAGATCACCCAGATCACGTCCGGCCAGCTGCGCGCATCGATGTCGTCGTCCACGACAATCACGCACTTGGTGTACATGAACTGGCGCAAATAGGACCACACCCCCAGCATCACCCGCTTGGCGTGGCCCGGATAGGCCTTCTTGATGCTGACCACCGCGACCCGGTAGGAGCAGCCCTCCGGCGGCAGCCAGAAATCCACGACCTCCGGAAATTGCTGGCGGAACAGCGGCAGGAACACCTCGTTCAGCGCCTCGCCCAGGACCGAGGGCTCGTC